>JAUQYB010000016.1 GCA_030837825.1 Albidovulum sp.
GGCGCGAGGGCCGGCGCGGCGCCGGTTGTGGCGGTGGCCGTGGTGGCGGATGCGGGTGCCGGGGCGGCGGCGGCGAC
The DNA here is from genome assembly GCA_030837825.1 of Albidovulum sp. Taxonomy (GTDB): domain Bacteria; phylum Pseudomonadota; class Alphaproteobacteria; order Rhodobacterales; family Rhodobacteraceae; genus Albidovulum. The sequence continues at coordinate 78 of JAUQYB010000016.1, forward strand.
GGTGACGCCGGGGCGCGGCGCGGCGGCGGGGACCGTCGGCGGGCGCCCGGCAAAGAGCGTGAAGCCGTCAGGGGTGATCACGCCTTCGGGGGTGGCGACGATCCGGCCATCGGGACCGAAGGTGATCACCGTGCCGAAGGGCGGCGGCAGCGGTTGCAGGCCGGGTGCGGCATCGGTCGGCGCTGCGGCGGGCCCCGCCGCAAGCGTGCCGGGCGCTTCGGGAAGCTCTGCGCGGCCGGCATCGGTCGCGGCCGCGAGGACGGCGGCGCCGGAGGACTGGCCGGACGCCTGGTCACCGGCGCCGCTGGCGGCGGCCTGCGGGGCGCCGGTCCAGACCGGGGGCGCGATCTCGGCGGGCGCGGTTTCGGCCGGCGGGGTCCCGGCGGGAGGGGTGACGGTGGGCGTGGCGGGAGACGTGGCGGCGGGGGCGACGGCGGGCGGGGTGACGGCGGGCGCGACGGCGGGCGGGGTGACGGGGGACGTGGCGGAGGGCGCGACGGCGGGGGCGGCCGCGGCTCCGGCAGCCTGCGGGCCTGCCTCTGGGCGCGTCTCTGTAGCCGTCTCTGTAGCCGTCTCTGGAACCACCTCGGACGCGAGGGCCTCGGCAAGGGCTGCCGTGACGGCATCGGCCGGGTCGGCTGGCGCGGGCATTGCGGCGGCGGGCGGGGTCGCTTCCGCTTCGGAAGGCGAGGCGGGGTCCGGCGCGGGCACGGCGGGGTCCGGCGCCGGCTCAGCGGTCGCCGGAGTGTCAGGGGCGCCGCTTTCGGCGGCCGTCCCGGCCTCTGCGGCGGCGGTGTCTGCGCCGACTGCCGGCGCCGTATCCTCGGGCACGTGCAGCGCGGCCTGCGGTTCGGGCTCGGGGTCGCCCCCGGTCCACGCCGACCAGAGCGCGACGGCGGCCATCAGGAGGACGAGGAGCGCGACCAGAACGAGGCCGAGGCGGGTGCGGCCGGCTGCGGCCCGGCGGCCCTGACCGGACGGTGCGCCAAGAGCACCGGGTGCGACGGCACCCTGCACGCCCTGTCGCCCCTGGCGGGCGCGAAGCTGTGCCTGGGTGCCGTGTCGTGCCTCCGGCAGCGCGGTCAGGGCGGCCCGCCCCGGCCCCTTTCGCCGCGAGAGCCCTTCGGCCGCGTCCTCCGCCGCCATGCCGGACTGCGGCACGTCGATGTCGGGCGCCGTGACGGCGAGGTCGGCGGCGGGGCCGAGCCTGGGCTCGGGCCTGGGCATCGGCCGCACCACGGCCGGCTCGTCGGCGAGCAGATGCAGCCGGCCCGTCGCCTCGGCCAGAAGCGCGGCCGGGTCCGCCGCAGGCCCGCCGGACCGTCGCGAGGCGAAGGCGGGCACCTGCGGCCGGTCCGCTCCCGGCGCTGCGCCGTCGTCCGCGGTCATTGCCGCGGGCCCCTCCGGGAGGTCGTCGACAAGATCGTCAACCGCGATGAACGGCGCCTCGGCCACGGCCTCGCCCGCCGCGTCAGGGGTGGATTCGGTGGCGGGTGTGGATTCGGGGGAGAGTTCGGGCCCGGGCCCGGCGGTGATCGCCTCGGGAACCGGGACCGTTTCCATGGGCATGGCGGCCGGCGCGTCGGGCCCGGCCGGAGGCGGGACGAGGTCGACGTCAATCTCTGGCGCTGCGGCGGGTCCGGCGGCGGAAATGTCCGGTTCCGCAGAGTCCCCGGGCCCTTCCGGCGCCGTTTCGGCTGCCGGAGGTTCGATCCCGTCAAGCGCTGCCGCCGTATCGCCCAGCGCCGCGGCGAGGCCGGGCGGCAGGGCGACGATGCGCACCGGGTCCTGATCGCGGTCGAGCCGCGCGCCCTCGGGCAGGTGAGCGGCCGCGCCCGCGGCCGGGCCGAAGAACGGCTCGCCCGCGAACTGGCCGGGCGCGGGGCGCGCGACGAAGGCCACCGGATTGAAGCCACGGGTCTCGGCGAAGTCCTCCGCCTCGGCCAGGGTCACCCGGGCGACGACGGCGACCTGCACCCTGCCTGCCGACCGCGACCAGTCGAAGGCGAGGTCCGCGACCGGGTAGGGGGTGCGGCCTTCGAGCGCGGCGGCGATCTGGGCGCGGCGGCCGGCGGCGTCGGGGCCGGGCGCATCCACCTCGGTGTAGAGAATCTGCGACTCGGGCAGGATCAGCTTGGTGGCGACGCCCCCGGGGGCGAGCGCCTCGGCGCGCGCGCGGAGATCGGCGATGCGCGCTTCCAGCTCCGGATCGTCGAATCCGACGCGGCCCAGATCGGCCCAGCCGTCCTCAAGCCGGTAGAGCAGCGTCAGGGCATCCTGAGAAAGGTCGAGCGCGAAAGCAGGCTTCATTCCGGGGCAGGTAGCATGTGAGCGGCCGATCCCAAAGTCGCCGCTGTGTCGCGTTTCGTCCTAAAGCAGATTTTCGCCCAAGGAAAGCCACCGGGCCAAGGATCGGCTTGCCGGCCGCGTCAGAAAAACGATGATCGGCGCCGACAACGGAGGTTTTCATGCGCGCATTCAGTCTTTTCGCCACAATGGCCCTGGTGACCTTTCCGGCCCTGGCCGCCGAGACCCCGCCCGCGACGATTTCGGTGATGGGCGAGGGGCGGGTGGAGGCAGCGCCCGACATGGCGACCGTCGCGCTCGGCGTGCAGACCGATGCCGACACCGCGGCGGCGGCGATGGCGGAGAACTCGACCAAGCTCGCCGCGGTGATCGAACGGCTGAAGGCCGCCGGGATCGAGCCGCGCGACATCCAGACCTCGGGCCTGTCGCTCGGGCCGCGCTATGACTACGGCAAGCAGGACGGCACGCCGCCGACGGTGGTGGGCTACACGGCGTCGAACATGGTCACGGTGCGGGTGCGCGCGCTCGACAGCGTGGGGGCGGTGCTCGACGGCGTGGTGGCGGACGGCGCCAACACGCTCAACGGCCTCAGTTTCGGGCTGGCCGACGACCGGCCGCTGATGGACGAGGCGCGCACCGAGGCGGTGGCCGATGCAGCGGCCAAGGCCACGCTCTACGCGAAGGCGGCGGGCGTGACGCTCGGCCGGGTGATGACGATCGCCGAGGCCGGCGGCTACGCGCCGCCCCGGCCGATGGCGATGGAGGCTGGCTTTGCCAAGGCGGCCGACGTGCCGGTCGCGCCGGGCGAGCTGGCGGTCACGGCCTCGGTCTCGGTGGTCTACGAGATCGCCGACTGAGGGAAGGGGCGGCCGGGCCGCCCCTCCCGAACCGTGGCCGGGCTCAGGCGGTGGCCTTCGCCAGCGCCTGGTCGAGGTCGGCGATGATGTCGGCCGCATCCTCGATGCCGATCGAGACGCGCACCACGTTGGGCGCGGCGCCGGCGGCCCGCTGCTGCTCCTCGTTCAACTGCCGGTGCGTCGTCGAAGCCGAGTGGATGACCAGCGAGCGGGTGTCGCCGAGGTTGGCGACATGGCTGAAAAGCTCGAGCGAATCCACCAGCTTGACGCAGGCGTCGTAGCCGCCCTTGACGGCGAAGGTGAAGAGCGCCCCGGCGCCCTTCGGGCAGATCCGCTTCGCCCGTTCGAAATAGGGCGAGGACGGCAGGCCGGCATAGGTCACGTAGTCCACGCGCGGATCGTTCTCGAGCCATTCCGCGACCTTGCGGGCGTTGGCGACGTGCCGCTCCATCCTCAGCGACAGCGTCTCGATCCCCATCAGCGTGTAATGCGCGGCCTGGGGGTTCATCGTCATGCCGAGGTCGCGCAGGCCGATGGCGATGGAGTGGAAGGTGTAGGCGAGATGGCCGAAGGTCTCGTGGAACTTCAGCCCGTGATAGGCCGGCTCGGGCGCCGAAAGCGAAGGGAACTTGTCGCTGGCCGACCAGTCGAACCTGCCGGAATCGACGATGGCGCCGCCGGTCACCGTGCCGTTGCCGGTGAGATACTTGGTGGTGGAATGGACGACGAGGGTCGCCCCCATCTCGATCGGGCGGCAGAGCCAGGGCGTGGCGGAGGTGTTGTCGACGATCAGCGGGATGCCCGCCCGGTCGCCGATCGCGGCGATGGCTGGAATGTCGGTGACATATCCGCCGGGGTTGGCGATCGATTCGCAGAAGAGCGCGCGGGTGTCGCCGTCGATCGCCGCCTCGACCGCCTTGAGGTCGTCGAAGTCGACGAACCGTGCCGACCAGCCGAAGCGTTTGATCGTCTGGCTGAACTGCGTCACCGTCCCGCCGTAAAGCCGTGTCGAGACGACGATGTTGCGCCCCGGCCCCATCAGCGGGAAGAGCGCCATGATCTGCGCGGCATGGCCCGAGGAGCAGCAGACCGCGCCCGCGCCGCCTTCCAGCGTGGCGATCCGTTCGGCCAGGGCCGAGACGGTGGGGTTGGTCAGGCGCGAGTAGATGTAGCCCACTTCCTGGAGGTTGAAGAGTGCGGCCGCATGGTCGGCGTCGCGGAAGACATAGGCGGTGGTCTGGTAGATCGGCACCTGCCGCGCCCCGGTCGCCGGGTCGGGCCGGGCGCCCGCGTGGATCTGCAGCGTGTCGAATCCGTAACTTCTGGTCATGGCGGCTCCCCTGTTCGGTGTCGGCGCGGACGTTAGGTCAGTCTCTGCGGCTGCACAACGGGATTCCGGAGGCTTTCCGGATCAGTCGCCGGAGAGCCGCAGCACGGCGCGCTGGCCGTTCCTGAGAAGCTCGATCGTCCAGTCGCGCGCGCCCGGGGCGGCGAGGCCGGCGACATCCGGCGGGGTGGAAACCGGCGTGCCGTTGATCGCCACCAGCACATCGCCGGGGCGGAGCCCGGTGCCGCGCGCCGGGCCGGCGACGCCGGCCACCACCACGCCCGTCGTCGCCAGGGGCAGGCCGAGCCGGTCGATCAGCGCCGCGTCGAGGGGCGCGAGCGTCAGCCCGGCGAAGGCCGAACCCGCCCCGAGCGTCAGGGGTTCCGCGCCCGGCGGCGCGGGGGAAAGCGCGACGCTTGCCACCGCCTCGGCGCCGTTGCGGCGCCAGGCGACGCGGGCGGTGCCCCCGGGGCCGAGGACGGTCAGCCGGTAGTCGAGCTCGGCCGGGCCGTTCACCGCATGGCCGTCGACCAGGGTGATCACGTCCCCGGTGCGGAAGCCGGCGGCGGCGAAAGGGCTTTCCGCGTGCAGGGCGCGGATCACCACGCCCCCCGGTGCCGGCAGGCCGAGCGCCTCGGCGAGATCCATGTCCACCGGCTGCACGTCGATCCCGGCCCAGGGCCGGACGAAGCGGCTGGCGCCGGCCTCGGCTTGGGCGACATACTGGCCGACGAGGTTCGCCGGGATCGCGAAGCCGATGCCGTTCGACCCGCCCGAGCGGCTGACGATCATCGTGTTGATGCCGAGAAGCCGGCCCGAGAGGTCGACGAGCGCACCGCCGGAGTTGCCGGGGTTCACCGCGGCATCGGTCTGGATGAAGTAGCCCTGCCGGCTTTCCGGCGCACCCGGCCCGCCGGCGCGCCCGGCGCGGGCAAGCGCCGAGACGATGCCGCTCGTCACCGTCTGGCCGACGCCGAAGGGGTTGCCGATGGCGAGCACCAGATCGCCCACCGCCGCGCCGTCGGAATCGGCGAGCGCCAGCGCCGGCAGGTCGCGGGCGCCCTGAAGCCGGATCACCGCCAGGTCGAGGTCGCGGTCGGCGAGGATCACCTCGCCGTCGAATTCCCGCGCGTCGGCCAGCACCACGCGGATCTCGTCGGCATCGGCGACGACGTGGAAATTCGTCACCACGATGCCGTCGCCGCGCAGGATCACGCCGGAGCCGAGCGCGTTCTGCACCCGGGGAACGGTGGGGCCGAGGTCGAAGAACCGGGAGAAGAACGGGTCGTCGGCGAAGGGGCTGGGGCGGGCGGCGACGATGCGGCGGGCGTAGATCGAGACCACGGCGGGCGCGGCGGCGCGGACCACCGGGGCGAAGGAGAGGGCGATCTCTGCCCCGTCCGCTGGCACCCGGGTCTCGGCCGCCGCGGGCGCGGCGAGGGCGAGGGCGGCGAGTGCGGCGAGAAGCGGCAGGGCGGTCAGGCGGAGGGGGCGCATCGGGGCATCCTGTTCGGGGCCGGGTCCACCCGCGACAGGTTGCGCCGCCGCGCGGCGATTTCAAGAGGGCGGGCGATCCGGCCCTAGCGCATCCAGAGGCCCGCGCGCTTGATCGTGTTGCGAATCACCTGCTCGCGGCGGGGCAGGTTATCGCGGTCGAACAGCGCACGGATCTCCGCGCCCCTGTGCTGGTAGACGATCCGCTTCAGCGGCTCGTGGTCCTTCAGCACCTTCTTGACCGGGTTGGGGGCGGTCACCTCCTCCAGCACCGCCACGGCGCGGTCGCTTTCGCGGGCGTAGAGGAGGGGAAAGGTCCGGTAGTGGCAGGTCGCCGCGCCGTCGAGCCCGGCAAGCTCCGGCCCCGGCCGCCCGCCGCCGAGGGAATGGATGACGAGCGGCAGCGCCACCTGGTCGAGCCAGGGGTCGAGCGGCTGGCAGACAAGCTCCTTCGGCGGATCGTCGCGGATCGAAAGCGCATGGTCGAGGAAGCGCGTGCCGAAGGCGCGGGGGCAGGGGCCGAAGAACCAGCCGGCGTTGAAGTAGAGGTAGCGTTCCCAGTATTCGTCGGGCTTGGTCAGGTCGAGCGAGCTTGCGAAGTCGAGCCCGAAGCGGTCGTAGAGCGATTTCCAGGTGGCGGCGTAGCCCGGCCCGTAAAGCTCGATCACCGGCCAGGTGCCTTCGCGCCGCATCGAGGCCGAGGGGCGGGCGAAGTCGAAGGGGAGCGCCGAGAGCGCCCCGGTGACCAGCGTGTCGCTGTCGAGAAAGAGGAAGGGCTCGCCTTCGGGCGCGGCGAGAAGCGCCTCGATCTTGTTGCCGTAGGGGTAGTCCGCGCCGAAGTGGCGCGCCTCGAACGGGACGAGATCGGCCCCGAACCGCTCGAGCAGCGCGCGCACCGGGGCGGGCAGGCGCGGGTCGCCCGGCCATCGGCCCCCGGGTTGCGGTTCGAGCACGATCAGCCGGCCGGCGAAGCCCGGATCGGAGGCGCGGAGCGAGGCGGCGAGCACCACCGTCTCGTAGCCGAGCCGGCCGGCCTGGCCGACGCAGAGGATGTTGAACCCCGCCCCCCCGTGCTCTGGCATCCGCCCGCTCTCCGTCCCTGCCGTGTTGCTGGCCGCCCGTGCCCGCCCGGCCGCCCGGGCCGGACACTATCGCAGCGCGCCGCAGGGCGGAACGGAAATCCACCCCGGGCGCCCGCGCGCCACACCCCCCTGCTTGGCGCGCGATGTCGCAAAATCGCGGGCGCGCTTCGCGCCGGTGACTGTGGGCGGGGCCTTGTGCGACGATTGCTGGCGCATACCCCAGACGGGAGACGCAAGATGAACGACGTATCGGCAAGGGCGGCCCGCTCCGGCGGGCGAGGGGCGCGCAGGGCGATGCGGGCGGCCCCCGATTTCGACATGCTGCCCGCCCTGACAAGCGGCCTGCCGGAATGCGAACCGATGACGCCGGAACAGGTGGCGAAGATCGACGATTCCTCGATGTCGATCCTCGAGGAAGTCGGCGTGATCTTCCGCGACGAGATCGCCTTGGCCGACTGGAAGCGCGCCGGGGCAAAGGTGGTGGACGATCGGGTCTATCTGGACCGGGGGCTGGTGCGGGAACTGATTTCCACCATCCCCTCGGGCTGGACCTACCGCGCGCGCAACCCCGAACGCAGCCTGCCCTTCGGCGGCAAGCAGTCGATCTTCGTGCCGATGACCGGCGCGCCCTTCCTGCGCGATCTGGATGACGTGCGCCGCTGGCCGACGATCGCGGATCTGAACATGTTCCACAAGCTGGCCCACATGTCGCCCGCGCTGCATTCGACCGCGCACCACATCGTCGAGCCGATGGACATGAAGGTTTCGCACCGGCACCTGCACATCACCTATTCGTCGATGAAGCATTCCGACAAGACCTTCATGGGCATGACCACCTCGGGCAAGAACGCCGAGGACGTGATGACCATGTGTCAAATCCTGTTCGGCGCCGACGTGATGGAGGAGACGCCCGTGGTGACGGGCAACTGCAACGGCAACTCGCCCCTTGTCTGGGACGAAACCATGCTGTCCGCCATGCGCGCTTTCGTCAAGCGCCGCCAGCCCGTTCTTTGCTCGCCTTTCGTCCTTGGCGGGGCGAACACCCCGGCTTCGGTCGCCCCCGCCGTGGCGCAACTCAACGCCGAGGCGCTCAGCGCGCTGGCCTATACCCAGGTGATCCGCAAGGGCGCCCCGGCGATCTACGGTCACTACCTGTCGACCGTTTCGATGAAGTCGGGCGCGCCGATGGCGGGAACGCCGGAGATCAGCCTCATGAACTTCATGATCGGCCAGATGGCGCGGTTCTACAACGTGCCGTGGCGGACCAGTAACCTTCTCGGCGGGGCCAAGACCTTCGATGCGCAGGCGGGCTATGAAAGCGCGATGACGATGAACGCGGTCCTGCACGCGGGCGCCAACTACATCTGGCATTCCGCCGGCTGGAACGAAGCCGGGATGCATTGTTCGGTCGCCAAATTCGTGGTCGATGCCGAGATGTGCCAGATGGGCTACCGCATGGCGGAAGGCCCGCGCTGGGACGACTTCGACGAGGCGATGCAGGCGGTGCGCGATGTCGGCCCCGGCGGCCATTACCTCGGCCACCCGCACACGCTGGAGAACTTCGAGCGCGCCTTCTTCATGCCGAAGCTGTTCGACAACAACAGCATCGAGCAATGGCAGGCCGAGGGGTCGGTCGAGATCACCCAGCGGGCGCTGGACCGGGCCAGGCAGTTGCTGGCCGACTATGAAGAACCGAGGCTCGACGCGGGCGTGGACGAGGCCTTGCGCGACTACATCGCCCGGCGCGAACGCGAAATCCCGGCGGTGGATGAACTGAACACCGAACACTGACCTCACTGTGACGGGCGCCCCTGGGCGGCTGTTCTTTCTGGAAGCATCATGAAGATCACCGAAATCCACGTCTACGCCCATGATCTTCCGGTCAAGAACGGCCCCTACACGATGGCCAATGCGAAGGTGTATTCGCTCGATACCACGTTGGTGAAGATCGTCACCGACACCGGCCTGGTCGGCTGGGGCGAGACCTGCCCGGTCGGCCCGACCTATGCGCCGAGCCACGCCAAGGGTGCGCGGGCGGCGCTGGAGGAGATGGGGCCGGGGCTGATCGGCTCTACCCTGCATCCGCTGAGCCTGCGGCGCAAGATGGACAGCCTCTTGAACGGCCACCGCTATGCCAAGGCGGCGGTCGACATTGCCGCGCATGACATCCTCGGCAAGGCCACCGGCCTGCGGGTGGCCGACCTGCTGGGCGGCGCCGCGACCGAAAACGTGCCCTCCTACTACGCCACCGGCGTCGGCGAACCCGACGAGATCGCCCGCATCGCCGCCGAGAAGGTGGCCGAGGGCTATCCCCGCCTGCAGATCAAGATCGGCGGCCGCCCGGTCGAGGTGGACATCGCCGTCCTGCGCAAGGTCTGGGAGGTGATCAAGGGCAAGGGCGTGCGGCTGGCCGCCGACGGCAACCGCGGCCTGCCGACCCGCGACGCGCTGCGGCTGTCGCGCGAATGCGTCTTACGCATGAGGTCGGACATGGGACGTTTCGAAGGCAAGGCCGCGCTGGTGACCGGCGCGGCGGGCGGTATCGGTGCCGCGGTGGTGCGGATGCTGCGCGCCGAAGGGGCAAGGGTCGCGGTGGCCGACCGTGACGTGTCGGGGATCGGGGCCGAAGCGCATCTGCCCGGCGACCTGCGGGAGCCGGCCTATGCCGACGGGTTGCCGGCAGCGGCGGCCGGGGCGCTCGGCCGGCTCGACCTTGTGGTGAACAACGCGGGCGTGATCACCCGCGGCAAGGTCACCGACACCAGCGATGCCGACTGGGGCCTGACCATCGGCGTCAACGTCGAGGCGCCGTTCCGCATCAGCCGCGCCGCGATCCCGATCATGGCGGCGGCGGGCGGCGGGGCGATCGTCAACACCGCCTCCTGCTGGGGCCTCCGGCCTGGGCCGGACCATGCGATCTACTGCATGTCGAAGGCGGCGCTGGCCTCGCTGACCCAGTGCATGGGAATGGACCACGCCCACCAGGGCATCCGCATCAACGCGGTCGCCCCGAACGAGGTCAACACGCCGATGCTGCGCACCGGTTTTGCCAGGCGCGGCTTCGATCCCGATACCGCAGTGGCCGAGCTTGGCAGGACCGTGCCCTTGGGCCGGATCGCCGAGCCCGAAGACATCGCCGACGTGATCCTGTTCCTTGCCTCGGACGCGGCGCGCTACCTGTGCGGAGCGCTGATCGAGGTGAACGGCGGAAAGGCGGTGAAATGACGCGCTTTTCGGGGAAAGTGGCGCTGGTGACCGGCGGGCGTTCCGGCATCGGCCAGGCGATTGCCAGGCGACTGGCGGCCGAGGGCGCACGTGTCTTCACCGCCCAGCGCGGTGCGGACGGCGAATTCGAAGCCATCGCCGCCGATTTCGCCGACCCGGCTGGCCTGCCCGGCGTGGTCGATCAGGTGGTGGCAAGGGCCGGCCGCCTTGACGTTCTGGTGAACAACGCCGGGATGATGCAGGAGGCCGGGGTCGAGGAAATGACCCTCGCCGACTGGGAACGCACGATCCGCGTGAACCTGACTGCGCCCTTCCTGCTGATCAGGTCGGCGCTGCCGCATCTGCGCGCGGCCCGCGGCAGCATCGTCAACATCGGCTCGATCGAGGGGCTGGGGTCGAACCCGCGCCACGCCGCCTATTGCGCGTCGAAGGCCGGGCTGCACGGGCTGACCCGCGCCGTCGCGGTCGATCATTCGACCGAAGTGCGCTGCAACGCCGTCGCCCCGGGCTGGATCGACACCGACCTGAACGTCGATTTCATTCAGTCGATGCCCGATCCGGTCGCCTTCCGCCGCGACATCGGCCGCATCCACCCGGTCGGCCGCACCGGCCGGCCCGAAGAGGTGGCGGCGCTGGTGGCCTGGCTGGCAAGCGACGAAGCCGGCTTCGTCACCGGGCAGGTCTGGACGGTCGATGGCGGGCGGATGGCCAAGCTCAGCCTGCCGCAATAGGATGGCGGAAATACGAGGAGTGGAACGAATGAAGGGCTATTGGCTGATCCTTGGCAGCGCAATCACAGACCAGGCGGCACAGGACGACTATGGCCGGCTCTGGGCGCCGATCGCCGCGCGCTACGGGGCGCGGCTGGTGCGGGATGCGGCCTCGCTCGAGCTGAAGGAAGGGCGCGATACCGCGCGGGTGCTGCTGGTCGAATTTCCCGACCTGGCCGCGGCACAGGCCTGTTACGCCGATCCCGCCTATGCAGAGGCCCGCAACAGGGCGCTGGCCGCCTCGCGCAGGGATCTGCTGATCTTCGCGGGCGCGCTGGGCTGACGCCGGGCGGTCTGGGGGGGCGGCCTGCCTCAGCGCGCGCCCATCGTCGCCCCACCGTCGATCACGATGTTTTCCATCGTGATGTGGCGGGCGCGGTCGGACAGCAGGAACAGCACCAGATCGGTCACGTCCCCGGGTTCGGCCATCCGTCCCAGCGGGATGCCCAGCCGGAAGGTTCCCGGATCGCCCTTCAGCATCGCTTCGCGGCTGGTGGCGGCGGTCTGGTAGCGACGCTGCATCTCGGTATTGGTCGATCCGGGCGAGACGATGTTGCAGCGCACGCCGTATCCGGCCAGTTCAAGCCCGAGGCATTTCATCGCGTGGATGATCCCGGCCTTGGACGCCGGGTAGACGCCAAGGCCGATCCGCGCCGTGGTCCCGGAATTCGAGCCGATGGTGACGATGCTGCCCCGCCGCCGCCCGGCCATGTGGCGCGCCACCGGAAGGGTCAGTTCCAGCGTCGCGGTCAGGTTGGTGGCGATCACCCGGCGGATGCTGGCGGGTTCGGCCTGAAGCAGCGGACCCGGATCAAGGATGCCGGCGGCATTGACCAGAAAGTCGATTCCGCCGAAGTCGGCCAGCCAGCGCCCCAGGTGGTCGCCGAAGCCGGCGGCATCGCCAATGTCGAGCGCCGCCGGCACCAGCCGCGAACGGTCCGCGCCGGCCGCGGCGAGCAGATCGTCAAGCCCGGCCTGCGACCGCCCGACTGCGATCACCCGGCATCCCTGCCGCAGCAGCGCCAGCGCGATGTCCTTGCCGATGCCCTGCGTCGCGCCGGTGACGATCGCGGTTTCCACGGGGTCGGTCATCACCCTTCCCTTCCTATTCCCTGCCGGCGCGCCATTCCTTCCAGCGCAGATAGGCGTTGGCGCCAAGGGTTGCAAACGGGGGCGGCGGCAGGCGGGTCGGTTCCGGCTCGGCGGTGAAGTGGCGGGTGACGGCACTGTCGACACCCGAGGCGAGTTCCGCCGCGCCGATGCCGGTCAGGGTGCTGCGTGCGGTGCCAAGCCCGTTGCAGACCGCAGCCGAATAGAGCCCCTCGTCAAGCTCGCGCATCACCGAAACGCCATTGCGGCTGAGGCACAGGTGCCCGGCCCAGGTGTATTCCATCCGCATCCCGGCCAGCTGCGGGAAGCGTTCCTCGAACTTCTCGCGGTGGACGCGCGCGGTGCGGGCAAGTGCGGCCTCGCCCGCCTCCATGCCCGGCTGGAAGGTGGCGCAGGTGCGGGTGACGATCCGGTTGCCACCCTGGCCGGTGTCGATCCGGCGCATGGTGGTGCCCATCGGGTCCGACGGCGTGACGCCCCAGCGCGGCCGGCCGCCCAGCGCCTTCAGCGCCGCGGCGTCAAGCTCGACCGTCATCGACGCATAGAGGAACACGTGCATCAGCCGGTTCCGGGCGAAGCCGAAGCTTTCCAGATGGCCGTTGTTGGCAAGGATCACCTTGCCGGCCAGGACCTTGCCCCGGGCGGTCGCGACCTCCCAGCCGCTGCCCCGGCGGGCGATGCCGGTCACGGGGCTGTTTTCGTAAACCCCGATCCCGTCGCGCCTGAGCCCTTCGCCGAAGGCGCGGATATAGCCGGCCGGTTGCAGCATCACCGTGCCCGGCGTGTAAAGGCCCGACAGGTAGTGCCGGCTGCCGGTCAGGTCGAACATGCCCTTCGCGTCCAGCCTTTCGCTGGGCTCGCCCAGGCTGGTCAGGTGGTCGGCATAGCTGCGGTTCAGCGCGTCGGCGGTGTCGCTGGCCGCGCCGTTCACCTTGCCGGCCGGGTCGAAGTGATTGGTGTCGATGCCGTAGCTTTCCACCGCCTCGCGGGCGAAGGCGATCGCCTGGCGGTTCAGCGCGATCACCGCGCGGTCGTCGCCGGCGCCGGCATAGTCGTCCGAGGTCAGTTCGTGCGGCAGGTCGATCATGAAGCCCGAATTGCGGCCCGAGGCGCCCTCGGCAAGCCGCGATGCCTCCAGCACGACGATCGCCGCGCCGGGATTCAACTGGTGCAGGCGCCGCGCCGCCGACAGGCCGGCAAAACCGCCGCCGACGATGGCGAAGTCCGCCGGGCGGTCGCCGTCCAGCGTCACCGGGGCAGGCTGCCCCGGCAGGATGGCCGACCAGGCGGCCGGCCCCCGGTGCACCGGCGTCCGCCGGGCGGCGTGGCTTGTCATCCCACCGCCTCGTCCGCGTCATCGGCAAGGTCGATCCAGATGGTCTTCACCTGCGTGTACTGGTCGTGGGCGTGGATGCCGTTGTCGCGCCCGCCGAAGCCCGATTGCTTGAACCCGCCGAAGGGGGTGGAGATGTCGCCCTCGCCGAACGAGTTCACCGTGACGGTGCCGGCGCGGATCGCCCTTGCGCCGCGGATCGCCCGCTTGACGTTCCCGGTGAAGATGCTGGCGGCCAGCCCGTATTCGGTATCATTGGTCAGCGCGATCGCCTCGTCGAAACTCTCGACCGTCAGCACCGACAGCACCGGGCCGAAGATTTCTTCCCGCGCCTGTCTGGCGTCGCGGGCGACCTCCAGCACGGTGGGTTCGACGAACCCGTCCTTGGCGGCGCCGCCCATCAACACCTTGGGGCCTTTGCCCAGATAATCGGACACCTTGTCGAAATGCGCCTTCGACACCAGCGCGCCGACCCGGTTCACCGGGTCGAGCGGATCGCCCATCGGCCATTCGCGGGCATGGGCGAGGATGCGGTCCAGCAGCTTTTCCTTGATGCCCTTCTGCACGATCAGCCGCGACGAGGCCGAGCAGTTTTCGCCCATGTTCCAGAAGGCGCCATTGACCACATGCGCGGCCACCCGGTCGAGGTTTTCGGCATCGTCCAGCACCACGGCCGGGTTCTTGCCGCCCATCTCAAGCGTCACCTCTTTCAGGTTCGACTCGCTGGCATATTTCAGGAACCGCCGGCCGGTGGCGGTCGAGCCGGTGAAGGATACCGCGTCGATGTCCATGTGCCGGCCGATCGGTTCGCCGACCTCGGCGCCGCCCCCCGGCAGCACATTGAACACGCCCGCCGGCACCCCGGCCTCCATCGCCAGTTCGGCGACGCGCAGCGCGGTCAGCGACGTTTCCAGCGCCGGCTTGACGATGATCGAACAGCCCGCCGCCAGCGCCGGCCCGATCTTCCACGCCAGCATCAGCAGCGGGAAGTTCCACGGCAGCACGAGGCCGACGACGCCAACCGGTTCGCGCACGATCATGGCGATGTGGTTGTCCGACGCCGGCGCAACCTGGTCGTAGATCTTGTCGATCAGCTCGGCGTGCCAGGTCAGGCAGTTGATGGTTTCCGGCACGTCGACGGTTTCGCAATCGAAGATCGTCTTGCCGCTGTCGAGGCTTTCCATCACCGCCAGTTCGCGGGCGTTGCGCTTGATCAGCTTGGCCAGCCGGATCAGCACCTCTTTCCGCTCGCGCGGATGCAGGCACGACCAGCGGCCGTCCTCGAAGGCGTCGCGGGCCTTATCCACGGCGAAATCCACATCCGCGGCGTCGCAGGCGGCCACTTTCGCCAGCACCGCGCCGGTGGCGGGGTTCACCGTGTCGAAGGTCTTGCCCGATTTCGCCGGGCAGAACCTGCCGTCGATGAAGGCCTGGGTCGGGAAGGTCAACCCGGCGGCGATCGCCTTGTATTCGTCGGTCGTCAGAAGATCGCTCATCGCCGTCACTCCGCCTCGATTTCCGCCACGGTGCGCTTCAGGACGCGCACCACCTGTTCCAGTTGCCGCTTGTCATCCTTGTTCAGCGGTTTCAGCGGCGGACGCGGCGGGCCGGCGTGATGGCCGTCCATCTCGCAGCCGTGCTTGATGCACTGGACGAACTTGCCCCCCTGTTCCAGCACGCGCATCAGCGGCAGCAGCGCCGACATGATCCGCCGCCCCTTGGCGAAGTTCCCCTCGACCGCGCAGGCCCGCCACAGTGCAAGGTGTTCGGCGGGCAGGAAATTCGACCCGCCGCAGACCCAGGACCGCGCGCCCCAGGCGAAGAATTCCAGCGCCTGGTCGTCCATGCCGCAGGACATCTGGATATGGGGATAGTCGCGCGCCAGAAGGTGCACGCGGTTGATGTCGCCCGAGCTTTCCTTGATGGCGCAGAAGTTGCGCGAGCGGCCGACCCGGTCGAGGAATTCCTCGCCCATCATGATCCCCATCCGGCCGGGGTAGTTGTAAAGCATGACCGGCAGGTCGGCGGCGCGGTCGATGGCAAGGGCATTCAGCGCGTTTTCGCGTTCGGTCGGCACCGAATAGGGGGGCGAGCCGATCAGCAGCGCGGCCGCGCCGATCTTCGCCGCATGTTCGGCCATGCGGATCGAATCTTCCAGCCGGATCGCCACGGTGCCGACGATCAGCGGCACGCGGTCGCCGATCACCTCTTTCGCCAGCGAGGCCATCTCGGCGCGTTCGTCCATCGACTGGGCGTAGTATTCGCCGGTCGAGCCGCCGTTGATCAGCCCGTGCACACCGGCCCCGATCAGATACTCGATCATCGCCGCGAAGGCGTCGCGGTCGATGCTGCCGTCTGCCCGGTGGGGGGTGATGACGGGCGTGTAGATGCCTTCGAACTTCATGAAGCTGCTCTCTGTTCGTCCACGCCGGGCGCGCGGCCGAGCGGGATGTGGATGCTTTCCGGGGTGACGAAGTTTTCGATCTGCGCCCGCGACAGTTCCCAATGCGCGACGGCGAGGTCCGCGGCGGCATCGGCATCGCCCGCCTCGATCAGCGCGATGAATTCGTCATGCTGGTCGGCGGCCACCGCCGAGACGCAGGCCATCGCCTCCTTGCGGGGGTTGTAGAAGGTCATGCCGATCCGGGTGTGGTCGATCAGCAGCCGCCGCAGGCTGGGCATCAGGAATTCGTTGTCGGCCATCTCGCCGATCACCGAATGGAAGCGCTGGTTCCACAGCGCGCGCTCTGCCGCATTCCCCGCGGCGATGGCCTTGCGGAAGGTCCGCTGGGTGTCCTTCAGCCGGGCCACCTGCGCCGCCGTCGCATGCTCGGCCGCAAGCCGCGTCACTGCCGCATAGATCATCGGCGCGGCGACGAAGAAGTTCCTGAGTGTCTTGTGCGTCATCGGCGCGACCTGGGCGCCGCGGTTTTCGTGCAGCACGACATAGCCTTCGCCGGCAAGCTGGCGCAGCACCTCGCGCAGCGGCGGCCGCGAAATCCCGTAGGCTTCCGACAGCTCGGTCTCGTCGAGATAGGCGCCGGGCTCCAGCTCTTCGGTCAGGACCTTGCGGCGCAGTTCGTCCGCGCAGATCGCCTTCTTGCTTCTGTTGTCCGGTTCCATCCGCGGCTCTCCTTCCCGATTCCTCATGCCTTCAGGCTGAATCAGGTAGCGTGCATTCTGTGTAGTCTGATAAAATACATATTGTCTACTATAAAGTTGTTGTGGTTTTAGTGCCGCCAGAGGGAGAATCTGCATGACCCAGCCTCAGAGAGAGGACGTCATCCGCTGCGAGGGGATCTGGAAGATCTTCGGCGAGAAGTCGCGTCAGGCGATGGAGGCCGTGCGCCGCGACGGGCTGTCCAAGACCGACATCCGCAAGCGGTTCGACTGCGTGGTCGGCGTCCAGGACGCGTCCTTCACGGTCGGCCGGGGCGAGATCTTCTGCATCATGGGCCTTTCCGGTTCGGGCAAGTCGACGCTGATCCGCAGGAGGTG
The DNA here is from genome assembly GCA_030837825.1 of Albidovulum sp. Taxonomy (GTDB): domain Bacteria; phylum Pseudomonadota; class Alphaproteobacteria; order Rhodobacterales; family Rhodobacteraceae; genus Albidovulum. The sequence goes on from JAUQYB010000016.1 coordinate 17,081, forward strand.
ATCGCCCAGACCGCGCACCTTGCCATTGGCACCGGGGACGGCGACTATTTCACCAACAGCTGGGACACGCTTCACAACACCTTCTTCGAGGAAGCAGGCGGCACCGGCGTGATGACCAAGGTCGGCACACTGGTCGAAGGCGCGCTGCAGGGCTATCTGGTCGACAAGGCGAGCTACGACGCCGGCGTCACCGACCTCGCCATGCTGAAGGACCCCGAGATCGCCAAGCGCTTCGATGCCGACGGCGACGGCACGGCCGATCTGGCGGGCTGCGTCCCGGGCTGGGGCTGCGAGCGCGTGATCGAGCACGAGCTGACCGAATACGGGCTGCGCGACACCGTCACCCACAACCAGGGCGAATACAACGCGATCATCGCCGACACCATCGCCCGCCAGAAGAACGGCGAGCCGATCCGCTATTTCACCTGGACGCCCTACTGGGTCTCAGGCGCGCTGGTGCCGGGCAGGGACGTGGAATGGCTGAGCGTGCCCTACACCTCGCTGCCCGACGGCGGCACCGGCAATACCGAGTTCGACGGCAAGAACCTCGGCTTCGCGGTCGACAACCTGCGGATCATCGCGCGCAACGACTTTCTTGAGGCCAACCCGGCTGCGGCAAAGCTGTTCGAGGTGGCGAAGATCGACATCAACGACATCTCGGCCGAGAACAAGCTGATCGCCGACGGCGGGAATACCCCGGAGGCGATCGACAAGCACGTGGCCGACTGGATCGCCGCCCACCAGGCGGACTACGACGGCTGGCTGGCGGCCGCCCGCGACGCCGCGAAATGACCCGGAGCGGGGGCGCGTTGCCGGCGCCCCCGCCTTCGCCGAGGGTCGCGGCGCCCGGTGCGGCACCGTATTCTGTGTAGTTTAATAAAATACATATTGTCTAAAAAAAGGACTCGTGCTCCATTGCGCCCGTCCAAGACCCTTGGCTGCCGCGTCCCCGAGACGTGGGTTCTGTGCTAATCCGTGCCGTGCCCGACGCATCGGGCAGCCTCCGGCGCGATCCGTCATCTGCGACCGGACGATCCCGAAGCCGGTCCGCGTTCAAACTCGGGAGGAGGAACCCAAATGAAGCTGACCCAATTCATCCTGCCGCCTGCCCTGGCGATGCTGCCTGTGACCGGGGCGATGGCGCAGGACGCGACGCTGCCGCCCTGCGACAACTGCTCCGACACTCTGACGATCTCGTCCTGGGGCGGCGCCTACCAGGACATGCAGACCAAACTCTTCGCCGAACCCTATATCGCGGCGACCGGCGTGAAGATCATCTGGGAAGAAAGCTCGGCCGAAGCGGTCGCGAAGCTCCGCGCCATGAGCGAGGCCGGCAACGTCACCTGGGACGTGGCCGATGTTCTGGCCTCGGACGGCATCCGCCTGTGCGACGAAGGTCTGGTGCAGGAGGTTCCGCTTGACGAGTGGCTTTCTCCCGCGCCCGACGGCACGCCCGCCAGCAAGGATCTGGAAAAGAGCGTGACCTCGGCCTGCCACATCCCGACCAATGCCTATTCGACGACCTTCGCCTACCGCACCGACGTCGCCGAATGGAACGGCAAGGTGCCGGCCTCGATCTGCGACATCTTCGACCTCGAGACCTTCCCCGGCAAGCGCGCGCTGGAAAAGCGCCCGATGAACAACCTCGAATGGGCGCTGATCTGTTCCGGCGTGCCGGCCGATCAGATGTATGACACGCTGGCGACCGAGGAAGGGGTGCAGAAGGCGCTCGACAAGCTTGCCACGATCAAGGACCAGACGGTCTGGTGGACGGCGGGCGCCGAGACCCCGCAGCTTCTGGCCGACAAGGAAGTGGTGATCGGGTCGACCTACAACGGCCGCCTGTTCTCGCTGATCGCCGAGCAGAAGCAGCCGGCGGCGATGCTCTGGGACTACGAGGTTCTCGACATCGACGGCTTCGCGGTTCCCGCCGGGCTGCCGGAGGACCGGCTGAACCGGGCGAAGCACTTCCTGAACTTCGCCACCAGCACCGAGAACCTGGCCGGCATCAGCAAATACATCTCCTATGGCCCGGCCCGCGATTCGTCGCAGCCGCTCGTCGGCAACCACGCCGCGCTTGGCATCGACATGAAGCCGCACATGCCGACTTCGCCGGAAAACGCCAAGACCGGCTTCCTGTTCAACTACGCCTGGTGGGCTGACCACCGCGACGACCTCGACGCCCGCTTCCAGTCCTGGCTGGCGCAGTAAGTCGTGCGATACGTCGGCGGGGCCTGCCGGCCCCGCCGCCCTACACCGACTGATCGCCACCCCATTCGGCAGACGGACATGACCCGGACGACGCATTTCGTCTTCTTCCTCGTGGAAGAGTTCTCGCACCTCGCGTTCTCCTGCGCGCTGGAGCCGTTGCGCATCGCCAACCTCGTCTCGGGCAAGCCGCTCTACCGCTGGTCGCTGATCAGCGCCGACGGCAGGACCGCGACCTGCTCGAACGGTTCGGTGACGCTGGTTCACGGCGGGATGGAGCCGGTGAAGCATGCCGACCGGCTGTTCCTGATCTCGGGCATCAACGTGCAGAACCACGTCACGCCGGAGCTTCTGACCTTCCTGCGCCGGGAACGCGCCGCGGGCACGCCCCTGGGCGCGATCTGCTCGGCCGCCTACATCCTGGCCAAGGCCGGCTTCCTCAGCGGGATGGAGGCGGCGATCCACTGGGAATTCCACGATCTTTTCGTCGAGGAGTTTCCCGAGGTGAAGCTGGTGCGCAACGTCTTCGTCTCGAAGGCGAAGATCATCACCGCCTCGGGCGGCACCGTGGCGGCCGACCTGATGCTGCACCTGATCGGCCGGCAGCACGGCACCGATCTGGCGACGGCGGTCGCCGACCAGATGGTCTACAACGCCGTCCGCGAAGGCTCGGCCGCGCAGCGCGTGTCGCTGCAATCGCGCCACGGAATGCGCAATGTGCACCTGATGCGGGCGATCGCGATGATGGAAGAGCATATCGAGGAACCGCTTCCGCCCAGCCTCATCGCCGAACGGCTCGGGATCTCCACCCGCCAGCTCGAGCGGCTGTTCGGCCGCTACCTCAACTCGACGCCGAAACACTATTTCCTCGAGATGCGGCTCCACCGGGCGCGCAACCTGCTGGTCCAGACCGAGCAGTCGGTCACCGAGATCGCGATGGCCTGCGGCTTCCGCTCCACCTCGCATTTCTCGAAGGTCTTCCGGGGCGTCTACGGCACCTCGCCCATCACGCAGCGAACCACCCTCGCCTGACCGGCCGGGGCGGGAAGCGGGCCCGAGGAACGCTCACGCAGCGCCGGTGCGGCCGGGGGCGTCGTCGGCACGGAACGCGCCGCCCTTCCCGTCATGCCGCATGCGGAGCGAGAAGGATCACGGCGGCGCCGGTCAGCACGAGCGCCGCGCCGGCGATGTCCCACCGGTCGGGGACAGCGCCCTCGACGCTCCAGAGCCAGCTGATCGAGGCCGCGACATAGACCCCGCCATAGGCGGCATAGGCGCGGCCCGCGAAACCGGCGGGAGAGAGGGCCAGGAGCCAGCCGAAGAGCGCAAGCGCAACCCCGCCCGGGAGGAGCCAAAGGGCCGAGGCCCCGGCCCGCCACCAGGCCCAGACGGCGAAGCAGCCCGCAATCTCGGCCAGTGCCGCGGCGGCGTAGAGCGCCAGCGTCGGCAGAGCGCTCATGCCGCGGCGTCCGCGCGGGCGTGGTCGTCATCGGCGCAATGGCTGTGGTCGCCCAGAACCTCGATCACCCGGCAGCTGGCGATGGTGCCGTGGGCGCATTGCGCGACCATCCGCTGCAATTCCGCCTCGAGCGCCGTGAGCCGCGCGATCCGGGCGCGAACCGCGGCAAGCTGGGTCCGGGCGATGGCATCGGCGGCGGCGCAGGACTGGTCGGGCCGGTCCGACAGGCTGAGAAGGTCGCGGATCGCCTCCAGCGGGAAGCCGAGATCGCGGGCATGGCGGATGAAGGTAAGCCGGTCGAGCGCGGCCCGGGGATAGAGCCGCTGGTTGCCGGTGCTGCGTCCGGGCGGGGGCAGGAGGCCGATCTGTTCGTAATAGCGGATCGTCGGCACCTTCACCCCGGCGGCGGCCCCGAGTTTTCCGATGGTCAGCATGAGAAACCCCTTGAACCTATAGGTGCTAGAGATATTAGCTTTCCGGCTGGACCCGGTCCAGTGCCGGAAGGGGAAGGCGAAGATGACCGAACGGATGGAGCCGGAAACCTGCGAATGGCGCGTGACGGGGATGGATTGCGCCTCTTGCGCCGGCAAGATCCGCGATGCCCTGGGCAAGCTGCCCGGCGTGTCGGATGTGACCGTGACGGTGATCGGCGAGCGTCTGAAGCTCAGGCTAGACCCTGCCCGGACCGGGCGCGACAGGATCGAGGCGGTGGTCAGATCGCTGGGCTACGGCCTCGCCGGGCCGGGTGGGGCGCCGGCGCGCAAGGCCTTCGTCCTGCCTGCGGAGGGGTCGGGAGATGGCCGCCATGACCACGCCCAGGTGCAGGACGGTGCCGGGGAGGGACGCGGCGGCCACGGCCATGTGCACGCCGATCCGGCCGACCGCGGCATCGCCTGGCATCGCACCGGCAAGGCCCGGCTGGTGATCCTGACCGCGGGTCTTCTGGGCGCGGCCTGGGCTGCGGACCTCCTGCTCCCGGCCCCGGCCGGCCGGTGGGCCTTCGTCGCGGCCTGCCTCGTCGGCGTGGCGCCGGTGGCGCTGCGGGCCTTCGCGGCGCTGCGCCTGGGCCAGCCCTTCACCATCGAAAGCCTGATGACCCTTGCCACGGTCGGCGCGCTTTTCATCGGCGCGTCGCAAGAGGCGGCGCTGGTGGTGTTTCTCTTCGCGGTGGGCGAAGTGCTGGAGGGCGTTGCCGCGAAAAGGGCGCGCGACGGCATCCGGGCGCTGGCCACGCTGGTGCCTGCGACCGCGCTGCTGGAGGAGGGCGGCCGGGCCCGCGAGGTGCCGGCCGAGGCGCTGGCGATCGGCCAGACCGTCCGCGTGCGCCCCGGCGACCGGATTCCGGCCGATGGCGAGATCGTCGAGGGCACCTCGGGCGTGGACGAGAGCCCGGTCACCGGCGAAAGCGTGCCGGTCACCAGGGGGCCGGGCGAGGCGGTCTTCGCCGGCTCCGTCAACACCGAGGCCGCGCTCCGCATCCGCGTGACCAGGGCGGCCGCCGACAACACCATCGCCCGGATCGTTCGCCTCGTCGAGGAGGCCGAGGAGGCGCGCGCCCCGACCGAGCGTTTCATCGACCGCTTCAGCCGCTGGTACATGCCGCTGGTCGTGGCCCTTGCCGCCGCCGTCATCGTGATCCCGCCGCTTCTCACCGGGGCGGACTGGAACACCTGGATCTATCGCGGCCTGACGCTTCTGCTGATCGGCTGCCCCTGCGCGCTGGTGATCTCGGTGCCGGCGGCCATCGCCTCGGCGCTGTCCTCGGGGGCGCGGCGGGGGCTTCTGATGAAGGGGGGCGCGGTGGTCGAGGCGGCGGCGAAGGTGCGGCAGGTCGCCTTCGACAAGACCGGCACGCTGACCCACGGCCGCCCCGTCGTCACCGACATCCTGCCGCTCGGCGGCAGCACCGCGGCTGAGGTCCTGCGCCTGGCCGCCGCGGTCGAGGCGGGGTCGGCCCACCCGCTCGCGCGGGCGATCCTGCAGCGGGCGGAGGGCATGGAGCCGCCCGCCGCCCGCGAGGCCCGCGCGATCACCGGCAAGGGGGTCTCGGCCCGGGTCGAGGGCCGGCTCCTGACCGTCGCCAGCCCGCGCCATGCGGCTGGGGAGGGGGCGTTGGCGGCCGATGCGGCCGGTCTCGCGAGCGGGCTCGAGGACGCCGGCAAGACCGTGGCGGTGCTGTTTGGGGACCGGACCGCGCTTGGCCTGATCGGGCTGCGCGACGAGCCGCGCGAGGATGCCGCCGAGGCGGTGCGCCAGCTTCGCGCGCTGGGGCTGACGCCGACGATCCTCACCGGCGACAACCCGCGCACCGCCGCGGCGATCGCCGGACGCCTCGGGGCCGAGTTCCGCGCCGGGATGATGCCCGATGACAAGCTGGCCGCGATCCGCGACATGGGCGCGAAGGGCGGGGTGATGATGGTCGGAGACGGCATCAACGACGCGCCCGCGCTGAAGGCCGCGAGCGTCGGCGTGGCGATGGGGTCGGGCACCGCCGTGGCGCTGGAGACGGCGGATGCCGCGATCCTGCGCGACCGGGTCACCGACGTGCCGGCCAAGATCCGCCTGGCGCGCGCGGCGATGGCGAACATCCGCCAGAACGTAACCCTGGCGCTCGGGCTGAAGGCGGTGTTCCTGGTGACCTCGGTCCTGGGGATCACCGGTCTTTGGATCGCGATCCTGGCCGACACCGGGGCGACGGTGCTGGTCACGCTCAACGCGCTTCGCCTGCTGCGCTACGACCCGGGCAGAGGTGGCGCGCGCTGAGACGCGGGGGCCGTGGCCTCCTGCCGGCGAGGCCGGGGTCTGCGGACGGTTGCCCCGATGCGGCCGCCCGGCATAGCATGGTGTCGCGCGAACCGGAGAGAGGGCCATGCCGGCAGAGACACCGAGCGAGATCCGCATCGAGCGCGAGGAGGGTCCGACGAAGGGGCGGTATTTCGTGCGCCTCGACGGTGCCGAGGCCGAGCTGACCTACACGCGGGCTGGCGACGGGCTGATCATCATCGACCACACGGGCGTTCCGGCCGCGATGCGTGGGATGTCGGTGGGGCAGGGCATGGTGCGCCGCGCCGTCGAGGACGCCCGGGCGGAGAACCGCGGGATCGTGCCGCTCTGCCCCTTCGCCAGGGCGCAGATCGCCCGTCATCCGGAATGGCAGGACGTTCTGAGCAGATGAGCCACGGCCCGGGAGGCCGGCATGAGCTGCCCGACACGAGCCGAGGCGGGGTCGCTTCACGGCATCGGGACGCTGATCGTGCCCCCGGGCGCGTGACCAGGGCGGCGTCGAGCCGCGCCGGCGCTGCCGGCGCCGCGGCGGCAGATGGCGGGCGCCGGCGATGTGGAGTTCATCCCGTTTCCGGGCGCCCCGCCGCAGTGACGGCGGCCCGGATGGCGGGTCGGGCGCAGAGGGGCAGCCATGTCGGGGGGGGGCCGGGATGGTGCTGCGAGAGAGGATTGAACTCTCGACCTCTCCCTTACCAAGGGAGTGCTCTACCACTGAGCTACCGCAGCCCGTTTCGGTCGGGCGGGTGTTAGACGCAAATGATTTCCCGCGCAAGCGCTATCTGGCGGC
>JAUQYB010000121.1 GCA_030837825.1 Albidovulum sp.
GATCCTGCCGTCGATGATCGGCGGCATCTTCTGGCGGGGGGCGACGCGGGTCGGGGCGGCGCTCGGGCTCGGGCTCGGCTTCATGGTCTGGCTCTATGCGCTCTATCTGCCGTCGTTCGGGTCGGCCGGGGTGTTTTCGGCCGGGGTCCTGTCGGGCGGGCCCTGGGGCATCGGCTGGCTGCGGCCGCAGGCGCTGTTCGGCGTCGAGGGGATCGACCCGATCCTGCACGCGATCTACTGGTCGCTGTCGCTCAACACCGGGGCTTTCGTCGCGGGTTCGCTCCTGAGCTTTCCGACCCCGGTCGAGCGGATGCAGGGGCTGGCCTTCGTCAACGCCTTCGAGCGCGACGCCGGCGCCCGCGGCTGGAGCCGGGGCGGGGCCGAGGCCGAGGACCTGCTGATGATGAGCCAGGGCATCCTCGGCGCCGAGGAGGCGCAGGCCTTCTTCGAGGCCGAGGCGGGGCTGCAGGGCAAGGCGGGTTTCCTGCCCGACACCACGCCCGAATTCATCGGGCGACTGGAACGGCGGCTTGCGGGTGCAGTCGGCACGGCGACGGCGCATGCGATGATCGCGCAGTTTGCCGAAGGTGCGGCAGTCACCGCCCAGGACCTGATGGCGGTGGCCTCCGAGGCGCAGCAGATCCTCGGCTATTCCACCCAGCTCGAGGCCAAGTCCGAGGAACTGGCGCGGACGGCGCGGGCGCTCCAGGAGGCCAACGACAAGCTGCGCGACCTCTCGGTGCAGAAGGACACGTTCCTGAGCCAGATCAGCCACGAGCTGCGCACGCCGATGACCTCGATCCGGGCGTTTTCGGAGATCCTGATGGACCCGGACCTGCCCGGCGATTTGCAGCAGCGCTACGCCGGGGTGATCCACGACGAGACCATCCGCCTGACCCGGCTTCTCGACGACCTGCTCGACCTTTCCGTGCTGGAGAATCGCAAGGTCCAGCTCAACATCCGGGTCGCCAATCTCCACGATCTCATCACCCGGGCGGTCCAGGCGGCCTCCAACACCCGGCCCGAGCGGGCCTTCACCGTCCACCGCGACCCGGCGGCCGAGCACCTGCCGGTGATCAGCGACACCGACCGGCTGGTGCAGGTCTTCATCAATCTCGTCTCGAACGCGCGCAAATACTGCGATGCCGAGAGGCCGGAGCTGACCATCCTCGCGCGGCGCCGCGGCGGGCGGATCGTCGTCGACTTCATCGACAACGGCTCGGGCATCCCGAAAGCGGCGCAGCGGCTGATCTTCGAGAAGTTCTCGCGCCTGACCGACACCCAGCGCGCCGGCGGCGCCGGGCTCGGGCTGGCGATCTGCCGCGAGATCATGGTCAACCTCGGCGGCTCCATCGCCTATCTGCCGGGGCAGGGGGGGGCGGCGTTCCGCGTTTCGCTGCCGGTGCGGCCCGAGGCGTCGGGCAGGGCCGAGGCCGCCTGACCGGCGCGTCCCGAGGCAAGGCGCGCCCGCAGCCGCTCCCGAAGCCGCGCCCGAAGCCGCGCCCGAAGCCGCGGGAGCGTCAACCCTTTGGTAACCGTGATCCGGCTACCTTCGGCCCGACCCGCATCCCTTGCCTGGCGCGCCCGCCCGGGTCGGGGACTGGAGGCTTGACCGAGGCATGGCGACGACCGCGTCTGACACAGTGCTGAAGCGCAAGGCGGAAGCGGGGCGCGGCCACGCCGGCGGCGCCCCGCCGACGCCGCCGCGCGCCTTCGGCCACGCGGTCGCCAAGGCCGGCCAGGACATGTTCCATCTTCCGGTCGCGGTGACCGAAGCGGTGGAGGTCCGCGCCTCGCTCGCCGACCTGCCCGAACGGCTCGTCGAGCGGGCGCTTCTGGCGGTGATGGAGGGGCCGGGCGGGGGGCTCGGCCTCGTCGCCCTCTCGCCGGAGGTCCTGACCACGCTGATCGAGATGCAGACCACGAAGCGGATCGGCGCGGCCGAGGTCGCGGCGCGGCGGCCGACGCGGACGGATGCGGCGATGTCGGTGCGGTTCATCGACCGGGTGATGGAGGAACTTGGCCTTCTGCTTGCCGCCGATCCGGCGATCGTCTGGGCCGGCGGCTTCCGCTATGGCTCGTTCCTCGACGATCCGCGCCCGCTTTGCCTGCTTCTGGAGGATACGGTCTACCGCGTGCTCAGGCTGACGCTCGACCTCGGGGCCGAGGGCGCGCGCCGGGGCACGCTGCTTTTCGCCGTGCCGGCCGAGGGGCGCGGGACGATGCCGCAGCCGGCCGCGGGCGTGGCGGCGGCGGGGGCTGAGGCCGCCGCCCCGGGCCCCGCCGACTGGGCCGGTCGGATGGAGCGCGCGGTCCTGGGGGCGCGGGCCGGGATCGACGCGGTGCTCGACCGGGTCAGCCTGCCGCTGTCGGCGGTGATGGCCTTCGCGCCCGGAACCGTCCTGCCGATCACGGCGGGCGCGCTCGCCGGCGTCAGGATCGAGGGGCAGGGCCGCCGGCTTCTGGCCACGGGGCGGCTCGGGCAGTGCCAGGGCAACCTCGCGCTGAGGCTGAACGGCGGGACGGAGGGGCCGGACCCCTGCGGTGCGGAGGCGGAGGGCGCCGGCGCGGGCGCCGGAGGCGCGGCCGGACGGCTGTTTCAGGGCGCGACCGCGCCGTCGGCCCGTGCGGCCGCGACCCGGGGAGCGCCCGCCGACGGTGCATCCCCCGAGGACGCGCCTGCCACGGACGCGCCTGCCACGGACGCACCCTCCGGGGGCGCGCCCGCCAGGGTGGCGGCCGAGGTCTCCGGCGCGGTCGCCGCAGCAGGCACGGAGAGGTGACCGGGCGCGGCTGACGCGCAATTCATCGGGCAGGCGACGGGCCAGCGCATCGGGCAGGGCGCGCCGGGCCGCAGCCCCGCAAGAGCGCCGGCGGCGCCGATGCCGCATCGGACCGCGAACCACCCGGCGTTCGGCACAGATGCGGCGCGGCAGGGGCATCCCCCGCCTTACGTCTGGCCTTCGGCACCGCGGCAGGGGCGTCCCCCGCCTTACGTCTGGCCTTCGGCCGGGCTTATGCTCTGGCCCGCCCGGGCCAGCGGGTTCCGGCGAGGCTGTCGATGCGGGCGCGGGAGGCCGGCGGGCACCGGAAACCACCCGTCGTTCGGCGCAGATGCGGCGCCGCAGGGGCGTGCCCTCCTCATGCCGGGCCTTCGGCGGCCGGCCTTTGACCGGGCCCGGCCGGTAGCGGGTTTCGGCGAGCCCGTCGATGCGGGCGGGCGCCGATGCCGCATCGGGCCGGCGTCCACGCGGCAGGGGCGGACGCCGATGCCCGTCCGGTCGGCCCTGAAGCACCGCCTTGCAGCCTTTCCGCCGTCGCCTGCGCGGGCAGCGCCCGACCGCCCCGCTCCGCGGGGGCGTGGATGCTTCGGCCCCCGGACGGAGCCGAGAAGCCCGCCGCCCCGCGCCCGGCGGGAACGTGGGCGCTTCGCCGCCTCGCCCGCTTTCCGGATCGCCGGCGAATGTCGGTCGGACAGTCCGGTTGGGGAAGTCCGGCGTTCCGGCGCAGAACCGCGACAGGGGCGTGTGCCTTCCGCGCGTCCGGCCGCCGGCGCGGCAGGGGCGTCCCCCGCCTCGCGCCGGTCCTTCGGCCGGGCTGCCGGCTTTTGCTCTGGCCGGCCGGGTCAGCGGGTTCCGGCGAGGCCATCGATGCGGGCGCGGAAGGTGCCAGAGCCTGTCCGATTCACCTCGAAGCGCCGCCTCGCAGCCGTTTCGCCGTCGCCGGCCGCCCGACCCGCGCCGCGGGGAACTTGGGTGCTTCTCGCCGCCCCGCCCGTCTTCCGGAGTGCCAATGAACGTCGGTCGGACAGGCATGGTTGGGGAGTCCGGCGTTCGGGCGCCGGTCCTTCGGCCGGGCTGCCGGCTCGTGCTCTGGCCGGCCGGGTCAGCGGGTTCCGGCGAGGCTGTCGATGCGGGCGCGGAAGGGTTCGAGGTTGTAGCCCCAGCGCGCCGCGGTCTCGACCAGCGCGTCGGTGGGCTGCCGCCCGGCATTGGCCATCGCCCAGACGATCGAGCAGCGGTTGCCCGAGGCGCAATAGGCGAACACGGGGCCCTCCGCGGTGTCGAGCACCTCGCGCTGAAGCGCCACGTTCGCCTCGCTGATCGCGCCGCCGACCACCGGATTGGCGACGAAGCGCAGGCCCGCGGCCGCGGCGGCCGCGGCCATCACCCCGGCATGAAGACCGGGCGGAATCTCGCCATCGGGGCGGTTGTCGATGACCGTGGCGAAGCCGGCGGCGCGGATCGCGGCCATGTCCTCGGGGGCGATCTGGGGCGAGACGGCGTGGTCGGATGTCAGACGGCGGATGTCCATGTGTCTCCTCGGGCGTCGGTGTTTCCCGGGCGTCGGCGGGCCGGCCCGCAGGACGCCGGACGGCGCGGCCCGGGATCGCGGGGTGCGGCGACCATAGCCGCCCTCATCGCCGCAAGGAAGGGGGCGGGGGCGAGCCGCCCGAGGCCGGCCCCCGCAGCCGCCCTGGCCCCGGGGGTGCGCCGGGCCCCCAAGGCCGGCCATCAGCCGGAAGGGACAGGCATTGCCGGGCTCCGGGCCCGGTGACCGGGCCCGCGCGTCGGGATTGACTTGCATCAAGGTCGTGCCGAAGACTGGCCGCCTAGAACGGGCGGGAAGGCAGAGGAGTACCCGATGAAATCCGTCGCTGAACGCAAGGCCCAGCTTCTCGCGCGCCAGTCCGACCTGATGCGCCGCATCGCGGGGATCGGCGCCGAGCTTGACAGCCACGATGCCAAGGACTGGGAGGAGATGGCGATCGAGCGCGAGGCCGACGAGGTTCTGGAAGACCTCGGCCAGTCGGCGCGCGCCGAGCTGCGCATGATCGAGGCCGCACTTTCCCGCATCGAGGAGGGCGAATACGGCTTCTGCGTGACCTGCGGCAGTGAGATCGCCGAAGAGCGGCTCGACCTTCTGCCGGCGACGCCCTTCTGCCCGAACTGCGCGCCGGGACGGTGACCCGTGCCGGGCCGGAACGCGGGGCCGGCCATTGCCAAACCGGGCGCGGCCTCTAAACTGGCGCGGGGACGGATGCGGCAGACAGGATGCAGATGACCGGGCTTGTGCGTATCGCCACCGCCGAGGGGATCGCGCGGATCACCATCGACAACCCGCCGCTCAACCTTCTGAGCGCCCCGGTGCGCCAGGGCCTCGCTGCGGCGCTCGATGCGGCCGGGCGGAACCCGGCGGTGCGGGTGATCGTGCTGGCCGCTGCCGGGCCGACCTGGCCCGCCGGTGCCGACATCCACGAATTCCGCAAGCCGGCAGAAGGCCCGGCGCTGGGCGAGATCTGCGCGGCCATCGCGCAAAGCCGCAAGCCGGTGATCGCCGCGCTGCGCGGGACGGTGCTTGGCGGCGGGCTGGAGCTGGCGCTTGCCGCGGCGCTGCGGCTGGCCGAGCCGGGGACCGAGCTTGGTCTGCCGGAGGTGACGCTCGGGCTTCTGCCGGGGGCGGGGGGCACGCAGCGGCTGCCGCGGCTGGTCGGCGCCAAGGCGGCGCTGGGGCTCCTGCTCAGCGGCCTTCCCGTCGCCGCCCGGCGGGCGGCCGAGATCGGGCTTGTCGACGTGGTGGCCGAAGGCGGCGCCGAGGCCGCGGCCGGGGCGCTGGCGCGGGCCTTCGTCGCGGGCGGGGCGGAGCTTCCCACCGCTGCCGAGCGCGCCGAGGGGCGCAGCGTCGATCCCGAGGCCTGGCTTGCCGCCGTTGCCGCGGCGCGCGCCGGGCTGGGACCGGCCCGCCTGCCCGCACCGGCCCGGATCATCGACTGCGTCGAGGCGGCGCTGCTGCTGCCCGAGGACGAGGGCTTCGCCTACGAGCGCACCGCCTTCGGCGATCTGGTCGAGACGCCGGAGGCGGCGGCGCTGTCGCATGCCTTCCTCGCCGAACGGCGGGCGGCGCGCGAGGACGATCTCGGGGCGGCCGCGCCGCGGCAGATCACCCGCGCCGGCATCCTCGGCAGCGGCGAGGTGGCGGCCGAGCTGGCGGTCGCGCTGATGGCGCTTGGCATCGACGTGACGCTGGTCGGGCAGGACGGCCCGTCGCTGTCGGCCGGGCTCGCCCGCGTCGCGGCGCTTCTGGAGCGCGAGGTGGCCGGCGGCCGGCTCAGCGCCGCGGGGCGCGCGGCGGACTGGGCGCAGATCGCGGGCGGGCTCGATCCGGCGGATCTGGCGGCGGCGGATCTGATCCTGCTGGACGGGGGCGGCGCGGCCGCGGAGGCGGCGCTGCGGCGGATCGCCGGCGTCGCGGGCCCCGGCGCGGTGATCGCGCTGTGCGCGCGGGCGCTGTCGGTCCGGGCGCCGGGGCTCGACCGTGCGGCGGCGGGGTTCGGGCGCGCGGCCGACCTCGCGGGGCTCGCGCTGCCGCCCCTGCCGGGGGCGCGGCTTCTGGAGATCGCCACGCTGCCCGGGACCGCGCCGGAGGTGACCGCGACGCTTGCCGCACTTGCCGCCCGCATGGGGCGGCAGGCGGTGCGCACGGTCGACGGCCGGAGCCTTGGCGCGCGCGTCTTCGCGGCCGGGCGGCTGGCGGCGGACCTGATGGTGGAGGCCGGCGCCTCGCCCTACGGGGTGGACCGGGCGCTGAGGGACTACGGCTTCGCCGCGGGGCTTTACGAGATGGTGGACCGCGCGGGCCTTGGCGCGGAGGGCGGACGCGCCGGCGCGCGCGACGCGGGCTTCGCCGCGGCGATCGCGGCCACCGGGCGGACGGGTCGGGCCGCGGGCGGAGGCTATTACCGCTGGCCCGAGGGCGCGGGCGGGCCCGAGGAGGACCGCGAGGTGCTGACGCTGATCGGTTCGGAGCGGCGCGGCAGGGGCATCGTGCCGCGGCGGGTGACGGCGCCGGAAATCCGCGCCCGGGTGCTGGCCGCGATGGCCAATGCCGGGGCGGAACTGATCGAGGCCGGGGCCGCGCGCTGCCCTTCGGACATCGACGTGGCGATGATGGCGGGCTGGGGGTTCCCGCGCTGGAAGGGCGGGCCGATGCAGGTGGCCGACGCCACCGGCCTCTTGCCCCTGCGCAAGGAACTGCGCGACTATGCGCGCGAGGGCGAGGCGGTCTGGCAGCCCGCGGCGCTGTTCGACGAGATGATCAAGAACGGGCTGAGGTTTTCCGACCTGAACGCGGCCTGACCTGAACGCGGCCTGACCTGAACGCGTCTTGACCGGCCGCGCGCCGGACCCGGGCCGCGTCAGGCCATCAGGATGCCCACGACCACCAGCATCAGCCCCAGCGCCGAGACCAGGAGTGCCGCGAAGTTGAGCGCGACCACGCGCTGGAGCCGGGTGCGGAGGTCGGCGTCGGAAAGCCCCGCCTTGCGCGCCGCGGCTACCTTCGCGATGCACCAGACAAGACCGGCGAGGCCCAGAAGCGTCACCGCCGCGCCCGTCCAGATGAGCCAGTCCATCGCATCTCCCCCGTGGTCCCGATGCCGTCCGGACCGCCCTAGCCGGAAGCCGCCCGGGCCGCAAGAGCGGGGCTTGAAGCGCGCCGGCCGAGCCTCTAGTCAGGGCGCCGACCGTCAACGGGAGACAAGCCATGAACGACGCGGTGTCCGACGCTACCTATACCATCGCCGCCGATGAGCTTCGCCAGTTCATCGAGCGCTACGAGCATCTGGAGGCGGAGAAGAAGGACATCGCCGACCAGCAGAAGGAAGTCATGGCCGAGGCGAAGGGCCGCGGCTACGACACCGGGGTCATGCGCAAGGTCATCGCGCTTCGACGCCGCGACAAGGACGACATCGCCGAGGAGGAGGCGGTGCTGGAGATGTACAAGGCGGCGCTCGGGATGGCCTGAGGCGGCGGCAGGCAGGGGCTGCCCGCTTGCCCGGACCGGGGCTGTCACTCCGCTGGCGGCACGGCGGAGTGACGATCCTCCCGACGGCCTGACCACCCGGGCGCGGGCATCCCGCGCTGCGGCCGACGGCAGATCGTCCGTGCGCGCCGCAACCCCCGAGGCGCATTGCGGGGCCCCCCGTTCCGCCCGCGGCCGGCCTTCGCATCCTGCGTGTTGCGGGGGCCCGGGTCGGGGGCCAACCGGGGGCCAAGTCGGGGCCAAGTCGGGGGGACCCGGGGCGTCTGCCCGGCGACGTGCCGGCGGCGCGGCGTTTGGCGTCTTCAGGGGGCGAGGAAGCTCACCCCCGGCATCGCCGCGATCTCGGCGCAGTCGGCGTCATAGGCCTCGGTCATCGCCGCGACCAGCGCCCCGGTCCAGCCGGGAAGCGTGATCTCGACCTCCATCTCCTCGGGCCGGGCGTGTTTTTGCAGGAACGCCGCCGTGGCGCGCCTTCGCTGGGCGGTGCTGCGCGGTGCATGCGCCTCGAAGAAGGCCTTGAGCGCGGCGAGCCCCTCCTCGGTGATCAGCGTGCCGACGAGGTCGTAGTCGCCCTCCAGCGCCTCGCCCTCGCCGACGCCGGCGATGGCGCGGAGCACCTCGGGCCAGAGCAGCGGCAGATCCTCGGCGCACCAGATGGTGAGCGCGACCCCCGGAACCTGGGCCAGCACGCGGCGGATCACCGGCGCCCAGCGCAGGCTCGCGGGCGACGAGCCGCTCATGATCATGTCGTAGCTCGCCTCGGCCGCGCGGTCGAGAAGCGCGGGAACCAGCGTTGCGGGGTTCTTGAGCGCGAGGAAGAACTCCGCCCCCGCGCCGGGAAAGAGATTGGCATAGGCCGCGATCCGCGCCGGCGCGGTGGGATAGAGCCCGTCCGGCCCGATCGCGTTCGCAGGGAAGCACAGGAGGCTGTCGTGGCTGAGGACGAGCCGCTCGAACGGCCCCTCTTCGCCCAGCGCGTCGAGGATCACCTGCCAGGTGTCGGGCCCCGCCGGCGCGCCCCTGAGCGTCTTGGCCACCTTGGGCAGAAGCTGGCGGTAGGAGCGGGGCGAGGGCACGGCGATGCCCTGGGCTGCAAGCCTGCCGCGGTTCTTCAGGAGCGCGCGGACCAGCCGGTCCTCGTCGGTCCCGTGCACCCCGAGATGATAGGCGATCTGCATGCGGTCCGGTCCCCTCCCGGCCTGTCCCCGGGGGCGAACCTATACGCCCGCGCTGGACAGGGGAACCGCTTTCCTCTAACCCGCCGGGCATGGTGGCCGGGCAAAACAGTCAGTCAATGACCACTTCCCGCACGGCGCGGACCCGTCGCGCGGCGGGCGCGGGAGGCGGGCTCTGGTCGGCGGGCGCGGTGCTGATCGCGCTCTTGGTGGTGCTGCCGGTGGCATCGGTCCTGGTGCTGGCCTTCCATCCGACCGAGAACATCTGGCCGCATCTTCTGGCGACGACCTTGCCGCGCTATGCGGCGAACACCCTGGTCCTGACGCTCTCGACCGGCGTCCTTGCCGCGGCGGTGGGCACCGGGGCGGCGTGGCTGGTGACGATGTACCGCTTTCCCCTGTCGGGGCTGCTGGAGTGGCTGCTGCTGCTGCCGCTTGCCATCCCGGCCTATATCGGCGCCTATGCGCTGGTCGATTTCCTCGACTATTCGGGCCCGGTGCAGGTGGCGCTGCGCGAGGCGGCGGGGTGGGAAACCGCGCGCGACTACTGGTTTCCGACCGTCCGGTCGCGGGGGGCGGCGGTCCTGGTGCTGGCGGCGGCGCTTTACCCTTACGTCTACATGCTGGCCCGCGCCGCCTTCCGCGAACAGTCTGCGGGCAGCTACGAGGTGGCGCGCGCGCTGGGGGCGGGGCCGGTGGGGCTGTTCCTAAAGGTCGGCCTGCCGCTGGCGCGGCCCGCCATCGCCGCCGGCGCCGCGATCGTGATGATGGAGACGGTGAACGACTTCGGGGTCGTCGACTTCTTCGCCGTCCAGACCCTGACCACCGGCATCTTCACGGTCTGGCTGGAAACCGGCAACGCCGGCGGCGCGGCGCAGATCGCCTGCGTGATCCTTGCGGTGATCCTCGCGCTTGTGGCGCTGGAGAAGGTCAGCCGGCGCAACTCGCGCTACTACCAGTCCGCCCGCCAGCCGCGCCCGGTGACCAAGGTCGTCCTTTCGCGGGGCGCGGGGGCGGCGGCCACGGTGCTCTGCGCCCTGCCGGTGGCCTTCGGCTTCGTGCTGCCGCTCGGCGTGATCGCGGGCCACGCGCTCGACAAGCCCGGGGCCTGGATCAGTGCGGGGCTCGGACGGGCCTTCCTGAACACGCTGACGGTCGGCGGCGGGGCGGCGGCGCTGACCGTTCTCGGCGCGGTCTTCATGGTCTATGGCGTCCGCCTCACCGGCCGGCGGCTGCCGAAGCTCGTCCTGCCGGTGACGACGATCGGCTATGCCGCGCCGGGGGCGGTGCTGGCGGTGGGCATCCTGATCCCGGTCGCGGCGCTGGACCACCGGGTGGCCGATCTGGTGCTGGCGGTGACCGGCCACGACCCCGGGCTGATCCTGACCGGTTCGGCGGCGGCGATCGTGCTGGCCTATTTCGTCCGCTTCTTCGCCATTGCCCAGGGCGCGGCCGATGCGGCCTTCGGCCGGGTGCCGCCGTCCCTGCCGATGGCGGCGCGTTCGCTCGGCCGCAGCGCGGGGGGCGCGCTGCGCGAGGTCTACCTGCCCTTGATGAAGGGCTCGGTGGGCACCGCGCTTCTTCTCGTCTTCGTCGACTGCGTCAAGGAACTGCCGGCGACGCTGCTGCTCAGGCCCTTCAACTACGACACGCTCGCCACCCGCGCGCATGAGAAGGCGAGCCTCGAGAACATCGCCGAGGCGGCGCCGCCGGCGCTTCTG
>JAUQYB010000122.1 GCA_030837825.1 Albidovulum sp.
CGACCATGCCGCGCGGCCGGGCGAGAAGATCCGCATCTCGGGCGGCGGGCGGTGCAACTTCACCAACCGCGAGGCCCCGCCCGAACGGTTCCTGTCGCAGAATCCGCGCTTCGCGATCTCGGCGCTGAGCCGCTTCACCCCTGCCGATTTCATCGCCCGCGTCGACCGCGCCGGCATCGCATGGCACGAAAAGACGCTGGGGCAGCTTTTCTGCGACGGCAGTGCCACCCAGATCGTCGCGATGCTGACCCGGGCGATGGCGGAGGCCGGGGTCGAGCTGCGGCTCGGCCGGACGATCGGGGCGGTTTCCCATGCCGGCCGCTTCGTGGTGGAGACCGACGCGGGCGCCATCTCGGCGGAAAGCCTGGTGCTGGCGACCGGCGGCAAGTCGATCCCGAAGATGGGGGCGACGGGGCTTGCCTACCGGATCGCGGCCGGGTTCGGGCTGGCGATGACCGAGACGCGGCCGGGCCTCGTGCCGCTGACCTTCGCCGAGCAGGAACTGGCCGATCTGCGGCCGCTCGCCGGCATCTCGGTGGCGGCGCGGGTCAGCCTTGGCCGCACCAGCTTCGAGGAGGGGCTTCTGTTCACCCACCGGGGGCTTTCCGGGCCCTCGATCCTGCAGATCAGCTCTTTCTGGCGCGAGGGCGACAGTCTGACCGTCGATCTTGCCCGCCACGCCGGCGTGGGGGCGGCGCTCAGGGTGGCGCGGGGCACGGGCGGCAGAAAGGAGCTTCTGACCGCGCTTTCCCACCACCTGCCGGAGAAGGTGGCGCGGATGGTGCTTGGCAGGTCGGAGCTTGCGGGGCGGCTTGCCGACCAGCCGAATGCGGCGCTCGAGCGGATCGACGCCGCGGTCCACCGCTGGCAGGTGACGCCGGTCGGATCGGAGGGCTACCGGACCGCGGAAGTGACGGTCGGCGGCGTCGACACGGCCGGACTCGATGCCCGGACGATGGCGGCGAAGGCGGTACCGGGACTCTTCGTCGTCGGCGAGGCGGTGGACGTGACCGGCTGGCTCGGCGGCTACAACTTCCAGTGGGCGTGGTCTTCGGGCTGGGCGGCGGGACAGGCGGTGTGAGACCTGCGGCGCGGGGGGTCCGGGCCGGGCGGCGGGCACCCTCACCGCACCCGCCCCCCCTTTTCACCCGCCCCCTTCACCCGCCCCCTTCACCCGCCCCAGGTGTCCGACAGGGTGAAGCCCTGCGGGAACGGGTCGGTCGGGTCGAGGCCTATCTGGCTCAGGCCGTAGATCCAGCACTGGCCGGACACACGATTCTGCGTGGCGGCATAGGGCCCGACCCTGGTTTCCGCGACGAATTCGGTGGTGAACTCGCCGCCGATGATCGAGCGCGAGGTGACGACGTCTCCCGGCTTCGCCCACCCCCGGGCGTGGCGGGCGGCCATGTTGGAATTCGATCCCGTGCCGCAGGGCGAGCGGTCGGCACGGCCGGGGCGAAGGGTGGTGCAGGTGCGCAGGGCTCCGTCAGGTTCGTCCGCCCGGAACATGACATAGGCAAGACCGTCGAGCGCCGGAATCGTCGGGTGCGGCGCGGGTTCGGCCGCGCCGATGCGGTCCCGGAGTGCCACCCCGATGGTCGCCAGGGCACGTGCGTTTTCGGGCGCGATGGCCAGGCCGATCTGGTCCACGTCGACCAGGGCATAGAACACCCCGCCGAAGCAGAGGTCATAGCGCACCGGGCCCCATTCGGGGGTGTCGATCACCGCATCCTGCCGCGTCACGAAGGCGGGCGGCATGTCCACCGTGACCTTGACGACCTTGCCGTCCCGGCAGGTGGCGGTGGCCTTCACCAGCCCCGCGGCGGTGTCGAAGGTGACGATGCTGACCGGCTCCACCATCGCGATCATGCCGGTTTCCAGAAGCGCGGTCACGGCGCACATCGCGTTCGAGCCGGACATCGCGTGCGCCTGGTCGGGTTGCAGGACGATCAGCCCCGCATCCGCCACAGGGTCGCAGGCCGGGACCAGCAGGCAGAACGATCCCGCGGGGCCGGAGCGCGGCTCGGAGCAGAGCCAGCGGCGAAGCCGGTCATCGACCGCGTTCAGGTGGTGCAGCTTTTCGGCCATCGTCCTGCCGGGGATGTTCAGCACGCCCCCGGTCACGACTCGGCCGATCTCGCCCGCGCAATGCACGTCCACGGTCTGGATGGTGCGACACCAGCGCATCGGTCAGTCCTTCACATGGCAGCCCCGGGCACATGGCCCCGGGTGATCTGCCGGGTTGCGAGAGTGGGCGGGCCCGATGGCGCCGCCGGACGATCTCCGACCGGCTGCATCCCCTGAAGGGCGGTCAGCCGATCCACGGCCCCGGCGGCCCCTCGCTACACGTGCCGGGTCAGGCCGCCGTCGACGCGCAGCGTCTGGCCGGTGACATAGCTCGACTCGTCAGTCAGAAGGAAGGCCGCTGCCTTCGCCTGTTCCTCGACCCTCGCGACCCGCTTCAACGCCGCAAGCTCGCCGTACTTGGCCACGTCGAGGCTGTCGGTGAAGCCGGGCGCGAGGCAGTTCATGCGGATGTTCTGCGGCCCGTAGCGGTCGGCATAAAGCTTGGTGAAGGACGACACGCCGGCGCGATAGACGCAGGAGGCCGGGAACCACGGCGACGGCTCGAAGGCCGCGTAGGTGGTGACGTTGACGATCGAGCCGCCGCCCTGGCGTTCCATCACCGGCGTCACGAGCCGGGCCATCCGCACCACCGACTTGATGATCATGTCGTGGGCAAGATCCCAGTTCTCGTCGGTGATGGCGAGAAGGTCGCCCTTCGGCGGGTGGCCGGTATGGTTCAGCACCGCGTCGATGCGGCCGTAGGTCGCCATCGCCAGATCGACCACGGCGCGCAGATCGTCGGCGCTTTGGGCAACGCCGCGCACGGCGACCCCGCCCAGTTCGGCCGCGAGCCGCTCGCAGCTTTCCGAGGGCGACATCAGCGCGAGCGCATGGCCGCGCGCGTGCATCTCGCGCGCCACGGCCTCGCCGATGCCGCGCCCCCCGCCGGTGATGAGACAGACCTTCGTGGCCATCGGCTTTCTCCTTCAGAAACGGTTGATGCGATAGGGATGCAGGTCGACGGGCGGCCGTGCCCCGGTGATCAGGTCGCCCATCAGCCGCGCGGTCGTGGCGGCATGGGTCAGGCCAAGATGGCCGTGGCCGGTGGCATAGAACACCCCCTTCGTGCGCGCACTGGCCGAGAGGACCGGCACGGTGTCGGGCAGCGCCGGGCGATGGCCCATCCATTCGGTGAAGTCCTCGCAGCGCAGGTTCGGCAGCGCGGTTTGCGCCCGCTTCACCGTGATCCTCGACCGGCGGTAGTCGGGCGGCGCATCAAGGCCCGCCATCTCGACGGTGCCGCCGACCCGGATGCCGCCCGCCGTCGGCGTCACCATGAAGGCGCGGGCCGGCCAGATCAGCGAATGCTTCAGGGTGATGCCGGGCGCCATGATCTGCGTGTGATAGCCGCGCTCGGTTTCCAGCGGGATCGGCTCGCCCAGCATCCTCGCCAGCCCGGCAGAGTGGGCGCCGGCACAGACCACGACCTCGTCGGCGGCCAGACGGCGGCCGTCCTTCAGCGCGACCTCGCGGATGCCCTCGCCGCGGACAAAGCCCACGGCTTCGCCACGCTCGACGCGCCCGCCCAGAGCGGTAAAACGCTCGGCCAGCGCCAGCACCAGCCGGTGGGGATCCTTCATCGACCGGTTCTCGGGCAACAGGACCGCCATCCCGATCCCGTCGCCGATCTCCGGCTCCAGCGCCCGGAGCGCCTGCCGGCCGATCACCTCGTGGGCAAGGCCGAAGCGTTCCAGCATCTCGATATGCTCGCGGTCGGCGCTGAGTTCCGCCTCGTCGGCGTAAAGCGACAGGCAGCCCTCCTCGCTGATCTCGCGCTCCAGTCCCGTCTCGCGCAGAAGCGCCAGCGTGTCGTCGAGCGCGCGCGCGGAAAGCGCCGCCCCCTGGGCTTCCAGCTCCCGCAGCCGCGACGGGCGCGAGGCCGCGATGAATCGCAGGAACCACGGCACGAGGCGCGGCATGTAGGCCGGCCGCACCCGCACGGGCCCTTCCGGATCGAGCATCCAGCCCGGGATCTGGCGCCAGACCGAGGGGCGCGAGGCCGGCATGAACTCGGTCACCGCGATCGACGCCATGTTGCCGAAGGAGGCCCCCATTCCGGGGGTGTCGCGGTCCAGCAGCACGACCTTGCGGCCGCGTTTGACCAGCTCATGCGCGATGGCCGTGCCGATGATGCCTGCGCCGATGACGACGGTCGTCATGTTGCCCCCAGGGTCGTTGCCGGGGCGGCGCGGGGCCGCCCGGTTCGGGTCATTTCGAGGCCACGATCGGCTGCATCGCTTCGGCGAAGGCGGCCTTCTCTTCCGCCGTCAGCGGCCCGAAGGGCATCCGGCATTCGCCCACCGGCGTGCCCTGCAATTCGCAGCCGTATTTCAGCTTCTGCACGAACTTGCCGGCTTCGAGGATGTTCATCGCCGGCCACAGGCGCACCATGATGTCCTTCGCCTTCTTCAGGTCGCCCGCGCGGAAGCTGCGGTCGAGGTCGCAGACAGCCTTCGCCATGCAGTTGGCCGGCCCGCAGATCCAGGCGTCCGCCCCCCAGAGCATGAAGTCGAGCGCGATGTCGTCCGAACCCGAGACAAGCTGGATACGGCCTGCATAACGGGTGGCGATGCCGATGGCCCGCTGCATCACGCCCGAGGATTCCTTGATCCCGATGACGCGCGGATTGTCGGCCAGCGCGTCCAGCGCCTCGTATCCGATCTCCACCCCGTCCTTGCCGGGGTAGGAGTAAAGCACGATGTCCATCTCGGCCGCGGCGATCACCGCGTTGAAGTGGGCGACGATCTCGGCCTGGGTCGGCCTGGTGTAGAAGGGCACGGCCAAGAGGACGGCGTCATAGCCGATCTCCTTCGCGCGCCGGGTGTTGGCGATCACGCCGGCGGTCGAGGGCGCGTTGGTGCCGGCGATCAGCGTCTCGCCCGGGCGCGCGAAATCCTTGACGAAGCGCAGCACCTGGTCGCGCTCGTCATCCGTCATCAGGTTGTATTCTCCCGACGACCCGCAGGGCACCCAGCCGGTCACGCCGGCCGCGCGCAGATTGGTCAGGTGTCGTTCGAAGGCCGCGAAGTCGATCCTGCCCCCGGCGTCGAAGGGGGTGACGAGCGCGGGCATCACGCCGGAAAGTTTCAGCATGGTCGGTCCTTTCAAGGCGCCGTCGGGCGGCGAGTTTTGCCGGGCATGCGCCCGTTGGTCAAGGCGGCGTCACGGGTGGGAAAGCGATCCTCCCTGCCTGCCGCCGGCACCGGTCCTGCGCCCCGGGCGGAGGGCGCGAATCGCGCCTTTCCCAATCCGGGCTGCGTGAAACATGCCGACATGATGACGACACGTCAATATCTGAATATTCCGTGTCGACACGACGACTGCCCGGCGGTAGTGTAGCCGCGTGACAGGCCAGGGTTGCCAGGGGGCCAGATGCGGGGCCGAATTCCCGACGATGCAGAGCCGAGGCGGACCAAGGGGACCGGTGTCAGGTTCGCCTACGAGACGCTGCGCGACGAAATCCTGTCGCTCGCGCTGGAACCCGGCGCGCTTCTCGATGAAACCTCGCTGGCCGAGCGGTTCGGAATGTCGCGCTCGCCGGTGCGCGAAGCCCTGATCCGGCTGGCGGGGGACGATCTGGTGGTGACGCTCGCCAACCGCTCGACCATCGTCGCGCCGATCGACATCCGCAGCTTTCCCCGATATGTCGAGGCGCTCGACATCGCCCAGCGCATGAACACGAGGCTTGCGGCGGAGCTGCGCACCGAGGCGGACCTCAAGGCCATCGCCGGGCGCCAGAAGGATTTCGAGGCGGCGGTGAAGACCGGCCGGCACCTGCTGATGTCCGGCGCGAACAAGGACTTCCACATGGCGATCGCGCGGGCCGGCGGGAACCCCTACCTGGCGGCCTTCTACGAACGCCTGCTCGACCAGGGCCGCCGGATGCTGCACCTGCACTTCGACTATCTGGAGCGCGGCCACGGCGGCTATCTGCTGACCGGCGAACATGCCGAGATGCTGGAGGCGATCCGCCGTCGCGACGTCGAGCGGGCCGACGCGCTGGCGCATGCCCATACCCGCCAGTTCCGCGACAGCTTCGTCGACTTCATGAGGGAAACCTACCTCACCGACGTGCCGCTCGGGGCGCCGGGCCGGCCGGGCTGAGACCGGGCGACGCGCGAACGCAAGGGCACGGCGGAGGGCCTCTGTCGCCGCGGGTTTCAGTCCAGCGCGCGCGGCCTGCCGGTCAGGCGACCAGCGCCGCCACCGCAAGCCACATCAGCACCCCGCCCCACGGCGCAAGGCGCAGAAGCTTCGCGCTGACCGTGACACCAGGAGGCCGGGGCCCGGCGCCGTAGCGGCGGCGAAGGTGCCGGCGGCGGAACCAGAGGAGGGTATGGACGGTGCTCAGCCCGGCGAAAAGCCACCAGGACTGGGCGTGGAAGGCGCTGACGGTCCTGTTGGAGGCGAAGGCGTCCGGCACGCCCGGAATCCGGTCGCTCCACGGCCAGAAGATCGGCGCGTAGCCCCAGCTCGGGCCGTTGCCGTGCAGGATCGGGCCGGTGACCGGAATCGCCAGCATGGCGACGAACAGGCCCCAGTAGACCAGCCGGCCCAGCGCGTGATCCCAGCCGATCCGGCCTTCCGGCGCCGGCCGTCCGGGCCCCAGTTGCAGCCATGCGGCAAAAAGGATCGCGACCGCCAGGAGGGCGATGCCGGCGGTCTTGTGGATCGAATAGAGGAAGGTGACATGCGCCGCCGCCTGCCCGGCGCCGTAGGGCAAGCCGTCGCTGTAGAGCCCCAGGATGATCTCGGCGATCATGCCGATCGAGAGAACCCAGTGGAGGATCCGGGCGATGAGGATGTAACGGCTGCGCGAGATGCTGCCGCCGATCGACGGCAGGTGCCGCGCTTTCCGCGCGCCCTGCCCCCCGTCTGCGGGCCGCGAGATTCCGCCCGCCCCGGTCACGACCCGCACCCGACCGCGCCCGAACCTGGCCGTTGCGGCAAGTTGACATCTGGACAAGCGCGGACGTAGCCTTCCCCGGTGGGAGTGCTGACATGCAGGGTCCTTGGATCATTTCCGGACCATTGGCTGCCGTTGAACTGGCAGTCCTTGGGGCTCCGAGCGGCGAGAGCAAAGACTACGGCACGCTGCCGCTGCGCGCATTCGTCGCCAGCCTCGAACGACTCGCGGCCTTCGCGGCGGGCGACGGCGCGGCGGTCTGGCGCGCGGGCGAGACGCTGAACCTCGCGCATCTCGGCACCGTCGGCGCGGCGATGGCGGTTGCGCCGACGCTGGGGGCGGCGCTGCGCTGCTTCGTCACCTATTTCGGGACCGTGCAATCCTCCACCTCGATCGGGCTGGAACAGGAGGGCGACCTCGTCCACCTGCACTACCGCATCCTCGACGAAACCATCTGGCCGCGGCGCGCCGATGCCGAACTGACGCTCGGGATCGTTGCAAGCACGGTCCGGCGCTATGCGCCCGACGCCCGGCGCGCCATCACCGTGCAGTTCGAGGGCCCGGAAAGAGGCTCGGACCGGGGCATCGAGACGCGGCTGCAGCGGCCAGTCCGGCGCGGGGAGGACAACTGCCTGACGATCCCGGCCCGGCTGATGGACGCAACCCTCGCCGACCCTGCCGCACGGCGGGAGGCCGGCGAATTCCGCGACTGCCTGCAACAGCTCAGCCGCGACCTCAGCGCCATGCGGGCGCTTCAGCCGGTCTCCGATCGGGTGCGCGACCTCCTGCTCGACCAGACCGGGAAAGGCCCGACGGATCAGGATTCGGTTGCCCGCGCCCTGGCGATGTCGCGCCGGACGCTGCGCCGCAAGCTCGAGGCCGAGGGCACGTCGTTCAACGAACTTGGCGAGGCCTGCCGGTGCAGCATCGGCCAGGCGCTCCTGACCCGGACGGACCTGCCGATTGTCGAGATCGCGATACGGCTTGGCTATTCCGATCATACCGCGTTTTCCCGTGCCTTCGCGCGCTGGTGCGGGGTGCCGCCGCGGGTGTTGCGCAAGGGGCTGTGGGGCGCCAGCGACAGGATCTGATCGAACGGCAGATCGCGCGCCGGGCCGGCGTGGGCGATGACGATGATCGTCCGCTCGGCAAAGCGATGCCGCACCGATGCAAGAATGGCGCCGGCAGTGGGCCCGTCCACCTCCGACAGGCATTCGTCCATCACCAGAACCCGGAACGGCAACAGAAGCGCGCGAGCCAGCGCGATGCGCTGACGCTCGCCGCCCGAGAGGTTGCGCCCGGCCTCGTCGATCATCGTCTCGGGCCCGACGGGGGCGGCGACGAGCGCGAGCATCTCGGCGATGCGGTCGTCGGACGCCTCGGGATCGGCCAGCCGCAGGTTCTCCGCCACCGTGCCGCGGAACAGCGTGACCGCCTGCGGCACGATGGCCACGGCACGGCGGAGCGCGGCGGGATCGAGCCCGGCGACGTTCTCGCCATCGAGAAAGACCTGGGTTCCCGGCGCAGCGGGGGCCATCCGCGCGAGAAGGGCCGCGAGCGTGGACTTGCCGGCGCCGGATGGCCCGTCGATGAGAACGAGGCTGCCGGCCGCGACCGCAAGGTCGACCGGCAGGTGCTGGCCCGCGAGCCCGCGCGCATTCACCAGGCGCAGCGCCCCCGGGCCTGGCCCCGGTTCCCGGCCGCCGCGTTCGTCGGCGGCGGGATCGGCAAGGTCGCTGAGCCGCGCCAGCGCCACCTGCGCCACCGCCTGCGCGTGGTAGAGACCGAGCAGGTTCTGCATCGGGCCGACCATCATCCCGACATAGCTGAGGAACGCGATGAGCGAGCCGATCTGCCAGTCGCCGCGGATGATCAGCCAGCCGCCGCCGAGAAGGATCGCCGCCCGGACCAGCGCGCCCACGACCTGCGGAACGAAACCCACGAGCTCCGCCCAGCGCCGCTGCCGCATCAGGAGATGCACCTGCCGCGCCTGCAGCGGCATGAAATCGCGCACCCGGGCACCCTGGGCGGCCAGCGTCCTGAGCGTGGGCAGGCCGGCGAAGCCTTCGGCCAAGTGGGCGGCAATCTCCCCGCGCGCGGCGCGCAGGTCGTCGGCGCGCTGCCGGCTCCGCGGCCGCGCCCAGGCGAGGAAGCCGAGGTTGAACGGCGCCGCGACGAGCGGGATCAGCGCCAGCCGCCAGTCCAGCACGAAAAGCATGACCGTGCCGCCGACAAGGCGAAAGACCGAGGACGCCGCCGCCAGCATCGTATCGAAGGCGAAGCGCTGGATTTCCGCGGTGTCGCCGTCAAGCCGCGACAGCGCCTCGCCCACGGTCAGGGGCGGGCGGTCGACGCGGCGGTGAAGCGCCGCGTCCAGCAGGCGCGCCCTGAGCCCGGTCAGCATCCGCGCCGAGAAATGCAGGTGCAAGAGGCTGTTGCCGACCGAGGCCGCAAGGATCACGAGGCCGGCGAGAAAGACCAGCGCCACGTAGTGCAGCGCCGCATCCCAGTCCCCCGTGACGAGCCCGCGGTCGATCAGCAGCTTGGTCAGCCAGGGCGGCAGAAGGCCGAGCATCGCCGCCATGAGCGAGGTTGCCAGCACGAGGCCGATCCCCGGCAGCGCCCGCGCCATGACCGGCACCAGCCAGGGCTCCGCCACCTTGCCGAGCAGGTGTCTGACGAACAGCATTGCCACCCGGTCGCGCATGGTCATGCCTGCCCCGCCGCGACGAACCGGCGTTCGGGGCCGGTGATCCGGCAGCGCGCCGCAAGCCAGGCGGCCGGGTCGGACCGTGACTCCGGAAAGCCCGCGGCCAGGTGCCCGGCCACCCGCGCCGCGGCAAGGCTCGCGCCCCCCATCCCCGCGCCGCCCCGCTCGGGCGAGGCGCACCAGGCGCCGATGACCGGCCCTGCCGGACCCGGCAGCAGCGACAGGCCGTCCCACTCGCAGCGGGCGTCGCCGGTGGCGGCAATGACGCCCGGCCAGGCGGCGGGGTAGCACGGCCCGCCGCGCGCGGGCGAGGCGGCGACAAGGCACCGGCCCGCGGCAAGCGCCGTTTCGCAGGCCGCGCGCAACACCTCGCGGTCGGTGGCGAGGCCAAGGCTGAGGAGGATGATGTCCGCCTCCTCCGCCAGCCACAGGACCGCCCGCGCGACGCGGTCGGCGCTGGTCACCGGGGTGTCGGTGAAGACCTGCGCGTGGCGCAGCGCCGCCCCCGGAGCGGCCCGGCGCAGCACCGCGGCGACCGCGCTGCCGTGGCCGAGACGGTCCGGCGTGGCCGGGCAATCGTGCCCGGCATGAAAGGCGCGCGCCCCGTCCATCTGGCCGGCAGGACCGCCGCTGTCGACGATGCCGACCAGGGGCCCGATCAGGGGCGCGCGCGCCATCCGCTCAGTCCTGGCGCTGGAACATCCGGACCGAGGCGAGCGAGATCGAGGCGCCATCGGGCATCTGCACCTCGCCCGTCTTCTCCAGCGTCTCGGCGTCATAGGCCGCCACATCCGACATCGCCCCGCCCAGATACACCGTCTTGCCGTCGGACGAGACGTTGACCGAATAGTAGCTGTGCGGCAACGGCACCCGCTTCAGCGGCTTTCCGGCCTCCATGTCGAAGCTGGACAGGAAGTTGTAGGCACCGAAGACGCGGTTCTTGTCGGTCGGGCTGGCGGCGGTCGAGAAGTAGAAGATGTCGGTCGCCTCGACGTCGCGCCTCAGCATCTCGCCGCTGTCCAGATCCTGGGTCAGGATGCCAGTGCGGTAGGTCTCGGGATCGTCCGGCGCGCCGTCGAGCCTCGCGGTGTAGTAGGGCGTCGCGATCACGCCGGACTGCTCGAACTGCGACCAGACGTCGAGCACGTCGGGCTGCGCGTAGGTCTCGACCTCCCAGCCGTGGATCGGCTTTTCCTCGATCTGCTTGCCGGTGGCGTCGAAGACATACATCTTGCGCCCCATGCCGTAGATCTTGCTGCCGTCCCTCGACCAGGCCACCAGGGTGATCTGCCGCGGCACCTCGGCGGTCGATTTCAGCGCGCCGGTCTCGGCGTCGTAGAAGGCCAGCCGCGTCGGCTGGACCTGGAACTCGTCGGCCAGCATCTTGACCGGGCTCTGGTAGACGACGAGCGTCTTGCCGTCGGGCGAAAGGTCCATGCCGAACATGCCCTTCACCCGTTCCTCGGTGCCGCTCATCTCGATCCGGCCGACGGTCTTGCCTTCCACGAGATCGACGATGGCGATGCTTTCCAGCATGTTCATCATCACATAGGCGCGCGCGCCGTCCTTGCTGACGACGGGCGTCTGCGGCAGGGGCCCGGCCTGGTCGAGCTGGATCACCTTGTCGATGGCCATCGCCTCGGCATCGACGATCACCAGCTTGTCGGGGCGCGCGGGCACCATCAGGTAGTCCTTCGCCGCCGCGGGCAGGGCAAACCCGGCGGCAAGCGCCAGCACGGCCACGGCGGTTGTCTTGTGACGGATCGTCATGGCATCACACCTTGCTCTTGGGGAAGACGGACTGGAGCTGGCGCCAGTCGTTGTAGACGTCGTTGGCATCGTTCGACCAGTCCGGGTAGGTGTTCATCGTGTCGGCGACCTGGGCGGGCCACCAGCACGGGTCGGCGCAGCCGTAGAGATCGGCCTCCATCGGCTGGCAGAGGTTGCCGACACCGCCGAAGGCATCGACCTCCCAGCCCGGGTCGAACGAGGTGGTGCAGCCGACCATCGAGTTCATGGCGACGACTTCGTCCTGCTTGCCTTCGGCGGCCGCTTCGGAAAACTGCGCGGCCTTGGCATTCGCGGGGGTGAGGTGTTTCATCAGGCGGCTCTCCTTGGCGTCAGAGGGCGACGGAAAAACGACGGGTTGGCCTGCATGATCCGGGTATAGGCCTCGATGCCGAAGTCCACCCAGTCGCGCAGCAGGTCGCAGTAGTGATAGACCGGGGCGAAGGGATCGCCCTGGCGCGCATAGCTTTCGTGATAGC
>JAUQYB010000123.1 GCA_030837825.1 Albidovulum sp.
ATCCATCATCCACAGGCCGGCGGCGAAGAAGAAGAACATGAACGATGCGATCTCGCTCCAGACGAACACGGTGCCAAGTGTCAGCGTGGCGCTGATCATCGAGATCACCCAGGCCGTCCGCACCCGGTCGAGCGTGCTGCCCTTGGGGAAGTCGCGCTTCGCGATCGCGACGATGGCGAGGATGAAGGCTGCAAACTGCGAAAAGAAGGTCGGGAATCCGAAGGCGACCGCGAGCCCCAGCCAGTAGTTGTCGAGACTTCCCGTCATCCAGGGCGGCAGGTTCCAGGGCCGCTTGAAGATGCCGAAGACCGGTGTCGCGATCACCTGGTCGATCCCGTAGTCGAGAAGCACCCTGCGGGCGTTCGCGGTGCCCGAGTTGAAGGCGAGCTTGGTGATGATGACATAGAGCGCCGGCCCGTTCGAGGCGACCTCGAGCACGACGTAGAGCCCCAGGCAGAGCCAGGCCAGCGTCATCCACGGCCGCTGCAGGTTGCGCATCACGTAAAGCCACATGATCAGCAGGAACTGGATCACCATCGACAGGAACGGCCCGCTCGAAAGCGAGAAGAAGGTCGCAAGCGCCAGCACGGCGGTCTGGGCCCAGAGCCGGAAGCTGCCCATCTGCTGCTTCATCGCAACGAAGAAGAGCCCGACCGACAGCGAGCAGAAGTAGCCGAAGTGGATCGTCTGGACGAAGACGAACTGCACCCGGTCGAGCCCCATCCGCCGCGGATACTGCACGTCCTTGTTGGAGGTCAGGCCGGGAATCATCTCGATGAGCTTGGGGATGGTCAGGTGGCCGGTCAGCGTCTCGTAGAGGATGAAGGGCAGGCTGAGCGTCAGGACGAAGGCGAAGAACCGCACGAAGCCAAGGAACTGGTCGAGGTCACGGATCGCGGCGCGGCCGGCGAGATAGCCGCCCAGAAGGATCACCGTGTTGACGCCGGTGTAGGTCACGGCAACGCCCGCCGAGGCGTTCACGAAGACGCTGAGCGTGAACCAGGACATGTGGAAGAGGATCATCCAGTCGATGTAGGTCACGCGGCCGTATTGCTTGCCGAGAAGCTTGAGCAGCAGAAGCGGGATGAGCAGCAGGAACAGAAGCCGCGACGGCGTCATGAGAAGCGTTCCGAGATGGAAGAACGCCGGAATGAGCAGCGCGATGAAGACCACCAGGGCGAAGAACGGCATGCGCTGCGCGGCCCGTCCCGCGCCGTCGGGGCGAACCACCACATGCCCGTCGCGCATCAGCACGCCGCCTGCTTGCGCCGGGAGTGTTCTCACGCCTGCCACGCAAGCCTCCTTTTCCTGCCTGCGTTTCTGCGGAAAGGATGACCTTTGCGCAAGGAGAGATGTGTTTTTCCTGCGGATCGGCAACAATCCGTGCCCCCTGAGGGATAAGTGCGGCGTGGGCGGCACACCGGCGCGACCCCGGAGCGGGGGCGGCAGGACCCTTGTGTCTCGTTGCGCCAACCGGCGTGGGGCCTGCCGGCCGGCAACCGCGGGACGGGTGACGGGCCGTCGGAGCACAGGGCCCCGGGCGGTCAGCGTTTGTGCAGGAACCGACCGGTAAGACGGTCGCGGGACGCCACCCGCCACCTCAGCGATTTTCCCGCGAGCCAGGTCAGACGCTTGCGCAGCCTCGCCGCGAACGGCGGTTCCGCCTGATCATGCTCGTCAGGCGGAACCAGATCCGGAAACACACGGGCACTCTTACCAACCACGACTCGTAACCCATTCAAATCGCACGATTGCAAGTATCGCACAAAGCCGGCAGCAGGCGAACCTGTCCAGTTGGACTAGTCCCCCAGGTTGTTCATCGACAATGCACCGCACCCCGCCGGATTGGCCCGCAGCACGGTCGAGTGCGCCATGCCGATGGCGCATTTTCTCGACGATTTCGCCACGGTCGACCTTGCCGCAACCGCTTTCGCCCGGCCCGCCCGGTCGACGCGCCCGATTCGCCTGCGCGGGCCGTCCTGGATGACGCGCCGGGCCGCGGCTATGCCGGCAAGGCGCCGCTCGCGGCGATGGTCACGGTTTCGCGCCGGACGGCCAGATCCTGCGGCGAGGCGAGATGGGCGCGGCCGGCGCGGTGGCCGTCGTGGACGGCATGGGCGATGAGGCCGGGGGCGCGGGCATCCCCCACCCGTTCGAGGCTCGCCAGCCCCGCGTCCTGGAGCGCCAGCCAGAGCCCGTCGCGGGGTTCGCGCGAGGTGACGGGGACGAAGCCCGCGCAGGCGATCTCGGATCGCCGCCCGGTGAAGGTGCAGGTCAGTTCGGCCGCGCCGGGCGTGAGGTCGGTGACCACCGTCGATGTCACGATCCGCACCCCGCGCTCGATCAGCCGCGCCTGAAGGCGCGGTTGTTCGGTGGTGAAGATCGACCATTCGGCGGCGACCTTTCCGGGCGTGACATAGGTGACGTCCAGCCCCTCTCCGGCCAGCCTGTCGGCGAGCGCGGCGGCGATATGGTATTCCTCGTCGTCGAAGATCACCACCGGCCCCGCGGGGCGTGCGCCGCGCAGGATCGTGTCGGGGGTCATCGTGCGTGGGTCGGCGAAGCTGGTCACGCCCGCGGGATGGCTGCGACCCCGCCCGTCGGCGCGCCAGAGGCTGCCGGTCGCGACAAGGACATGACGCACGCCGGTCTCCAGCACCGCGGCGCGGTCCATTTCCGACGCCCGGAAAAGCTCGATATTGGCGAGCTTGCCGATCTGGTGAACGCGCCAGTCGCGGACGCGCGCCCATTCGGCGAGGCCTGGCAGCGAAGATTCCAGCGTCACGCGCCCGCCCGGCTCGTCCTCCGCCTCGGCCAGCAATACCGGCACGCCGCGCCGGCCAAGCGTCAGCGCCGCCTCGAGCCCCGCCGGTCCGGCGCCGACGACCAGCACCGGGTCGGCCCGCCCCGTCACCGCGGGCGCCATCTCCGGGTGCCAGCCGCGGCGCCATTCCTCGCCCATCGTCGGGTTCTGGGTGCAGCGGATCGGCGCGCCGAGCCAGTCATGCGCATAGCAGATGTTGCAGCCGATGCATTCGCGGATGTCGTCAAGCCGGCCGTCGCGGATCTTTGCCGGCAGGAACGGGTCGGCGATCGACGGGCGCGCGGCGCCGACGAGGTCGAGGATGCCGCGGCGGACCTGGCCCAGCATCGTCTCGGGGCTGGTGAAGCGGCCGACGCTGACCACGGGCTTGCCGGTCACCGCCTTCACATGGGCCACGTGGTCTTCGAGCGTCGCCTCCTTCACGAAGCGCGACGGGCCCATCTCGTGGCCGTAGTCCGGAACCGTGACGTCGAAGAGATCGACGAAGGGGGCGACCTGCGCGAGAAGCGCCGACCGCTCTTCCCTGCCCTCGCCGGCCTCGTCATAGACCTCGATCCTTGTGGCAAGTGCTGCGCGGTCGCCGAGCACCTCGCGGGTTTCCTCGACGAGATCGAGGTAGAGCCGCGCCCGCCCCGTGGCGTCGCCGCCGTAGCCGTCAGCCCGCCGGTTGGTCGAGGCGTCGAGGAACTGGGTCACGAGGTAGGTATGCGCGGCATAGACATAGACGATGTCGAATCCGGCCGCGAGGGCCCGCCGCGCCGCCGCCCGGTGCCAGTCGCGCAGGGCGCGGATGTCGTGCAGGTCCATCCGCTGGCACTGCCAGGGATTGCGTTCGGCCATCAGGCTGTCGGGCCCGAGGGACGCCTCGCGCGTCAGCGCGTTCGACGATCGCTGGCCGCCGTGCCAAAGTTCGACCCCGGCAAGGGCGCCGTGGGCATGGACCGCCGCGGTCATCGCTGCGTGGTTTCGCACGTCGCCGTCGTCCCAGAGCGAGGCATAGGGCGCGTGGGTGTCGTCCGAGCTGGGATGGATCGAGCAGTATTCGGTATTCACCACGCCCCAGCCGCCCTCGGCCTTGACCCCTCGCATGGCGGCGAGCGTGTGGGGGTGGAGGTTGCCCATGCCGGTGCAGTGCGGCACCTGGTAGAAGCGGTTGGGCGCGGTGACCGGGCCGATCCGGACCGGCTCGAAGAGGATGTCGAAGCGGGGGTCGCGGGTCATCCGGCGGGCCGGCTCAAACGACTGCATGGGCTTCGTGGATCGAACGCAGCCGGGTGAGCAGGTCACTGGGCAGCGGCTCCGGCCCGGGTGCGGCGAGCCGCTTCTTCAGGTCGCGGTCGATCCGCTGATACAGCGTCTCATCGGGCTTCTCCGATGTCGACACCGGCGTGTTGGCGCCGAAATAGCGGCTGGGCCAGAGGTTGGTGCGGCAGTGCCGCGCGGTATGCTCGTGACCGAGGACGGTGCCCTTCAACCCGATCTCGCGCAAAAGATCGAGCGCCAGCGCATCCTCGTCGATCTTCGTGCCGGCCCAGAGCGTGCGGAGCATCCCGGCATATTCGTCGCAGAGAAGGAGCGCGTGCAGGGAATAGGTGATCCCCTGGTCGAGCGAGCCGAGATAGTCGCAGGTGGCGGGCCGCGTGTGGAAGACCTGGCCCATCATCGTGGCGATCTCGAACACCGCATCCTGGCCGAAGCGGCGCGCGCGCGCCTCGCCGCCAAGGCCGGTGAAGGACGGCAGGCCGAGGTGCCGCCGCACCTGGCAGATCAACTGCTCGCCCAGCATGGTCTGCGGCAGGTTGCCGATGCCGCCGGTCTCCGGTTCCATGAAGTAGGGGTTGGTGGAGCCGATGCAGAAGACGCCCTCGCGCGCCGCCTGGCCGAGCACGATGCCGGCGAAATCGGTGGCAAGGCACTGGACGACCGTGCCCGCCGTGGTGATCGGCGTCGAGGCCCCGCCGATCGCGAGCGTGCCGACGCTGACCGGCACCCCGGCACGGGCGGCGAGGATCACCTGTTCGATGTGGGTCTCGGCGAAATAGAGCGGCAAGGGCGTGACGATATGCAGGAAATAGGGCATTTCCGCCAGTTTTTCCCGCCCGCCCCTGAGCGCCGCCGCCATCTCGATCGCGGCTTCCAGCGAGCGCGTCCATTCGCAGAGGTATTCGAGCGGCTTGGTGGTGTTTTCCATCATGCACAGGAACTCGCCGATCTCGCCCCGAAGGGTCGAGTCCGCCACGTCCTTGCAGGCGACGCAGACCGCGTCGATGTTGTCGAGCCCGTCGGCGATCCGGGTGATCGCGGCGAGGTCGGCGCGGGTGCTCGGGCGCGGCTCGCCGGTCGCCTCGTCGAACACCTTGATGCAGGTCATCCCCGGCATGAACCAGGTATGATGCGCATCGATGTCGATGGCGCGCGTCCCGTCCCGGTTCCAGAGCCGGACCGATTTCGCCACGGTGGCCAGCGCGCGCCTGACGACGAACGCGGGCATTCGCACCACGCCGTCGGGCGTGATCGTGCACCCGGCCCGGGTCAGCAGCCTTTCCGCCTCGGTACCGGAATCGAAGCGCAGGCCGATCTCGGCGAGAAGCGTCAGCGCGGCCTCGACGACACGTTCGGCCTCGGTCGGCTCGATGGTGTCGTAGGGGCGGCTCGCGGCCGAATGCGGGCCACGAGGGGAGGTCGCGGGGGTATCGGGCGCGGCGTGCTTGCGTTGCGTGGAGCGGCGCATGGTCCATCCTCCGGAGAGCTTGCGTCAAAGTTTGACTATCAGATCAGTCAAAATTTGGCAACGCCTCTCACGGGGAAGGATGCCCGATGTCACGCCGAACGGCGCGCCGCGATCGCACGCAGCCCTGCGAGCAATGCGGGATCGAGCGGCGCAGGCCCCGGCGCCGCCAGGCGCCGCGCCAGATCGAGGTCGATCCGCTCCTTGAGATCGAGGTCGGGCCTGTCGGTGGCGGAAAGCGGGGCATTGGCGCCGAGGTAGAGCGAGGGCCAGTTCACCGTCCGGCAGTGGCGTGCGGTGTGGGCATGGCCGAGATAGTTGCCGAAGGGACCGATCTCGCGCGCGGGGCCGAGCGCGATCTGGTCGTCGGTGACGGGTGCCCCCCGCCAGAGCGTGCGCAGGAGCCCGGCAAGGTCGTTGGCCAGCAGCAGCGAATGGACCGAGTAGGTGATGCCGTTGTCGTGCAGGCCCAGATAGTCGCAGGTCGCCGGCCGGCAGAAAAAGACCTGGGTCAGCAGGGTCGAAAGCTCCCACACCGCGTCCTGGTTGAAACGCCGCGCCTTCACCCGCCCGGCGAAGGCAGTGAACGAGGGGATGCCGATCTGCCGGCGAATCTGGCAGATGATCTGCTCGCCCAGCATGACCTGCGCGATCGACCCGATCGCCCCGGTCGCGCCTTCCATGAAATAGGCCATGCCCGCGCCGATGCAGAAGGCGCCCGGCACGGCGAGCTGCGCCAGCACCATCGCCCCGAAATCGGTCGCGAGTGCGTGCATCACGCAGCCCGCCGTGGTGATCGGCGAGGAGGCGCCGCCGAAGGCCACGGTGCCGGAGACGACCGGGACGCCGGCCCGCACGCAGGTCAGGATCTGGTCGACATGGGTGGCCGCATAGCTCGCCGGCAGCGGCGTGACGAGGTGGAGGAAATAGGGCCTTTCCCGCAGGGCCTTCCTGCCCCCGCGCAGCTCCGCCGCCATCTCGATCGCAGCCCTGAGCGTGGCGTCATGCTCGCAGAGAAACTCCAGCGGCTTGGCGGTATTCTCCATGAGGCAGAGGAACTCGCCGATCTCGCCTGCGGGGGTGGAATTGGGCACGTCCTTGCAGGCAACGCAGACCGCGTCGATGTTGTCGAGCCCGTCGGCGATGCGGGTGATCCGGGCAAGATCGGCCAGCGTGCTGTCGCGGGAGGCGCCGGTGTCCCAGTCGTAGACCTTGATGCAGGTCATGCCGGGGATGAACCAGCAATGGTCCTTGTCGAGGTCGATCGCCGCGGTGCCGTCGCGGTTCCACAGCCGCACCGATTTCGCACAGCCTTCCAGCGCCCGGCGCGTGACATGTTCGGGGATGCGGACCACGCCTTCCGCCACCGTGCAGCCGCCGGCGGCGAAAATCAGATCGGCCTCGGTGCCCGGCTCGTACCGGACGCCGATCTCGGCCACATAGGAAATCGCGGCATCGAGGATTCGCCCGGCCTCCTCCGCGGCGATCGGATCATAGGGACGGTTGACGGTGGAATGCAGGCCCCGGGATGTGACAGGCGCGGCCTCCGGCTCACTCCGCCGGCGTTGCACGGAACGACGCATGGCAAACCCCTCCGGTCAACTATCAATAAATGCTGATTAACAGTTCAGTCAAAATCTGGCAACGACGATCATTCGATGATGAACCGGGAGCATGTTGTATGGCACGCTGCGCGGCGGTGCGACCGAGACGGAATCAAGCGGCGCGGCGGCTTTGGCGCGCGGCACGGTGCTCGACAACATGGAACGGTCCCGGTATGCAACCCTGGGAATGACCCGGTGGCAGGCTCCGATGAGCGAGCTGACGTGTCCAGCTTGTCGCAAGGGGAAAAAATGCACCCTACCACCCTGCTCGATGCCGGGATAATTCAATGGTTCAATGACCGCTGGAAAACGGAAATGGGAGCCATCGACGGTCACGACTTGCGCTTCATCGACAGCCTGCTTGTGGAAGCGCCCCCCCGGACCTTGGTCGAGATCGGTTGCGCCAGCGGTCTTTCGACAGCGCTTCTGGCGATGATGGTGGACCAGACCGGCCCTGCGTCCATTACCAGCTTCGACCTGGGAAAGAAGTTCTACGTCGACCCGACCAAACCAGTCGGCTATCTGCTTTCCGAAATTCCTGCTCTGTCCAAGGTGAAGACAGAGGTCGTCACGGGACGGGCCTGTCTCGCCGTTCCCGAGAGATTTTCGCCCCAATCCGTGGACTTCTGCTTTGTCGACGCCTCGCACCGGCATCCCTGGCCGGTGATCGACACCCTCGTCATGCTACCGTTTCTCAAGACGGGCACCTACATGGTGCACCATGACCCGCAGATGGCGACAAACCCTAGAAAGCATGAAACCGGCCCGAAGGTGGTGGAGCTGCTGCTTCCGGCAGATGTGGCGGTATTCCCCCGGGAGAGGTTGGCAGATCGCCCTGAATCTGCCCTGAAGACCCGCAAAATCCGGGACAATATCTTTGCCCTGCGGCGTCCGGCCGATATCCGTGGCTTGGCCTCGCGCCTTGCCCCGGGCTTCCTCCTCGGCTGGGACCTACCCTGGCATAACCAGCCCATCGGTGCAAAGTTTGCAGAAAGGCTACGCCACTTTCTTGATGCACACTATCCCGAGGACGTGGGGCGGTTCTTCGGCATCGGCATGGAACGCTACAATGCGGCATGTAAGCCCTGAATATCCCGGCACCCCGCCTGCCTCCTGATCCGCCGCTCCCGGTCCGCCAACGCGCCGGGTTCCGGCCAGCACCAGCCAGAATGGAGGCCGGTTCCTATCGGCATGATCTGAAATCGGGAAAGTGTACCGGAGAAGTGGTGCCCAGAGCCGGAATCGAACCAGCGACACGCGGATTTTCAATCCGCTGCTCTACCAACTGAGCTATCTGGGCACCGGGGGCGCAGGGCGCCCGGCGGGGCCGTGTTTAGGCGAGGGCGGCGGGGCTGTCCAGAGGTTTTCGGCGGAAAACGCCACCGCAGTCCAGGGGGGCGCAAATCAGTGCGGGCGGGGCGGGCGGTCCGGCCGGTCGTCCTCAGCCGGCGCGTCCTCCTCCTCGGCCGGGATCGCATAGGCGCCGGTCAGCCAGCGGCCGAGGTCGATGTCGGCGCAGCGGCGCGAGCAGAAAGGGCGGTATTTCGGATCGGTCTCCTTGCGGCAGATCGGGCAGGTCATCCGCGCGCCTCCCTGAGGATGAGGGAGAGAGGCAGCCGGTCGCGCTTGCGCTGAAGCTCGAAGTTGCCGAGCGGCGTCCAGCCGGCAAGGCTGGTTTCCGCCGCCTCGCCCTTGAAGGCCAGGCGAAGCTGCTGGTCGAGCACGGCGCGGTCGCGCTTCGGCATCGGCGCGAAATCCACCGTCACCTGGCCGCCGAGCCCCCTCAGCCGCAACTGCCGCGGCAGGTCGCGGGCGGCGGCGATGTTGGCCTTGAGGCTCGCGGCCGGCGAGGTGTCGGCGCCGGTGTTCACGTCCACCGCCACCAGTGCGCGGGTCGGCTCGATCGCCATGTGGCCGCCGCCCGGCAGCGGCACCAGGGGCGAGAGGAGCGCGTCGACCATCTCCTCGACCCCGTGGCGGGCGAAGGCGCCCTCGCCCTCGTCCACTTCGTCGGGGGCGGGGTCGGACCAGTCGCGCCAGGCCTCCTCATGCGGGCCGGGGGCGGCGAGCAGAAGCTCCGGCCCGCCGGCCGTGTCGGCCATCACCGCCTCGGCCAGCCCGCGCGTCGCGGCGATGTCGGCGGCGGTCTCGTCCTCCGCCGCCGCCTCCGCCGCCGAGCGCAGGATCAGGCCGAAGCCGCAGCCCTCCATCCCCGCCGCCGCCAGCGTGCCGAGCCGGTCGCGCGCGTCCTCCTCGCGGATCCGGCGCGAGATGTTCAGCCCCGGTGCGGCGGGCGTCACGATGCAAAGACGGCTCTTGAACAGCACCCGCGCGGTCAGCGGCAGCGCCTTGCCCGGCTCGGCAAAGCCCGCGACCTGGACGATGACCGGCTTGCCGGGCGCCAGCCCCTTCGTCTCGCGCAGGAAGCCGGTCTCGCCGCCCGGCAGCTTCACGAAGGCGCCGCCCTGGCCCTTCATCGGCCGGTCGAGCACGCCCCTGAGGATCGCGCCGGGGGCGAGGCCAGCCGCCTCTCCGGCGTCCACCAGCAGGTCCTGCAACTGCCCGTCGACGACGAGCGCCGCCGCCTCGCGGCCGCGGCAGACCCCCAGCACGACCACCCGCCCCTTCATGCGTCCACTCCCTGCACGTCGAGCCCCGCAGCTTCCAGAAGATGCGCCGTCTCGGCAATGGGCAGGCCGACGACGCCGGTGAACGAGCCCTGGAGCCAGGGGATGAAGGCGCCGAAGCGGCCCTGGATCGCATAGGCGCCCGCCTTGCCCCGCCATTCTCCGCTCTGAAGATAGGCGTTGAGTTCCCGGTCCGACAGCGGCTTCACCTTCACCACCGTCTCCACCACCCGTTCCCACAGCCTCTCGCCGCGACGCACCGCAACGGCGGTGATGACGCGATGGCGCCGGCCCGAGAGCGCCAGCAGGAACGCCGCCGCCTCGCCCGCGCCTTCCGGCTTGCCGAGGATGCGCCGGCCGAGCGCCACCGTCGTGTCGGCGCAGAGCACGACCTCGCCCTCGCCGCAGGCGACGGCGCGGGCCTTCTCGCGCGCCATCCGGGCGCAATAGGGGCGCGGCAGCTCTCGCTTCCGGGGGGTCTCGTCGATGTCGGGGGCGCGGACCTCGTCCGGCACCAGGCCGATCTGCGCCAGAAGCTCGCGCCGCCTCGGACTGGCCGAGCCGAGGATCAGCCGCGGGCGCACCTCAGCGGAAGCGGTAGTTGATCCGCCCCTTGGTCAGGTCGTAGGGCGTCATCGTCACCTGAACCTTGTCGCCGGCCAGAACCCGGATGCGGTTCTTGCGCATCTTCCCTGCCATCGTGGCGATGATCTCATGGCCGTTTTCCAGCTCGACCCTGAACGTCGCATTCGGCAGGAGTTCCTTCACGACGCCCGGAAATTCGAGACCTTCTTCCTTGGCCATGTTCACTCCAAATTCGATCCTCCCCGGGCCTCGGCCCGGGCGCGCGTTAAATGCGCCCGAAAGAACGGGAATTCAAGCCGAATCTGGCCGTCGCCCCTGGCGGGTGACGCGGGCAAGCTGCGGCAGTTGTTCCGGCCAGTGGCGGAAGGGCAGCACGCCGCCGTCGGCGCGCGCCTCGGCCACCGCCGCGCGGTCGACGTCGGCAAAGACCCAGCCGGGTGCGTCCATCGCGCCTTCGGCGAGGATGCCGGTGGGCGGGAAGCCACGGTCGGGCGGCCCGTAGACCGCTGCACGGCCGGCATTCTCCTCCATCCCAGCGCACCAGGGGGCGTGGCCCACCACCGGGGCGTGGACCGCGACCATCTGGCCTTCCAAGGCGCGCGCCATCGCGCCGACGCGGACCCGGGTGAAGCCCGCGAGCGCCTCGGTCGCGGAAGGCACCAGCAGGATCTCCGCCCCCGCCTCGGCCATCGCCCGGGCAAGAAGCGGGAACTCGCTGTCGTAGCAGATCAGGATGCCGATGCGCCCCAGCGCGGTGTCGAAGACCTTGAGCCCCTGCCCCGCGACGACGTTCCAGTCCTCGCGCTCGAAGCGCGTCATCATCACCTTGTCCTGATGGCCGATCGGCCCGTCGGGGCCGAAGAGGCTCGCCCGGTTCACCGGCCGGTCGCCGGCATGGGCCACGTCGTAGACCGGGCCGGAGGCGGCAAGGATATGGACGCCGTGGTGGGCGGCGAGCCGCGCGTGCATCGCCTCGGCGGCGGGCATGTGCCGGTCGACCTCGCGCAGCGCGCCCTCCAGGTCGCCGGCAACCTCGCGGCCGCCGAGCGAGGCCAGCTCCATCGCACCGTATTCGGGAAAGACCAGAAGCCCGGCCCCCTGCGCGGCGGCCTCGGCCACCCAGTGCGCGATCTTCGTCTCGTAGTCGGCCCAGCTCTCGAACCAGTCGAGCGGATAGGCCGCGGCAGCCACTTTCATCTCTTCCTCCCCCATCCGCGGGCGGCGAGCTACAGCGCCTTGATCCAGAACTGCATCGGCTTGGCGGTCTCCTTCGCCTCGCCCACATCCTTCCACGAATACTCGGCCATGACACCTTCCAAAGGCGCATAGCCGCGTTTCCGCCAGAACGGGTCGAGCGGGCGGTAATCCGCCGGCCGGAGCGGATGGTCCTCGGGCCGGACGACCCGGCAGAAGGCCGACCAGCGCCGGCCGAGCCTGCGGGCGTGGGCCTCGCGCAGGTCGAAGAAGGCGTGGCCGATGCCGCGGCCGCGGTAGTCCATCAGCAGCACCGATTCCGCGCAGTAGAAGATGTCGGAGAGCGCGAGGCCGGTGGCGGCGAAGGCGGCGCTGAACTCCTCGGCGTGGTCCTCCATCGGCGTGCCCGTCGCCGCGCCGACCAGCCGGGCGCCATCGAAGGCGCCGACGACGAGCGCCTCGGGACTGTCACGGTAGGTCGCCAGGTAACGCCGCTCGTAGTAAAGATCGCCGTCGTAGAGATAGGGCCAGTCGCGGAACACCGTGATCCTCAGCCGGGCCAGGTCGTCGAGCGCCGCCTCGAGCGCCGCGCCGGTCAGGGGCTGGACCGTCACGCTCACGCCGAGACCTGCCGGATCCAGTCCTGGAGGTTGTAGTAGGTCGTCACCCGGCTGATCCTGCCGCCCTTCAGGGTGAAGAACGCGCCCCCCGGCAGGACGTATCTCTGGCCCCGCGCCTCGGGCAGACCGCTGTCGGTCCTGAGGTATTCGCCGTTCACCACGAATTCCGCCGCGCCCCGCGTGCCGTCCTCGTTGGCAAAGACGACGACATCGGTCAGCCGCTCGCGGTAGCTGTGATTCATGTGGGCGCAGAATTCCGCGAAGGCGGTCTTGCCGCGGCGGATGCCGCCCTCGTTGACGTGATGCTCCACGTCGGTGTCCAGAAGCGCCAGCATCGCCTCCACGTCGCCCCGGTTGAAGGCGCTGTAATAGGCCTCGATCACGGCTTTGGTCATGTCGTCTCTCCTTCCGCTGCGGGTTCGGGTTCGCCGAACCGCTCGATCATCCTGGCACGGATCTGGTCGCGCGCCTGCCGGTAGGCGGCGAGCTTCGCCTCCCGCGTCTCGCCGATGCCGGTCGGGTCCATGATCGGCCAGTATTCGACATCGAGATGGTAGAACCGGGTCAGCTCCAGCGCCTGCCGCTGGCTCGCCGGCGACAGCGCCACGACAAGGTCGAAGCCCGACAGGTCGTCGCCCCACTGCTGCATCTCCTCGAAGCTGCGCGATCGGTGGCGCGACAGTTCGATCCCCAGCTCCTGGCACACCGCCACCGCGAAACCGTCCACCTCCAGATCGTTCTTGACGCCGGCCGACTGCACGTAGGTGGCCCGGCCGTAAAGCTGCTTCATCAGCCCCTCGGCCATCGGCGAGCGCACCGAATTGTGGTCGCAGCAGAACAGGATCGAATGCGGCAGGCTGCCGGGCACGGTCATTCCCCGGACTGCAGGACGCAGATGAGGGTGAAGAGCCGCCGGGCGGTGTCGATGTCAAGCGCGGCCTTGCCGTCGAGCCGCTCCTGCACCACCCGCGCGCCTTCGTTGTGGATGCCGCGCCGGGCCATGTCGATCGCCTCTATCTGGCTCGGCGGCAGGCGCTTCACCGCCTCGAAATAGCTTTCGCAGATCTGGAAATAATCCTTCACCACCTGCCGGAACGGCCCCAGCGAGAGGTGGAGCTCCGCCACCTTGCCGCCCTGGTCGGTGGCGATGTCGAAGACCAGCCGACGGTCGCGGATCGACAGCCCGAGGCGAAAGGGCCCTTCGGGGGCGGGCGACCCGTCCTTGCCCGGCAGATCGAAGGAATTGTCCTCCAGCAGGTCGAAGATCGCCACCCGCCGCTCCTGCTCGACCTCGGGGGTGGGCGCCGGCAGGCCTGCATCGTCGATCTCGATATGGCAGATGCGGCTCATGCGCCTCCCTCGCGGTTCAGCCGGTCGAGCCGCGCCCGCACCGAGGCCCCGTGCGCCTGAAGTCCCTCCGACGCGGCGAGCCGTTCCGCCGCGGGGCCGATCGCGGCCAGCGCCGCGGGCGTCATCCTGGCGATCGTCGTCCGCTTGAGGAAATCCATCACGCTCAGCCCGCTCGAAAACCGTGCCGACCGCGCCGTTGGCAGCACATGGTTCGGTCCGCCCACATAATCGCCGATCGCCTCCGGCGTCCAGTGGCCGAGAAAGACCGCACCGGCATGGGCGATGCGCGGCAAAAGCGCCTCCGGGTCGGCCACGCACAGCTCCAGATGCTCGGGCGCCACCCGGTTGGACAAGG
The DNA here is from genome assembly GCA_030837825.1 of Albidovulum sp. GTDB lineage: Bacteria > Pseudomonadota > Alphaproteobacteria > Rhodobacterales > Rhodobacteraceae > Albidovulum. Next base: position 13,888 of record JAUQYB010000123.1, read on the forward strand.
CCGCCGCCTCAGCCAGATCGCGCGCTACGATCACCGCGCCGTAGTCGCGCCAGCTTGCCCCGGCAATCGCCGCCCGGCCGAGCGTCGCGAGCCGCGTCTCCACCGCCGCCGCCACCTTCCGCGCCATCTCCGCGTCGTCGGTGACGAGGATCGCCTGCGCGCTCTCGTCATGTTCGGCCTGGCTGAGAAGGTCGAGCGCGATCCAGTCGGGGTCCGCCGTCCGGTCGGCGATGACGAGGATTTCCGACGGCCCGGCGATCATGTCGATACCGACGCGCCCGAACACGCGGCGCTTGGCGGCGGCGACCCAGGCGTTGCCGGGCCCGGTGATCTTGTCCACCGGCCGGATCGTCGCGGTGCCGTAGGCGAGCGCGGCGATCGCCTGCGCGCCGCCAACGCGGTAGACGGTATCGACGCCGGCAAGCCGTGCCGCCAGAAGCACCAGCGGATTGACCACGCCCCCCGGCGTCGGGCAGGTGACCACCAGCCGCTCCACCCCGGCGACCCTGGCCGGGATCGCGTTCATCAGCACCGAGGACGGATAGGAGGCAAGGCCCCCCGGCACATAGAGCCCCGCCGCAGCGACCGGCCCCCAGCGCCAACCGAGTTCTGCCCCCGCGGCATCGGTCCAGCGTGCATCCTGCGGCATCTGGCGTTCGTGGTAGGCGCGAATGCGCCCGGCGGCGAGTTCCAGCGCGGCGCGGTCCGCGGGCGAAACCTTCGCGCATTCGGCCTCGATCTCGGCCTCGGAAAAGGCCAGCCGGTCCGGCGTCAGTTCCAGCCGGTCGAACCGCGCCGTCAGCTCGATCAGCGCGGCGTCGCCCCGCGCCCGCACCTCGGCGATGATCGCGGCCACCGCCGCGTCGACGTCCGGCGCATCCTCGCGCTTCATCGCCAGAAGGCCCGCGAAGGCGGCCTCGAATCCCTCCCCGGTGGTCGAAAGCATCAGCGGCATCGGCAGTCCCCCGTTTCCGCCCCCCATTTGCGCCCCCATAGCGTCCCGCCGCGCGCGCCTCAAGCGGCCCGGCTTCTTCGTTGTCTGAAGTACCCCGGGGGAGGCGCCGC
>JAUQYB010000124.1 GCA_030837825.1 Albidovulum sp.
ACCTGGCGGCCGGTGCGCCCATGCCGGCACCGGCCCGCGGGAACCGGTTGACGGCACGGGCAGGGCGGTTAACTAGGGCAGATCGGACCCGGCTGCAACGACAGAGGAGGCGGACATGGCGAAGGTGGCGTTTCTCGGCCTCGGGGTGATGGGTTTTCCGATGGCCGGGCATCTGGCCGCGAAGGGCCACGAGGTCACGGTCTACAACCGGACGCCGGCGAAGGCCGCGGCCTGGGTCGCCCGCCACGGCGGCCGCGCCGCGGCCACGCCGCGCGAGGCGGCCGCGGGCGCGGAATTGGTCATGGCCTGCGTCGGCAACGACGATGACCTCCGCGCGGTCTGCACCGGTCCGGACGGCGCCTTCGCCGGCATGGGCCGGGGCACGGTCTTCGTCGATCACACCACGGTCTCGGCCGCGGTCACGCGCGATCTGGCCGCCGAGGCCGCAGGTCTGGGCATCGGCTTCGTCGACGCGCCGGTGTCGGGGGGCCAGGCCGGGGCGGAGAACGGCGTCCTCTCGGTGATGTGCGGCGGCGGCGAGGAGGACTATGCCCGGGCCGAGCCGGTGATCGCCGCCTATGCCCGCATCTGCCGCCGCCTCGGCCCCTCGGGCGCGGGCCAGCTTGCCAAGATGGTCAACCAGATCTGCATCGCCGGCCTCGTCCAGGGCCTCTCCGAAGGGCTCCACTTTGCCGAGCGTGCCGGGCTCGACATCGAGGCGGTGGTCGAGGTGATCAGCCAGGGTGCGGCCGGAAGCTGGCAGATGGCCAACCGCCACAGGACGATGAAGGAGGGGCATTTCGCCCACGGCTTCGCCGTCGACTGGATGCGCAAGGACCTCGGCATCTGCCTGAGGACGGCCGAGGAGAATGGCGCCAGCCTGCCGGTGACCGCGCTCGTCGACCAGTTCTACAAGGACGTGCAGAAGATGGGTGGCGGGCGCTGGGACACATCAAGCCTGATCGCCCGCCTCCGCGCGGCGGGCTGAGTCGGCGCTTTCACCCGTTGGCAAATATCCTCGGGGGGTGCGGGGGGCAGACGGCCCCCCGTCCGGCCGGCGGTCAGGGAATGATCCGCGTGTACTTGGTGCCCTCGAGCGTGGCGCCGACGATCAGCCCCGACTGGCCGAAGACCAGGGCCACGACCGGCGCCAGCGTCGTCGTGGTGTCGGCCGCGAGCGATCCGCCCTGGTCGGGAACCGCGTATTTCGCGTCCGCCCCGACCGCCCAGCCGTCGGCCGAGCGGAAGTTGGCCAGCGCCTGCTGGGTCATGAAGAAGAGCGCGTGGGCATATTGCTGCGCCCCGATCTGCAACCCCCAGCTTGCCTGCGCCGCCGAATAGTAATCGACCGTCACGTCGTTGATCCTGAGCGCGCCGCGTCCGTAGGCGCCGCCGAAGAAGAACCCGGCTTCGGTCATCAACGGCATGTAGAGCACACCCGCGGCCTTGTGCATCAGGTCCACGGTGCCGGGGTAGCGCGAGGTCAGGAAGTCGCGCGTGGCGTCGACGCGGGCGTCGATCCGCGACGCGCCGTTGCTGCCGATGCCGTTGCCGCAGGCCGCAAGGCCGGCAAGCGCGCCTCCCGAAAGGATCAGGCTGCGGCGGGAAAGTCCGTTCATGTTGCTGCTCCGCTCTCGAACTGGCTCCGGCCTCACCCGGGCCGGTTCGCCACCATCTATAGGGCAGAACACTCCTGCTGTCATCAGGTGTTGTGGTCGGGCGGCCCGCCTAGGCGTCGCGGCGCTCAAGGATGCGGGCCGCATCGGGGGCGAAATAGGTCAGCACCCCGTCGCAGCCGGCGCGGCGGAACGCCATCAGGCTTTCGAGGATCACCTCGTCCCTGACCCAGCCGTTCAGGATTGCGCCCTTCAGCATCGCATATTCGCCCGAAACCTGGTAGGCGAAGGTCGGCACGCCGAATTCCGCCTTCACCCGCGCGCAGATGTCGAGATAGGGCATGCCCGGCTTGACCATCACCATGTCGGCGCCCTCGGCAAGGTCGCGGGCGACGAGCCTGAGCGCCTCGTCGGCATTGGCGGGGTTCATCTGGTAGGTCTTCTTGTCGCCCTTCAGCGCACCCGAGGCCCCCACCGCGTCGCGGAAGGGCCCGTAGAAGGCCGAGGCGTATTTCGCCGCATAGGAGAGGATCGCCACATCCTTGTGCCCCGCCGCCTCCAGCGCCGCGCGCATCGCGCCGATGCGGCCGTCCATCATGTCCGACGGCCCGAGGATGTCGGCGCCGGCCTCGGCCTGGGCGAGCGCCATCCGGACCAGCGCCTCGACCGTCTCGTCGTTGAGAATCACGCCATCGCGCACCAGCCCGTCATGGCCGAGCGCGTTGTAGGGGTCGAGCGCCACGTCGGTCATCACCGCGACCTCGGGCACGGCGGCCTTGATCGCGCGGAGCGCCCGGTTGGTGAGGTTCTCGGGGTTCCAGGCTTCCTCGCAGGCTTCGGTCCTGAGCCGCGGATCGGTATAGGGAAAAAGGCAGATCGCCGGGATGCCAAGCCGCGCGGCCTCCTCGGCCGCGCGCACCGTGCCCTCCACCGTGCGCCTGACCACACCGGGCATCGATGGCACTTCGACATCCGCGCCGGCAACGTCGGTGACGAAGACCGGCCAGATCAGATCCTTCACGCCCAGCCGGTTCTCCTGCGCGAGATCGCGCAGCGCGGCGGTCCGGCGCAGGCGGCGGAAGCGCTGGCCGGGGAAGGGCGTATGGATCGGGGTCATGTCGAGCCTCTGGTTTCCTCTCGGCCAAGCGGTTACACGGTTCAGGGCGCACTTCTCAAGTGCGGAAACCGTCGCAGGCCGCCCTGAACGTCGTGGCCTGACGGGCGACCCGGGGGCAGGACTTGGACTGGACGAAACTCATCTTCGACCTGATCGACCTCAGGTCCTTTTCCAACCTGTGGTACTGGATCGCGCTGGCCGTCACATGGTCGTCGGCCTCGCATTGGGTGCTCGGCATTCCCTACGACATGGTGCTGCGCGCCCGTCGCGCGGGCGGCCAGGCCGAGGCCGACCTCGAGGACATCGCGCGGATCAACGTCGGACGCATCCTCTATATCGCCGGCGAGGCTGGCGCGATCCTTCTCGCCATGCTCGCCTTCGCGCTGACCACGCTCGCGCTTCTCGGCTTCGTCTACCGGGTGGAGTTCTGCCAGGCGTTCTTCCTGATCGCCGCGCCGCTCTCGGGCGTCGGGCTCCTGAGCGTGGCCACCGCGCGGCGGATCGAGGCCGAGGGCGATCACGGCGAGGCGCTGCGCCGGCGCCTTGCGCTTCATCGGGTGACGGTGCAGGTCATCGGCATGGTGTCGATCTTCATCACCGCCTTCTGGGGGATGCTGCAGAACTTCAATCTCTCGATCCTGCCCGGTTGACACCGCGGCCGGGAAGGCTAGGTGACGCGCATGACCGCCCCCGCCCACATCACGCTTTCCGGTGCCCCCGAGGGGTTCGACGCGCGGCTTCTCGCGCGCGAACTGACGAAGGGTGCGCCGGTCGTCCATGTCGCGCGCGACGACAAGCGGATGGAGGCGATGCGCGCGGCGCTGGAGTTTTTCGCGCCGGATGCGCTGGTGCTGACCTTCCCCGCCTGGGACTGCCTGCCCTATGACCGGGTCTCGCCCAATGCCGATGTCTCGGCCACGCGGATGGCGACGCTCGCCGCCCTGGCCCAGGGCCTGCCGCAGCCCTTCGTTCTCCTGACCACGCTCAACGCCGCGACCCAGCGCCTGCCCGCCCGCGAGGTGCTGCGCGGCGCCGCCTTCACCGCCCGCGTCGGCCACCGGCTGGACGAGGCGGCGCTGAGGGCCTTCCTGGTGCGGATGGGCTTCACCCAGAGTCCGACGGTGACCGAGCCGGGCGACTATGCCGTGCGCGGCGGCATCATCGACATCTTTCCGCCGGGGGAGGGCGGGCCGGTGCGGCTCGACCTTTTCGGCGACGTTCTCGACGACGCGCGCCGCTTCGACCCGGCGACGCAGCGCACCACCGAGAAGCTGGCGGCGGTGGAGCTTGCGCCGGTCTCCGAGGTGATCCTCGACGAGGCGGCGATCACCCGGTTCCGCCAGACCTACCGGATCGAGTTCGGCGCGGCGGGCACCGACGATCCCCTTTACGAGGCGGTGAGCGCGGGGCGCAAGCATCAGGGGATGGAGCACTGGCTGCCGTTCTTCCACGAAAGGCTGGAGACGCTCTTCGACTACCTGCCCGCGGCGGCGGTGATGCTCGACGATCAGACGACGCCCGCCCGGCTTTCGCGCTGGGAGGGGATCGAGGACCAGTATGACACCCGCCGCGAGGCGATGAAGCGCCGCGACCGGCTGGATTCGGTCTACAAGCCCTGCCCGCCAGGGCTTCTCTACCTCGACGACGCCGCCTGGGAGGCTGCGGTGGCCGGCCACCGGGTGATCCGGCTTGCCGCCCTGCCGCAGGCTACGGGGCCGGGCGTGCTGGATGCGGGCGGGCGCATCGGGCGCAATTTCTCGGCCGAGCGCCAACTTGAAAACGTCAACCTTTTCAGCGCGCTCGCCGACCATGTGAATGCGCGCCGGGCAGGCGGGCAGGTGGTGATCGCCTCCTATTCCGAGGGCGCGCGCGAAAGGCTCAAGGGGCTTCTGGAGGATGAGGACCTGCACGGCGCGACCCTCGTGCGAGACATCCGCGGGGTGCCGGAGGGCAGGGGCGGGGTCTTCCTCGCGGTCTGGGCGCTCGAACACGGGTTCGAGGGGGCGGGGCTGACCGTCGTCTCGGAACAGGACGTGCTGGGCGAGCGGCTGATCCGTGGCGCGAAAAAGCGCCGGAAGGCCGAAAACTTCCTGACCGAGGCCCAGTCGCTTTCGCCGGGCGATCTGGTCGTGCACGTCGATCACGGGGTCGGCCGCTACACCGGGCTCGAGACGATCACCGCGCTCGGTGCGCCGCACGACTGCGTGGCGTTGGAATATGCCGGCGGCGACCGGCTCTACCTGCCGGTGGAGAACATCGAACTGCTCAGCCGCTACGGCCACGAGGAGGGGCTGCTCGACAAGCTCGGCGGCGGCGCCTGGCAGGCGAAGAAGGCGCGGCTCAAGGAACGGATCCGGATCATGGCCGAACGGCTGATGCGGGTGGCGGCGGAGCGGCTTCTGCGCAAGGCGCCGATCCTCCAGGCGCCGCATCACGAATACGACGCCTTCGCCGCCCGCTTCCCCTGGCAGGAAACCGACGATCAGATGTCGGCGATCGACGAGGTGCTGGACGACCTCGCCGAGGGCCGGCCGATGGACCGGCTGATCGTCGGCGACGTCGGCTTCGGCAAGACCGAGGTGGCGATGCGGGCGGCCTTCGCCGCGGCGCAGTCGGGCGTGCAGGTTGCGGTGATCGCGCCCACCACGCTGCTTGCCCGCCAGCATTTCAAGACCTTTGCCGACCGCTTCCGCGGCACCGCGATCACCGTGCGGCCGCTGTCGCGCTTCGTCTCGGCGCGCGACGCGCAGGCGACGCGCGAGGGGCTGGCGGAGGGCACGGTCGACATCGTCATCGGCACCCATGCGGTGCTGGCGAAGGCCGTGAAGTTTCGCAACCTCGGCCTGGTTGTCATTGACGAGGAACAGCATTTCGGCGTCGGTCACAAGGAGCGGCTGAAGGAGATGCGGTCGGAGGTTCATGTGCTGACGCTGACCGCCACGCCGATCCCGCGAACGCTTCAACTGTCGCTCACAGGTGTCCGTGATCTCAGCATAATCGGCACGCCGCCGGTCGACCGGCTGGCGATCCGCACCTATGTCTCCGAGTTCGACAGCGTGACGATCCGCGAGGCCCTGCTGCGCGAACGCTACCGGGGCGGGCAATCCTTCTACGTGGTGCCGCGGATCAAGGACCTGCCCGAGATCGAGGACTTTCTGAAGTCCCATGTACCGGAGGTCAGCTATGTGATCGCCCACGGCCAGATGGCGGCGGGCGATCTCGACGAGCGGATGAACGCCTTCTACGACGGCAAGTATGACGTGCTGCTCGCGACGACGATTGTTGAAAGCGGCCTCGATATTCCCACCGCCAACACCATGATTGTCCACCGGGCGGACATGTTCGGCCTGGCGCAGCTCTACCAGATCCGCGGCCGCGTCGGGCGGGCGAAGCTCCGCGCCTACTGCTATCTGACGACCAAGCCGCGGATGCCGCTGACGCCGGCGGCAGAGAAACGGCTGAGGCTGCTCGGCTCGCTCGACAGCCTCGGCGCGGGTTTCTCGCTGGCCAGCCAGGATCTCGACCTGAGGGGCGCCGGCAACATCCTCGGCGAGGAACAGTCGGGCCATATCAACGAGGTAGGCTACGAACTTTATCAGCAGATGCTGGAGGAGACGATCGACCGGATCAAGGCGGGCGACCTCGAGGCGCCGGCGGGAGAGGACGGCCAGTGGTCGCCGCAGATCAACCTCGGCGTGCCGGTGATGATCCCCGAGGCCTACGTGTCCGATCTCGACGTGCGGCTCGGCCTCTACCGCCGGCTCTCCTCGCTTACCACCAAGGTGGAGCTGGAAGGCTTCGCCGCCGAGCTGATCGACCGTTTCGGCCCGGTGCCGAAGGAGGTCAACACGCTGCTTCTGGTGATGCGGATCAAGGCGATGTGCCGGCGTGCCTGCATCGGCCGGCTCGACGCCGGGCCGAAGGGGGCGACGATCCAGTTCCACGCCGACAAGTTCCCTAATCCCAAGAGGTTGGTGGAGTTTCTTCAGGCACAGCAGGGGGCGGCGAGGATCAAGGACAACAAGGTCATCCTCCAGCGCGACTGGGCAAGGGAGAGCGAGAGGATCAAGGGCGCCTTCGCCATCGCCAGGGAGCTGGCCGAGAAGGCCGCGGCGCCGAAGGTGCAGGCGTGAGGCTCAGAACAGCCGCTCGCTCCGCCGCATCAGCCAGAACGAGAGGAACGAGCAGACCACCGCGCCGATGATCGCGGGAAGTGCTGTGCCGTCGAAGGCCAGCCCCACCGGCGCCGCGATCAGCGCCGCGGCCACCGTGGAGATGGCGGTGATGACCGAGGTCGCCATGCCGGCGACATGGCCGAGCTTCTGCATGGCGAGCGCGTTGAGGTTGCCGAAGGTCAGCCCGGCGATGAAGAAGACGCTCGTCGCCCAGACGTAGAACACCACGAAGGACGCGGTGCCGCCGACCAGCCCGAGCCCGATCAGCGCCAGCGCGACAAGCGACAGCACCGCCTCGCCGGCATAGGCGAGCGTCGCCATCCGCCGCATCCCCACCCGCATGACCAGCCGCGAGTTGATGAAGGATGCACTCGCCGAAACCGCGGCGATGCCCGCAAACCACAGGGGAAAGCTCGCCGCCATCCCGTAGGTCTCGTCGAAGATCGGCTGGATGGTGGAGAGGAGCGAGAACATCTGCCCGAAGCCGAGCGACATGACGACGATGTAGACCCGGACGTCGGCGCCGGCCACCACCTCGCGGAACGCCGACCAGAGGTTGCCGGCGGTGAGCGGCCGCCGGTCCTCGGGCGCCAGCGTCTCGGCCTGCCTGAGCATCAGCCAGGAGAGCGAGACGAAGGCGAAGAGGACATAGGCGAGGAAGATCGCGCGCCAGCCGAAGGCGCCGATGATCAGGGCGCCGATCAGCGGGGCCAGCGCCGGGACGACCATGAAGACCATCATCACGAAGGACATGATCCGCGCCATCTCGCGCCCGGCATAGAGGTCGCGCACCAGCGCCATCCCCGCGACCCTCGGCGCCGAGGCGCCGACGCCCTGCAAAAGGCGCGCCAGGAGCAGGAATTCGAGCTGGTGCGCATAGAGCGCCAGCACCGATCCCGCGACATAGAGCACCGAGCCCGCGGCGACCGTGACCTTGCGGCCGACGGCATCGGAAATCGGTCCGACGAAAAGGGTGCCGATACCCATGCCGAGCACGAAGGCAGAGAGGACGAGCTGGGCGTTGTTGACGGCGCCGGGCGAAAGCTCGGCGGCGATCGCCGGCAGCGCGGGCAGCATGGCGTCGATGGAAAAGGCGACGGTCGCGAAGAGGAGCGCGAGCATCCCGGTGAATTCGCCGGCCGGCAGGCGCTGGACAGGGGTCCGCCGGGCATCAAACATCGTCGCCGCCCTTCAGCCTGTCGGAGAGTTCCGCGATGATCCGGCCCCATGTCTCGACCGGCTGCGCACCCTGCACCACGTAGCGGTCGGCGATGATGAAGGTCGGCACCGCGTTCACGCCGCGCTCGCGGGCATGGGCCTCGCGGGCGCGGATCTCGTCGCGGTCCGCGTCGGTCGCCAGCAGCCGGCGGATCATCGCGCGGTCAAGCCCGGCCTCGCCGGCGATGTCGGCAAGCGTGTCGGCATCGCCGATGTCGCGCCCGTCGCGCCAGTAGGCGCGGAACAGCGCCGAGACGATGGCCGACTGCCGCCCCTCGAGCCCCGCCCAGTGGATCAGCCGGTGGGCGTCGAGCGTGTTGGGCCGGCGGGTGATCGCCTCGAGGTTCAGCTCCACCCCGGCGGCCTTCGCGTGCTCCAGAAGCGGCTGGTGGACACGCGCCACGCCCTCGGGCCCGCCGAATTTCGCCTCCATGTAGGCGCGCCTGTCCACGCCGTCCCCCGGCAGGTCGGGGTCGAGCTGGAACGGGTGCCATTCGATGGCGAAGGGATGGTCGGCATGGGCTTCGAGCGTGCGGTCGAGATGGGCCTTGCCGAGATAGCACCACGGGCAGGCGATGTCGGAAATGATGTCAAGCCGTATCATCGGGTTGCCTTCCATTCTTCACGCAAGGCGCGGCGGTTGACCTTGCCGTTGGCGGTGACCGGGATCGCCGCGCGGCGGAGGTAGAGCCGGGGCTGCTTGTAACGGGCGAGGTGCGTCCCGGCATGAGCGGCGAGCGCGTCCTCGGCCGCCTCGCCGGCGTAGAAGAGCGCGATGACGGTAACGTCCTCCTTCACCGGCAGTTCCACCGCGGCGCTGGCGGCGACGCCGGGACAGGCGGCCATCGCCGCCTCGATCTCGGCAGGCGAGACCCGGAAGCCGCCGGCGTTCAGCATGTCGTCGGCACGGCCGAGGCTGGTGACGGCGCCGTCCTCGGCCATCACCACCATGTCGCCGGTCTGGAACCAGTCGCCGGTGACGGGCCGGATCGTTTCGCCCTCGAAGACGCCGAGGCAGAGGCCGGGGTCGCTCCGGTGCACCGCGAGGATGCCGGGCTCGCCGCGCGGCACCGGAGCGCCGTCGGCGCCCAGCACGGCGACGCACCGGCCGGGCTGGGCATGGCCGGTGGCGCCCTCGGGTGCGGGCCGGGCGGGAGAGGAGGAGAGGAACGTCGAGCATTCCGACAGCCCCATCGCCTCGTGCAGGTCGGTGCCCGTCGCCGCGCGCCAGCGGGCGCGGGTCGCCGGCGGCAGCTTTTCCCCGGCCGAGAGCCCGTGCCGGAGCCGGGGCAGCGAGAGCGTCGGGCTCCGCTCGAGGATGCGACGGTAGATCCCGGGAACGGCAGCAAGAATCGTGGCGTCGAAGCGGCGGGCCAGAAGCGGGATCTGGTCAGGCGACACGCCCTCGGCAAGCACGATCGCGGTCGCCCCCACGGCCCAGGGATCGAAGAGCCCGGCGCCCAGCGTGTAGGTCCAGTTGAGCGCGCCGGCGTGCAGCAGCCGGTCGTCCGGGCCGATGCCGAGCCAGCCGTCGCGCATCATCCGCCGCGCCCAGACGGCGCGGTGGGCGTGGGCCACCGCGCGCGGGCTTCCGGAGGTGCCGGAGGTGAGGACGATGTAGCCGAGCCGGTCGGGATCGCCCATCGCCCAAGCGGCGGGGGCGAGCCGCTCGAAGCCGCAGAGCGTCGCCTCGTCGAGAAGCGGGCAGGGCAGGGGCTCGGGCAGCGCCACGCCGGGGCCGGCGACGATCAGCGCCGGCCGGATCGCGGCGCAGAGCCGCGCCACCTCGGCCGCGGTCAGACCCGCCGCGGTCGGAACCGGCACGAAGCCGCCCGCCACGGCGCCGAGGAAGGCGAGCGGGAAACCCGTGCCGTTGCCGAGCCGCAGGAGAACGCGGTCGCCGGGTGCCAGCCCGAGCGTGGCAAGGCCCGCCGCCACGCCGAGGACCGCCGTCGCCAGCCGCCCGTAGCTCCAGCGTTCGGCGCCCGCTGGCCGGACGACCATCAGGGCCAGATGGTCGGGCCGCGGCCCGGCCGCCGCGAGCACATGTCGGGCGAGGTTGAAGGGCGCGGGGCAGGGCGCCGGAGCGGGCGCGCGATCGGTCACGGACAGCATCCGCCTTGGCTACGCCTCCCACCCCGCCGTTGCAAGGCGCGCCGGAATGGCGTTAATGCACCGGAGCCTGTGCAGGACCGGACAGATGAGCGACATCAACTCCATCGGCGACCCCATCGGACTGATCCGTATCGCGCGCGCGAACGGTACCGCGGAAGGCCCGGGCGAACCGCTGGACCTCGGGCGCCGGGTGCGCGAGCTGAGAAAGGCACGCGGCTGGACGCTGGAGCAGGCGGCGCGGGAGGCGAAGCTCGCGCGCTCGACGCTGTCGAAGATCGAGAATGGCCAGATGTCGCCGACCTACGAGGCGCTGAAGAAGCTCGCCGGGGGGCTGGCGATCACCGTGCCGCAGCTTTTCACCCCGCCGTCGAGGCCGCAGGTCTCGGGCCGGATGGCGGTCACCAAGGCGCACGAGGGGCAGGCGCAGGCCACCGTGACCTACGAGCACCGGCTGCTCGCCGGCACGCTGCGCGGCAAGCAGATGCTGCCCTACACCGCCCGCATCCGTGCCCGCCGGCTTGAGGAATTCGGCGGCTGGGTGCGCCATGACGGCGAGGAATTCCTGTATGTCCTCACCGGCGTCGTCCGGCTTTTCACCGAGTTCTACGAGCCGGTGGAGCTGCGCCGCGGCGACAGCGCCTATTACGACGCGACGATGGGGCACAACGTGGTTTCCCTGAGCCCGGAGGATGCGACGATCCTCTGGGTAACCAGTCTGACGTGAGGAGCGAGTGATGCGGGTGAGGACACGGCCGATCGAGGGGCAGAAGCCCGGGACGTCGGGTCTGAGGAAGAAGACGAAGGTCTTCATGTCAGAGGGTTATCTGGAAAACTTCGTGCAGTCTGTGTTCGATGCGACGGGCGGGGCCGAAGGCAGGACCTATGTCCTGGGCGGCGACGGGCGCTATTTCAACGACCGGGCGGTGCAGGTGATCCTGAAGATGGCGGCGGCGAACGGGGCGCATGCCGTGATCGTCGGGCGCGATGGGCTTCTCTCCACCCCCGCCGCCTCGCATCTGATCCGGCTGAACCGCGCCGACGGCGGGCTGATCCTGTCTGCCTCGCACAATCCCGGGGGGCCGGAAGGGGATTTCGGCGTGAAGTTCAACATCGCCAGCGGCGGCCCCGCGCCCGAGGCGCTGACCGAGGCGATCTACGCCCGCACCGGCACGATCGAGGCCTATCTCGCCGCCGACGAACCGGATGTGGAGATTCACAGGATCGGCCGGCATCACATTGGCGGAATGGAGGTTTTCGTTGTCGACCCGGTGGCTGACTATGCCGCGCTGATGGAAAGCCTGTTCGATTTCCCGAAGATCCGCGTCATGTTCGCGGGCGGCTTCCGGATGCGGTTCGACGCGATGTGCGCGGTCACCGGGCCCTATGCGAGGGAAATCCTTGAAAACCGCCTCGGCGCGGCGCCCGGCACGGTGGTGAACGCCACGCCGCTGCCGGATTTCGGCGGCATGCACCCCGATCCGAACCCGGCTCATGCGCATGACCTGATGGCGCGGATGTTCGCCGCCGACGCGCCCGATTTCGGCGCCGCCTCGGACGGCGACGGCGACCGCAACATGGTGGTGGGCCGCGGCATCTATGTCGCGCCCTCGGACAGTCTTGCGGTGCTCGCGGCCAATGCGCAGTGCGCGCCGGGCTACCGCGCCGGGCTGGAGGGCGTGGCGCGGTCGATGCCGACCTCCGCCGCGGCTGACCGGGTGGCGGCGGCGCTTGGGATCGCCGGGTACGAGACACCGACCGGCTGGAAGTTCTTCGGCAACCTCCTCGACGCCGGCCGCGTCACCCTCTGCGGCGAAGAGAGCTTCGGTGCGGGGTCCGACCATGTGCGGGAGAAGGACGGGCTCTGGGCCGTGCTCATGTGGTTGAATATTCTCGCCGAACGCCATGAAAGCGTTCTGGAAATCATGGAATCTCACTGGCGGCGGTTCGGCCGCAACTACTATTCCCGGCACGACTACGAGGCGCTGCCGGCAGAGGTGGCGAATGCCCTGATGGACGGGCTGCGCGCCCGGCTCGCCAGCCTGCCCGGGCAGGTCGTGGAGGGGATGACCGTCGCCTCGGCCGACGATTTCGCCTATGCCGATCCGGTGGACGGGTCGGTGTCGCGCGGGCAGGGGCTGCGCATCGTCTTCGCGGAGGGCTCACGCGTCGTGCTGAGGCTTTCGGGAACGGGGACCGAAGGGGCGACGATCCGGCTCTACCTCGAGCGCTATGTCGCGGGGCCCGAGGGGCTTGACGCCGATGTGCAAGAGGCGCTTGCGCCCATGATCCGCGCGGCCGAGACGCTGGCGGGCATCCGCACCGGAACCGGCCGCGCCGGGCCCGACGTCGTCACCTGAGCCGGCGCCCCTCGGCATCGAAGCGGAGCACGCGGGCGGGATCGACCGCCAGCGCCACCGCCTCGCCCACCGATTGCGGGTGCTGGCCGAAGAGCCGGACCGTCACCGTCTCGCCCGAGGCGAGGGCGACGAGAAGGTTCGTGTCGCTTCCCAGCCGCTCGACATGGGCGATGGTCCCGGCAAGCGGCCCCCCGGCGGCGAAGCCGAGGTGTTCCGGCCGGATCCCCGCCGTTGCGCCCGCAACGCCCATCCGCCCCGCGGGCAGGAAGTTCATCGAGGGCGCGCCGAGAAACCCGGCGACAAACAGGTTGTCGGGATCGTTGTAGAGCGTCATCGGCGCGCCTGCCTGCTCGATCCGCCCGTCGCGCATGACGACGATGCGGTCGGCGAGCGTCATCGCCTCGGTCTGGTCGTGGGTGACATAGATCATCGCCCGCCCGAGCTCGCGGTGGAGGCGTGCAATCTCCACCCGCATCGCCATCCTGAGTGCAGCATCGAGGTTCGAGAGCGGCTCGTCGAAGAGGAAGAGGTCGGGTTTGCGCACGATCGCCCGCCCGATCGCCACGCGCTGCCTCTGTCCGCCCGAAAGCTCGGCCGGCCGGCGTCTGAGATAGGGTTCGAGCGACAGCATCCGCGCCGCAGCCGCGATCCGCTCGGCAATGACCGCGCGCGCCTCGCCCGCCTGCCTCAGCCCCAGCGCCATGTTCCCCTCGACATCGAGATGGGGGTAGAGCGCGTAGGACTGGAAGACCATCGCAATGCCGCGCTTCGCGGGCGGCGTGCGGGTCACGTCGCGCCCGTCGATGCGGACGGTGCCGGCGCTGGCATCCTCGAGCCCCGCGATCAGCCGCAGGAGCGTGGACTTGCCGCAGCCGGACGGCCCGACGAAGACGACGAACTCGGCCGGCTCGACCGCCAGATCGATGCCTTTCAGGACCTCGACTTCACCGAAGGATTTTCTTACATTCTCAAGGGAAAGGGCGGTCATCTTCACAGGTCCAGATCAACGGCGCGGCCGCTGCGGATGCTTTCGTCCGCAGCCAGGCAGACGGCGAGCGAGGCGACCGCATCCTCCATGTGCCGGGAAAGGTCGGTGTCCTCGGCAATCGCCCTGAGAAGCCAGGCCTGCTCGGCGTCGCACAGAGCCTGGTGGTCGGGTTCGCCGGCAAACTTCACATCCTCGTCCGGCCCCCCGGTGCGGTGGATGCGCAGCGCGCCGACCTTGGTGTGGCCCTCGACCGAATCCGATGCCGGGTGCATCCCCGACAGGATCGAGACGGCGCCATTGGGCGAGATCACGTCCTTCACGAAATAGGCGACCTCCGACATCATCGGGCCCCAGCCAGCCTCGTACCAGCCCACCGATCCGTCCTCAAAGATGACCTGGAACTGCCCGTAATTATACATTTTTTCTGCGATCTCGTGCGAAAGCCTCAGGCCCATGCCGTGGACGCGGACCGGCCTCGCGTCGGTGATCTGGCACATCACGTCGACATAGTGGACGCCGCAATCGACGATCGGCGGCGTCGCCTGCATCAGCGCCTTGTGCACCTCCCAGGTGGCGCCCGTCGACTGCTGGTTGAGGTTCAGCCGGAAGACGTAGGGCGGGCCGAGCCGGCGTGCCTCGGCGATCAGCCGCATCCACGACGGGTGATGGCGCAGGATGTAGCCGACGACGAGCTTGTGGCCCGTCCGCCGTGCCGTCTCCACCACGCGCCGGGCATCCGCGACCGTGGCGGCCAGCGGCTTTTCCACGAAGACATGGGCACCGGCCTCCATCGCCGCGCAGGCATAGTCGGCATGGCTGTCGGTATAGGTCGCGATCACCGCCAGCTCGGGCCGCGTCGTCTCAAGCGCGGCGTGGAAGTCCTTGAAAAGCGGATAGGGTTGCAATTCGTGGGGCAGGGGGACCGCGGACCGGTTGACCAGCGCCACGATCTCGGCTCCGGGGTGGCGGTGATGGGCAAGGGCGTGCGATCGGCCCATGTTGCCAAGACCCGCGATCAGCACTCTCATTTCACCGCTCCTGCCGTGATGCCGCGGATCAACTGCCGCGAGAAGAGGACGTAAAGCACAAGGGCCGGCAGGATCGCCAGCGACAGCGCCGACAGCACCGCGTTCCAGTCGGTCACGAACTGGCCGATGAAGACCTGGCTGCCCAGCGTCAGCGTCTTCGTCGCCTCGCCCGGAGCGAGGATCAGCGGAAACCAGAGATCGTTCCAGATCGGGATCATGTTGAAGACCGCGACCGTCGCCATCGCCGGCCGCACCAGCGGCAGGACCAGGCGGAAGAAGATCGCGTATTCGCTCATCCCGTCGATGCGGCCGGCATTCTTCAGGTCGTTCGAGACCTGGCGCATGAACTCGCTGAGAATGAAGACCGCCAGCGGCAGCCCCTGCGCGGTATAGACGAGGATCAGCGCGAGAAGCGTGTTCACCAGCCCCGCCTGCACCATCAGATCGAGGATCGCCACGGTGCCGATCCGGATCGGGATCATGATCCCGAGCGCGAGGTAGAGGCCCATGAGCGTGTTGCCGCGGAAACGGTATTCCGACAGTGCAAAGGCGGCCATCGCGCCGAAGAGAAGGATGAAGGCCAGCGCGCCCACGGTGACGATCAGCGAGTTCTGGAAGTAGAGCAGGAAGTCGCCCTGCTGCATCACCGTGCGGTAGCCCACCATCGAAAAGCTCGCCTCCGACGGCAGTGCCAGCGGCTCGGCGAAGATCGCGCGCCGGGTCTTGAACGAATTCACCAGGATCACGAAGACCGGGAAGAGCGCGATCGCGGTCCAGGCCAGAAGCGCCGCGTGGGCCGCGACGGTGTTCAGGGTGTTGCTGCGGGCGCGGCTCATCGGGGCCTCAGAACTGGTAGCGGCGCATGCGCGTCTGGATCAGGAAGAGATAGACGCAGACGCCCGCCAGGATGATCGCGAACATCGCGGTGGCGATGGCTGCCCCCATGTGCGGATCGCCGAGCTGGAGCTGGAAGCCGAAGAAGGTCCGGTAGAGGAAGGTGCCGAGGATGTCGGTCGAGAAATCCGGCCCCGCCAGCGCCCCCTGTGCTGCGTAGATCAGATCGAAAGCATTGAAATTGCCGACGAAGGTAAGGATCGAGATGATCCCGATCGAGGGCAGGATCAGCGGCAGCTTGATCTTCCGGAAGGCCGCCCAGCCGGTCAGCCCCTCGATCTCGCCGGCCTCGAGAATCTCCTCGGGGATCGAGAGGAGTGCCGCGTAGATCAGCATCATCGGGATGCCGACGAACTGCCAGACCGAGATCAGCGCCAGCGTAGTGAGCGCATAGTCCTCCTTGCCGAGCCAGGGCGCGAAGAGCGATTTCAGGCCGACCGCATCGAGCATCCCCGGCGCGATCCCCCAGATCGGCGACAGGATCAGCTTCCAGGCGAAGCCCACGATCACGAACGAGAGGATCGTCGGCACGAAGATCGCCGAGCGGTAGAGGGCGGCGAAACGCAGCCGGGGGTGGCTTAGGATCGCGGCCAGGCCGATGCCGATCGGGTTCTGCACCGCCATGTGGATCAGGAAGAACCAGAGGTTGTTGCCGAGCGCGTTCCAGAACGCCCCCGACCAGCGCGGATCGCCGAGGAGCGTGCGGAAATTCGCCAGCCCCGCGAACACCCGGCCCGCGTCGCCGGTGGTGTAGAGCGACAGCCGCAGGGTATTGAAAAGCGGCCAGATCATCACCGCCGTGTAGACGAGGACAGCCGGCGCAAGGAAGACCGCGATGTGACGCCTCGGTCGGGATGCCATCGCCCGTCATCCTTCTTCGTTGCGGAAATACCCTCGGGGGGTCCGGGGGGCGGAAAGCCCCCCCCGGGGTCGGGGCCCCGGAGTGATCCGGGGCGCAGGGCCTCACTTCTGCGGCTCGTACCAGCTTGCCAGCCCCTCCTGGAGCCGCTTGGCCGCGTCCTCGGGCGTCTCGGTGCCCTTGATCACGTTCGCCGAGGCGTTCCAGGTCTCGTTCTCGAGGTTCGGCGTCCCGCGCGAGAGGATCTGGTAGGTGGACCGGATCGTCGAGGCGCACTTGCCGCGCCACGAGACGAATTCCTGCGCCAGCGGGTCGGCCATCTCCACCGGTGCGGAGTTGAGCGAGAAGAAGCCCGGCAGCGCGTTGGCATAGAGTGTGGCGAATTCGCCCGATCCCACCCATTCGAGGAACTGCTTGGCCTCCTCGGGGTGTTTCGTGGCCGCGTTCATGCCGATGGCGATGTCGGTATGGTCGGAAATGTAGCAAGGATCGCCTGCGGCCGGCACGGGGGGCGGGAACGCGCCCATCTTGAAGCCCGCCTGGGTGTTGAAGCCCGAGATCTCCCACGACCCGGCCGGATAGATCGCGGCGCGCCCCAGGGTGAAGAGGTTCTGGCTGTCGGGATAGGTCTGCGCCTCGAATCCGTCGCCGAGGTAGTCCTTCCACCGGGCGAGCTGCCGGTAGGGCTCGACCCATTGCTCGTCGGACAGCTTCTGCTCGCCCTTGATCAGCGCCAGCCGGCCTTCCTCGCCCTTCCAGTAGTTCGGCCCGATGTTCTGGTAGCCCATCGTCGCCGCTTCCCACTGGTCGTTGGTGCCCATCGCCATCGGAACATAGGTGCCGTCGGCCTTGATCTTGTCGAGGACGGCGTAGAATTCCTCCATCGTCGCGGGGGGCGCCAGGCCGAGCGCGTCGAAGGCGTCCTTGTTGTAGATGAAGCCGTGGATCACGCTCGCCATCGGCACGCAGAAGGTGTGGGCGGCGTCATCGGTCTGCCAGGCCGATTTCGCGACGCCGGAGAAACCGGCCATCGCCGCGAGGTCCGAGAGGTCGGCAAGCTTGCCGCCCTCGTAGAGCGAAAGCGAGGCGTCGAAGGGCCGGCAGGTGATCAGGTCGCCCGCGGTTCCGGCGTCGAGCTTGGAATTCAGCGCGGCGTTGTATTCCGTCGGCGCCGAGGGGGTGAACTGCACCTTGATCCCGGGGTGCGATGCCTCGAAGGCCGGGATGATCTGGTCCTGCCAAATCGTCAGGTCGTCGTTGCGCCAGCTTTCGATCGTCAGCGTCACATCCTCCGCCGCCGCGACGCCGGCGCCGGCGCCGAGAATTGTGGTGGCCAGAAGGATTGCGCTCAGTCGCGTCCGTCTCATGTCAAGCTCCCTGGTTGGTCTGGAATTGCCGGCTTTTCCGGGCCGGTCGTATGGAGGCGCGCGAGGGCCGCGCGAAGGTTGCCGCCGCTTTCTGCAAGCGCCCTTGCGGCGTCGCCGGCGGTCAGGCCACGGGCCACGAGGACGGCCGGCTTGACGGCAAAGCCGGTCGCGGCCAGCGCCGCCCCGGCGGTCGCCGCATCGCTGCCGGCGATGGTCTCGACCATCGCGCGGGCGCGGTCCCTCAGTTTCGCATTGTCGGCCACGACCGCGACCATCCTTCCGTCGTGCACCGCGCCGATGCGGATGCCCATGAGCGTCGACATCAGGTTCAGCGCCACCTTCTGGGCGGTGCCCGCCCCCATCCGGGTGGAGCCCGCGATGATCTCGGGCGGGGTTGCAAGGCAGACCCGGACGTCGGCCGCGGCGAAGATCGCGGCGCCGGGATTGTTGGCGATGGCGATCACGCTCGCCCCGCGCGCCCTGGCGGCCGTCGCGACGGCAAGCGCATAGGGCGTGCTGCCCGAGGCGGTCACGGCGATGACCACGTCGCCACGTCGGATCCGCCCGGCGTCGGCGGCCGCAGCGTCGGTGTCGTCCTCGCTTGCCCCCGGCATCTGCGCGGTGCAGGGAAGGCCGCCGGCCATGAGGATGCCGACGCGCCCCGGCGGCAACCCGAAGGTCGCCGGCAGTTCGAGCGCGTCGGCCATCGCCATCAGCGCCGAGGACCCGGCACCGGCGTAGACAAGCGCGCCGCCCGCAGCCACCGCCCGCGCCATCAGCGCGGCGCCGGCATCGAGGGCGGGAAGGGCGGGGCGGACCGCGGCGAGGGCCGCCGCCTGCGCTGACAGGAGACGGTCGAGCACCTCGCTGCCGGGCAGGGTGTCGAGCCCTTCGGCCAAGGGATGCAGGCGCTCGGTTCCGGCTTCTGGCATCGAATCTCCCCCGTTGAGGTGATGATACCTTTTTAATACCTGTTGTCCACAAACTTCTCGGGAGAGAGGTCGGACCGCACGGAATTGCGCGCGGCGTCGCGCCGATCATCGTCAGCACCTCTTTCTTTCCGGTCAAAGGTATTATAAAGGTATCTTGATGACACAGACCGGCACAATGCTCCTGGGAATCGATGGCGGCGGCACCTCCTGCCGGGCGGCGGCGGTGGTCCGCGGCCAGCGGCACGAGGTGACGCTCGGCCCGGCGAACGTCACGACCGGATTCGACGCGGCCGTCGCAACGATCGACACCGCGCTCCGGATGCTGGCCGGGCGTGCCGGGCTGCCGCCCGAGGTGCTTTTCCAGGCGCCCGCCCATCTCGGCCTCGCCGGGGTCGTGAGTGCGGCCCTCGCCGCGCGTGTCCGCGACGCGCTGCCCCTGTCCCGTGCCACGGTGACCGACGACCGGCCGACGACCATCGCCGGTGCGCTGGGGCCGGCCGAGGGCGCCGTGGTGGCGATCGGGACGGGGTCGTTCCTCGGCCGCCAGGCGGGGGGCAGGATTCGCGGCATCGGCGGCTGGGGCTTCTTCGTCGGCGACCAGGCCTCGGGCGCCTGGCTCGGGCGGCGCTGCCTCGAGGAGGTGATGCTTTCCGTCGACGGGCTCGCGGCCGAAACCGGGCTTTGCCGCAGCCTCCTTGCCGACCACGGCAGCGACCCGGCCGAAATCGTGCGCTTTTCCGTCGCGGCGCGGCCGGCCGACTACGCCGGGCTCGCGCGCGCGGTGGTCGCCGCCGCCGCGGCGGGCGACGCGCTGGGAGCCCGGCTCATGTCCGAGGGGGCTGACTACATCCGCCGCGGCCTTGCCGCGCTCGGCTGGCAGCGGGGCGAAACGCTTTGCCTGACCGGCGGGCTCGGGGCTGCCTATGCCGAATGGCTGGACGAACCCGTGGTGCCGGCGCGGGGCAGCGCGCTTGACGGCGCGCTGTCGCTTGCCGCGCTGGCCACCGTCCGGAGCGAGGGGCAGGGGCCATGACCATCGCCGACTTCCTCGACCCCGAGCACTGGCTGGACCCGGCGCACGGGCCGCTCTATGTCCAGCTCCGCAAGCGGATCGAGACCGGCATCGCCTCGGGCTTTCTCGCCCCCGACATGCCGCTGCCGCCCGAACGCGAGATCGCGGCGCTGACCGACCTGTCGCGCGTGACGGTGCGCAAGGCGATGGCCGATCTCGCCGAAAGGGGCCTCATCCTGCAACGGCAGGGCTCCGGCTCGTTCGTGGCCCCGGCGCGGGCCCGGGTGGAACAGTCGCTGTCGCGGCTTACCTCCTTCACCGAGGACATGGCACGGCGCGGCTACCGGTCGGGGGTGGACTGGCTGGAACGCGGGCTTTTCCTGCCCGGCTCGGACGAGGTGGCGGTGCTGGGCCTCGCCCCCGGCGCGCAGGTCGCCCGGCTCGCACGGCTGAGGCGGGCCGACGACCGGCCGATGGCCCTTGAACGGGCCTCGCTGCCGACCGACATCCTGCCCAATCCCCTCGCCGTCACGCGGTCGCTCTACGAGGTGCTGGGGCAGGCGGGGCTCAGGCCGGTGCGCGCGGTGCAGAAGATTTCGGCCGTCGCTCTCGGTGCGGCGGAGGCGGGGCTTCTGGGCGTGGCGCCCGGTGCCGCGGGGCTGAAAATCGAACGGATCTCGTATCTGCCGGACGGCCGCGTGGTGGAATTCACCCGCTCGCTCTATCGCGGCGACGCCTATGATTTCGTGGCCGAGCTGCGCATTCCGGAGGAATGAACGATGTCGACCGCGAGCCAGATGCTGAAGGAAATCCGCGAAATCCCCGAGGCGGTGGCGCGGCTTCTCGACCGGAGCGGCGCGGCGATCGCGACCGCAGCGGCCGAGGCGCGCGCGCTGTCGCCCGCCTTTGTCGCCACCGTCGCGCGCGGCTCTTCCGACCATGCCGCGACCTACCTGAAATACGCCTGCGAACTGACCCTCGGGCTGCCGGTCGCCTCGATCGGCCCCTCGGTCGCCTCGATCTACCATGCGCCGCTCAGGCTTGCGGGCGGGGTCTGCGTCGTCATCTCGCAGTCCGGCAAGAGCCCGGACATCGTCGAGATGGCCCGCGCCGCGACGGCGGACGGGGCGCTGACCGTCGCGCTGACCAACGATCCGGCCTCGCCGCTGGCAGGGGCGGCCGGGCGGGTGATCGACATCGCCGCGGGGCCGGAACTCAGCGTTGCGGCGACCAAGACCTTCGTGACCTCCGCCGTGGCGGCGCTGGCGCTGGTGGCCGAATGGGCGGGGGACGCACCGCTTCTGGCGGGGATCCACGCCTTGCCGGGCGCGCTCGGCCGGGCGGCGCGGGCCGACTGGGGGGCGCTGACCGACCGGCTTGCGGCGGCGGAGTCGGTCTTCACCCTCGGCCGTGGCCCGGGATTTGCCATGTCGGGCGAGGCGGCGCTGAAGCTCAAGGAAACCTGCCGCATCCATGCCGAGACCTATTCCTCGGCCGAGGTGCTGCACGGGCCGGTCAGCATCGTCGGGCAGGGGTTCCCG
>JAUQYB010000125.1 GCA_030837825.1 Albidovulum sp.
CATCCAGGGCGTGTTCCAGTCGGTCTTTCCGATCAAGGACTTCAACGAGAACGCGATCCTCGAGTTCGTGAAATACGAGCTCGAGAAGCCGAAGTTCGACGTCGACGAATGCCAGAGCCGCGACATGACCTATGCCGCGCCCCTGAAGGTGACGCTGCGGCTGATCGTGTTCGATGTCGACGAGGACACCGGCGCGCGGTCGGTGAAGGACATCAAGGAACAGGACGTCTACATGGGCGACATGCCGCTCATGACTCCGAACGGCACCTTCATCGTCAACGGCACCGAGCGGGTGATCGTTTCCCAGATGCACCGCTCGCCCGGCGTGTTCTTCGACCACGACAAGGGCAAGACCCATTCCTCGGGCAAGCTTCTCTTTGCCTGCCGGATCATCCCCTACCGCGGCTCCTGGCTCGATTTCGAGTTCGACGCCAAGGACATCGTCTTCGCCCGCATCGATCGGCGCCGGAAGCTGCCGGTGACGACGCTCCTCTATGCGCTCGGGCTCGACCAGGAAGGCATCATGGATGCCTACTACAACACCGTCGAGTTCAAGCTGGTGAAGAACAAGGGCTGGGTGACCCGGTTCTTCCCCGACCGCGTGCGCGGCACCCGGCCGACCTATGACCTGGTGGATGCGGCCACCGGCGAGGTGATCTGCAAGGCCGGCGAGAAGGCCACGCCGCGGATGGTCAAGAAGTGGATCGACGAGGGCAAGGTCACCGAGCTTCTGGTGCCCTTCGACCACATCCTCGGCCGCTACGTCGCCAAGGACATCATCAACGAGACGACCGGCGCGATCTATGTCGAGGCCGGCGACGAGATCACCCAGACGCTCGACCGCGACGGCGAGGTGTCGGGCGGCACACTCAAGGTGCTCCTGGACAACGGCATCACCACGATCCCGGTCCTTGACATCGACAACGTCAACGTCGGCCCCTACATCCGCAACACGATGGCCGCGGACAAGAACTGGAACCGCGATTCCGCGCTGATGGATATCTACCGGGTGATGCGCCCGGGCGAGCCGCCCACCGTCGAGGCGGCCTCGGCGCTCTTCGACACGCTCTTCTTCGACAAGGAACGCTATGACCTCTCGGCCGTCGGCCGGGTCAAGATGAACATGCGGCTCGACCTCGACAAGCCGGACACCCAGCGCACGCTCGACCGCGACGACATCATCGCCTGCGTCAAGGCGCTGGTCGAACTGCGCGACGGAAAGGGCGAGATCGACGACATCGACCACCTCGGCAACCGCCGGGTGCGTTCGGTGGGCGAGCTGATGGAGAACCAGTATCGCGTCGGCCTCCTGCGCATGGAGCGCGCGATCAAGGAGCGCATGTCCTCGGTCGAGATCGACACGGTGATGCCGCAGGACCTGATCAACGCCAAGCCGGCGGCGGCGGCGGTGCGGGAATTCTTCGGCTCGAGCCAGCTCAGCCAGTTCATGGACCAGACCAACCCGCTCAGCGAAGTGACCCACAAGCGCCGCCTCTCGGCGCTCGGGCCGGGCGGTCTGACCCGCGAACGCGCCGGCTTCGAGGTGCGCGACGTGCACCCGACCCACTATGGCCGGATGTGCCCGATCGAGACCCCGGAAGGCCAGAACATCGGCCTGATCAACAGCCTCGCGACCTATGCGCGGGTCAACAAGTACGGCTTCATCGAGACCCCCTACCGCAAGGTGAAGGACGGCCAGGTGACCGACGAGGTGGTCTACATGTCGGCCACCGAGGAGATGCGCCATACCGTGGCCCAGGCCAACGCCCAGCTCGACGAGGAAGGCCGCTTCCGCAACGACCTGGTCTCCTCCCGGCAGGGGGGCGAATTCATGCTGAACCCGCCCGAGGTCGTCGACCTGATCGACGTCTCGCCCAAGCAGCTCGTCTCGATCGCGGCCGCGCTGATCCCGTTCCTGGAGAACGACGACGCCAACCGGGCGCTGATGGGCTCCAACATGCAGCGCCAGGCGGTGCCGCTTCTTCAGGCGGATGCGCCCTTCGTCGGCACCGGCATCGAGGGCAAGGTCGCGCTCGATTCCGGCGCCGCGATCGTGGCGCGCCGCGGCGGCGTGATCGACCAGGTGGACGCCACCCGGATCGTCATCCGCGCCACCGAGGAGCTGGAGATCGGCGACGCCGGCGTGGACATCTACCGGCTGCGCAAGTTCAAGCGCTCCAACCAGTCGTCCTGCATCAACCAGCGCCCGCTGGTGAAGGTGGGCGACAGCGTGGCGCGCGGCGAGGTGATCGCCGACGGCCCCTGCACCGACATGGGCGAGCTTGCCCTTGGCCGCAACGTGGTCGTCGCCTTCATGCCGTGGAACGGCTACAACTACGAGGACTCGATCGTCATCTCGGAGCGCATCCTGCGCGACGACGTCTTCACCTCGATCCACATCGAGGAATACGAAGTCGCCGCCCGCGATACGAAACTGGGGCCGGAAGAGATCACCCGCGACATCCCGAATGTCGGCGAGGAAGCGCTGCGCAACCTCGACGAGGCGGGCATCGTCTATATCGGTGCCGAAGTCGGGCCGGGCGACATTCTTGTAGGCAAGATCACCCCCAAGGGCGAAAGCCCGATGACGCCGGAGGAAAAGCTTCTCCGCGCGATCTTCGGGGAAAAGGCCTCCGACGTGCGCGACACCTCGCTGCGCCTGCCGCCCGGCGCCTACGGCACCGTGGTGGAGGTGCGCGTCTTCAACCGCTACGGCGTGGACAAGGACGAACGCGCGCTCCAGATCGAGCGCGAGGAGATCGAGCGTCTCGCCCGCGACCGCGACGACGAGCAGGCGATCCTTGACCGCAACACCTACGCGCGGCTGAAGTCGCTGATCCTCGGCAAGACCGCGGTAAGGGGACCGAAGGGCGTCAAGCCCAATGCGGTGATCGACGAGGAGCTTCTGGAAAGCCTCAGCCGCGGCCAGTGGTGGCAGCTTGCGCTCGAGGGCGAGAAGGACGCCCAGCAGGTGGAGGCGCTGAACGCCCAGTTCGAGGCGCAGAAACGTGCGCTCGAACACCGCTTTGAGGACAAGGTCGAGAAGGTCCGCCGTGGCGACGACCTGCCCCCGGGCGTGATGAAGATGGTCAAGGTCTTCGTCGCGGTGAAGCGCAAGCTCCAGCCGGGCGACAAGATGGCCGGCCGCCACGGCAACAAGGGCGTCGTCTCCAAGGTCGTGCCGGTGGAGGACATGCCCTTCCTCGCCGACGGCACGCCCGTGGACCTCGTTCTGAACCCGCTCGGCGTGCCGAGCCGGATGAACGTCGGCCAGATCCTCGAGACCCACATGGGCTGGGCCGCCCGCGCGCTGGGTCTGAAGATCGACGAGGCGTTGCAGGAATACCGCCGGTCGGGCGACATGACGCCGGTGCGCGAGGCGATGCGCCACGGCTATGGCGACGAAACCTACGACGGCATCTTCGCCGGCATGGACGGGGACGATCTGGTGGACAAGGCGGGCCTCGTGACTCGCGGCGTGCCGATCGCCACCCCGGTCTTCGACGGCGCCAAGGAGGCGGACGTGAACGACGCGCTGGTCCGTGCCGGCTTCGACACCTCGGGCCAGTCGGACGTGTTCGACGGACGGTCGGGCGAGAAGTTCGCGCGCAAGGTCACGGTGGGCGTGAAATACATGCTCAAGCTCCACCACCTTGTCGACGACAAGCTGCACGCCCGCTCGACCGGGCCCTACAGCCTCGTCACGCAGCAGCCGCTGGGCGGCAAGGCGCAGTTCGGCGGCCAGCGGCTCGGCGAGATGGAGGTCTGGGCCCTGGAAGCCTACGGCGCCGCCTACACCCTGCAGGAGATGCTGACGGTGAAGTCGGACGACGTGGCGGGCCGGACCAAGGTCTACGAGTCGATCGTCAAGGGCGAGGACAACTTCGAGGCGGGCGTTCCCGAGAGCTTCAACGTGCTCGTCAAGGAAGTCCGCGGCCTCGGCCTCAACATGGAACTCCTGGATGCGGAGGAGGAGTGACCGGATGGCGGGTGAACCCCGCCCTGTGGTCCCTGTCGGCCGGGCGTCAGCCCGGCCTGCCCGCCGCGCCAATTCAAGGACTTGAAGATGAACCAGGAACTGACCAACAACCCGTTCAACCCGCTGGCCGCGCCGAAGCAGTTCGACGAGATCAAGATCTCGCTCGCCTCGCCGGAGCGGATTCTGTCGTGGTCCTACGGCGAGATCAAGAAGCCGGAAACCATCAACTACCGCACCTTCAAGCCGGAGCGGGATGGTCTCTTCTGCGCCCGCATCTTCGGGCCGATCAAGGACTACGAATGCCTGTGCGGCAAATACAAGCGCATGAAGTATCGCGGCGTCGTCTGCGAGAAATGCGGCGTGGAAGTAACGCTCCAGAAGGTGCGGCGCGAGCGGATGGGCCATATCGAACTGGCCGCCCCCGTCGCGCATATCTGGTTCCTGAAGTCGCTGCCCTCGCGCATCGGCCTGATGCTCGACATGACGCTGCGTGACCTCGAGCGTATCCTCTACTTCGAGAACTACGTGGTGATCGAGCCCGGGCTGACCGACCTCAGCTATGGCCAGTTGCTGACCGAGGAGGAATTCCTCGACGCGCAGGACCAGTATGGCGCCGACGCCTTCACCGCCAACATCGGCGCCGAGGCGATCCGCGAGATGCTGGCAGCCATCGACCTCGAGGCGACCGCCGAGCAGCTTCGCGAGGAGCTGAAGGAGGCCACCGGCGAGTTGAAGCCGAAGAAGATCATCAAGCGGCTGAAGATCGTGGAAAGCTTCCTCGAATCCGGCAACCGGCCGGAATGGATGGTGCTGACGGTCATTCCGGTGATCCCGCCGGAACTGCGGCCGCTGGTGCCGCTGGACGGTGGCCGCTTCGCCACGTCGGACCTGAACGACCTTTACCGCCGGGTGATCAACCGCAACAACCGCCTCAAGCGGCTGATCGAGCTGCGCGCCCCCGACATCATCGTCCGCAACGAAAAGCGGATGCTGCAGGAATCGGTCGATGCGCTCTTTGACAACGGCCGTCGCGGCCGCGTCATCACCGGCGCCAACAAGCGTCCGTTGAAGTCGCTTTCCGACATGCTCAAGGGCAAGCAGGGCCGGTTCCGCCAGAACCTGCTCGGCAAGCGCGTGGACTTTTCCGGCCGTTCGGTGATCGTCACCGGGCCGGAACTGAAACTCCATCAGTGCGGCCTGCCGAAGAAGATGGCGCTCGAGCTCTTCAAGCCGTTCATCTATTCGCGGCTGGAGGCGAAGGGACTGTCCTCCACCGTCAAACAGGCGAAAAAGCTGGTCGAGAAGGAACGCCCGGAGGTCTGGGATATTCTGGATGAAGTCATCCGCGAACATCCCGTGCTCTTGAACCGCGCGCCGACGCTGCACCGTCTGGGCATCCAGGCGTTCGAGCCGATCCTGATCGAGGGCAAGGCGATCCAGCTTCACCCGCTGGTCTGCTCGGCCTTCAACGCCGACTTCGACGGCGACCAGATGGCCGTGCACGTGCCCCTCTCGCTGGAAGCCCAGCTCGAGGCGCGCGTCCTGATGATGTCGACCAACAACGTGCTGTCGCCGGCCAACGGCGCGCCGATCATCGTGCCGTCGCAGGACATGGTCCTCGGCCTCTACTACGTGACGATGGAGCGCAAGGGCATGAAGGGCGAAGGCATGGTCTTCGCCGACGTCGACGAGGTGCAGCATGCGCTCGATTCCGGCGAGGTGAACCTGCACGCCCGGATCACCGCGCGGATCCGCCAGATCGACGACGAAGGCAACGAGGTGCTTAAGCGCTACGAGACGACGCCGGGGCGCGTCCGGCTGGGCGCGCTTCTGCCCCTGAATGCCAAGGCGCCCTTCGAACTGGTGAACCGTCTGCTGCGCAAGAAGGACGTGCAGAACGTCATCGACACCGTCTACCGCTACTGCGGCCAGAAGGAATCGGTGATCTTCTGCGACCAGATCATGGGGCTCGGCTTCCGCGAGGCGTTCAAGGCCGGCATCTCCTTCGGCAAGGACGACATGGTCATCCCCGAGAAGAAGTGGACCATCGTCAACGAGGTCCGCGACCAGGTGAAGGAATTCGAACAGCAGTACATGGACGGCCTGATCACCCAGGGTGAGAAGTACAACAAGGTCGTCGATGCCTGGTCGAAATGCTCCGATGCCGTCGCCGGCGAGATGATGAAGGAAATCTCGGCGATGCGCGTCGACGACGCCGGCGCCGAGAAGGAGCCGAACTCGGTCTACATGATGTCGCACTCCGGCGCGCGGGGCAGCCCCGCGCAGATGAAGCAGCTTGGCGGGATGCGCGGCCTGATGGCCAAGCCCTCGGGCGAGATCATCGAGACGCCGATCATCTCGAACTTCAAGGAAGGTCTGACCGTTCTTGAATACTTCAACTCGACCCACGGCGCGCGGAAGGGCCTTGCCGATACCGCGCTCAAGACGGCGAACTCCGGCTACCTGACCCGCCGTCTGGTCGACGTGGCGCAGGACTGCATCGTGCGCCTGCCCGACTGCGGCACCGAACGCGCGATCACCGCCTCTGCCGCCGTCAACGATGGCGAGGTGGTGGCGCCCCTGGCCGAACGCATCCTCGGCCGGGTTTCGGCCGACGATATCGTCGTGCCGGGCACCGACGAGATCGTCGTGCGCAAGAACGAGCTGATCGACGAGCGCAAGTCCGAGGCCGTCGAGGCCGCTGGCGTGCAGTCGGTCCGCATCCGCTCGGCGCTGACCTGCGAGTCCGAGGAAGGCGTCTGCGCCATGTGCTACGGCCGCGATCTTGCCCGCGGCACGCTCGTCAACATCGGCGAGGCGGTCGGCATCATCGCCGCCCAGTCGATCGGCGAGCCGGGCACCCAGTTGACGATGCGGACCTTCCACA
>JAUQYB010000126.1 GCA_030837825.1 Albidovulum sp.
GCCGCCGAACTTGGTGAAGTAGCTGCGCACGTTCGACGCGGTGCGGTTGAGGTTGTCGGTCATCGCCTCGACGATGATGGCGATGCCGTTCGGCCCGTAGCCCTCGTAGCGGATTTCCGTGTAGTCCGCCGCATCGCCGCCGAGCGACTTCTTGATCGCGCGCTCGATCACCTCCTTGGGGCAGGAGACGGCCTTGGCCGCCTTCACGGCAAGGCGCAGGCGCGGGTTCTTGTCGGGGTCCGGGTCGCCCATCTTGGCCGCGACCGTGATTTCCTTGGCGAGTTTGGAAAACAGCTTCGAGCGGGCGGCGTCCTGCCGGCCCTTGCGATGCTGGATGTTGGCCCATTTCGAATGGCCGGCCATGATCGTCTCCGTGCGATGTCCGCTATGGCGGCCTCTATATGCCAGGCCCCCGCCGGCCCGCAAGGCGCTGCCGGTCCCTGCCGTCAGACGCCGTAATACCAGGCGATCGCCACCACGGCGGTGATGCCGGTAACGATGTCGAGCGGGATGCCGAGCCGCATGAAGTCGGAGAACCGGTAGCCGCCCGGCCCGTAGACCATCATGTGGGTCTGGTAGCCGATCGGCGTCGCGAAGGCGACCGAGGCCGAGAACATCACCGCCACCGCGAAGGGCCGGGGATCAAGCCCGAGGGTGATGGCCAACTGCATGGCGATCGGCGTGTAGATCACCGCGACCGCATTGTTCGAGAGGAACTCGGTCATGACGAGGCCGAGGAAATAGACCGCCGCCAGCGCCAGGAACGGCGGCAGGTCGCGCAGGAGAGGCGCGATGGCATCGACGATCATCGCGACAGCGCCGGCGTTGTCGAGCCCCTCGCCCACCGCGAGCATGGCGAAGATCATCGCGATCAGCCGCCCGTCCACCATGCCGAAGGCCTCGTCGGGGTCGATCGAGCGGGTGAGCAGCAGCACGGTGACGGCAAGCATCGACAGCACCAGGATCGGCGCCACGTCGAGCGCCGAGAGCGCCACGACCGCCAGCAGGCAGCCGATGGCGATCGGCATGTGGCCGCGCCGGAAGGCGCGCGCCGAGGGGCGGGTGATGTTGACGAGATCGACGTCTGCGGCGAGCCGCGAGATGTCCTCGGCCGCGCCTTCCAGAAGCAGCGTGTCGCCGACATGAACCACCAGATCGTCGAGCTGCCGGCCGATGTTCTGGTTGCGCCGGTGGGCCGCCAGCACATAGATGCCGTAGCGGCGCCTGAGGCGCAATTCGCCCAGCGACCGGCCGATCAGCCGGCAGCCGGGGGTGATCAGCACCTCGACCGTCTCGGTCTCCACCGACGACAGCTTGTCGACCAGCCGCACGTCCTTGCGCTGCTGAAGATGGAGGATTTCGGCCATCTCGGTGCGCAGCACCACCCGGTCGCCGGCCGCCAGATCGACATTTCCCAGATCGCGGCGAAGCGAGGCATCGCCGCGCAGCACGTCGATCACCCGCACGCCCTCGGGGCGGAAGACCTCCACCTCCAGCACCTTGCGGCCGATCAGGCCGGAGTCCTCGGGCACCGCGACCTCGGTGAAGAACTTGATCTTGCGCCGGTCGCTGAGGAACTCGCCCATCGAATGCCGGTCGGGCACCAGGCGGCGGGCGAAGAGCGCCATGAAGGTTCCTCCCGCCAGGGTCACCGCGATGCCGATCGGCGCGATCTCGAAGATCGGGAAATGCGCGCCGCCCTCCTTCTGCACCACGCCGTCGACGAGGATGTTGGTCGAGGTGCCGATCAGCGTGATCATGCCGCCGAGGATGGTGAAATGCGACAGCGGCATCAGGAACCGCGAGGCCGACACCTTCAGCCGCGTGGCAAGCTGGATGAAGATCGGGATCATCACCGCCACCACCGGCGTGTTGTTCATGAACGCCGAGGCGACGACCACGGACAGGAACAAGAGCACCACGGTCAGGGTCGGATGGGTGTCGACGCGCGATTCGACGATGCGCGACATTTCCTCCAGCGTGCCGGTGCGGAGCATCGCGCCCATGATCAGGAACATGAACACGATGGTCCAGGGTGCCGAGTTGGACAGCGTCTTGGTGGCTTCGGCGACGGGCAAAAGGCCAAGCACGATCATCAGCGCCGCCCCGCCCATCGCCACCACTTCGGGGGCGATGGTCTCGCGCAGGAACATCGCGAACATGCCCGCCACGATGAGGAGGGCGAGGATAGCCTCGCCATCGGGCGGAAGGGACAGGTCGATCATTCAGGGCACCGCATCTGTTTCGCCGCGATCATATCGACGCCATGCCATCGGGCAAGCGCGGCCCGAGGCCGGCCGGACGCGGAAGCGGGGGCAAGGGAAAAACCGCGGGAACGTGCGGATCGTTGACGGTTGCCGCGGCGATTGCCCGGCCGGTCGCGGCGAATCTGCCTGCGGCGAAGGTCGGGATCACGGTGTGGCGGCCTCCAGCCTGCCGCCGAGCCGGACCATGCGGACGTGGGTGGCAAGGCCGGTGCGGTCGTCGGTTTCCACCAGCGTGCCGCAGAGCGTCGCCTCGCCGGCCGCCGGGGTGAACCGCTCCTTGCCCATGCCGGTGACGAAGCGGCGCATCGGTTCGAGCTTGTCCATGCCGATGATCGAGTTGTAGTCGCCGCACATGCCGGCGTCGGACTGGAAGGCGGTGCCGCCGGTCAGGATCTGGGCGTCTGCCGTGGGCACATGGGTGTGGGTTCCGACGACGAGGCTCGCCCGGCCGTCGCACCAGTGGCCCATGCCCATCTTCTCGCTCGTCGCCTCGCAGTGGATGTCGACGAGCGCGGCCTGCACCGCGCCGCCCAGGGGATGCGCCCTGAGCACCGCGTCCACCGCCGAGAACGGATCATCGAAGGGTCGCTTCATGAAGACCTGGCCAAGCGCCTGCGCCACCAGCACCTTGCGCCCGCCGGGGCCGGCGAAGACCCGCGCGCCCCGTCCGGGCGCGGTCTTGGCATAGTTCAGCGGCCGGAGGATGCGCGGCTCGGTCTCGATGAACGACAGCATGTCCTTCTGGTCGAAGGCGTGGTCGCCGAGCGTCAGGCAGTCGGCCCCGGCGGCGAGAAGCTCGCGCGCATGTTCGGGGGATAGGCCCACGCCCGAGGTCGCGTTTTCGCCATTGACGACGACGAAGTCGAGCGCCCAGTCGGCGCGCAAGGCCGGCAGCCGCGCCGCCACCGCCGCGCGCCCCGCCCGCCCCATGACATCGCCGAGAAACAGCATCCGCATGGGCCCTGCCTAGTCGCGCCGCAGCGCGAGGGCAAGCCGGGAGTGCGGACCTGCCGCGGCCTCGGCGGGAACCTTCGGACCCCGCGTGTCCGTTTGGCCGCAGTTTCGCCCCAATTGCCGCAATTCCGCCGAAATCGTTGACGCCGAGGGAACCGGGTCGATAGGTTCCGGTTGATGGTCGGGTGAAAGGTGCGTCATGGCGTATGAATGCAGCAAGGCGGCGGTTCTTTCCGCGGTTCTCGGGTTTGCCGGGCTGGCCGGCGCCGCCTCGGCGACGACGGTCGGTTTCGACGGGGTCAACGACTACGACACGGCGATGATGAATGACGCCTGGGGCGTGGCTTACGTCGAGAACGGCGTGACGGTGACGCCGACCGATCCCTGGACGCTCGCCGCAAGCGACACCCGTGCCGGTTCCGTGCACCTCGACGACGGCGGCACCGATTTCACCGCGGGGCTCGCGTTCACGGCGGGAAGCGTCTTCGATGTGCTCGGCTTCACCTTCGAATCGCTCGGTTTCGATTTCTTCGACGAACAGCGCAAGGTGGTGGGCAACATCCTTCTGACCGGCTTCCTCAACGGCCAGCAGGTGGTGCGCGACCATGTGACGATGTCGTCCGTCGCCGGCACGATCCAGACCATCACGCTCGACGCCGCATTCCGCGGGCTCGACACGTTCGTGATCGAGATCCTCTATCCCTTGAACGGCCGGAACTGCGGCGCGCCCTGCGGCCATATCAACCTCGAAGAGGTCGTGTTCAGCGACATTCCGGTGGCGCCGGTGCCGCTGCCGGCCTCGGGGCTGCTGCTTGGCGCCGGCGCGCTCGGCCTTGCCGCCCTCGCGCGTCGCCGCAGGGGCTGACGCCGCCCCTTCGCGGCCCATGCCGTCCGCGCCGATCATCTGCCGGGGGCGATGACCTCGCGCTCGGTCACGATGAGGTCGAGCCTCTGGTCGGTCGGCTCGACCGGCACCTCCGCCATTTCCTGCGCGCCATAGGCGAAACCGATGGCGATCACCGGTCCCTGCGCCCTCAGCCCTTCGAGCGTGCGGTCATAGAACCCGCCGCCGTAGCCGAGCCGGTAGCCGCGCCGGTCGAAGGCCACCAGCGGCACGACCAGCACCTCGGGCACGATCCAGTCGCCGGTCACGGGGATCAGGGCGCCGAAGTCCCCCGTGACCATCCGCGATGCAGGCGTCCAGCGGCGGAACCTGAGCGGCTGGCCCGGGCCGAGGATCACCGGCACCGCCACCGGGCCGTCGTGCGCGGCCATCGCCGGCAGGCAGTCGATCTCGGTCCGCATCGGCATGTAGCCCGCAAGCGCCCGCCCCGCGAAGCGCCGGAGTTCTGCGCAAAGACTATCCGCTGCGGCGGGCGTCCGGACCGCATGGGCCGCCTTGCGGCGGGCGAAGGCGGCGGTGCGAGCGGCGGCCTTCAGATCGGTCAGCGTGGCGGCATCGGTCATGTCAGGATCATCGTTGCAAGGCCGAGGAAGGCGAGAAAGCCCATCACGTCGGTGAGCGTGGTGACGAAGGTGCCCGAGGCGAGCGCGGGGTCGAGCCCGATGCGCTGCAGCACCAGCGGCACGGTCACACCGCCGAGGCAGGCGACGATCTGGTTCACCACCATCGCCAGCCCGAGCACGAGGCCGATCAGCGGCGAGCCGAAGATCAGCGCCCCGCCAGCGCCGAGCACCAGCGCCAGCGAGAGGCCGTTGAGCAGTCCGGCAGCGATCTCGCGCCGGACCACGCGGGCGGCGTTGGAACTGGTCAGGTCACGGGTGGCGAGCGCCCGCACCGCCACGGCGAGCGCCTGCGTGCCGGCGATGCCGCCGGTCGAGGCGACGATCGGCATCAGCGCGGCCAGCGCGACGATCCGGGCGATGGTTCCGGTGAACTGCGAGATGACGATCGCCGACAGCGAGGCGGTGAAGAGATTGGCGACAAGCCAGGGCAGGCGCTGGCGGACAACATCGAGGACGCCGTCGGAAACCGAGCTTTCCTCGCTGACACCGGCGAGGCGCAGCACGTCCTCCTCATGCTCCTCGTCGAGGACGACCATCGCGTCGTCAATGGTGATGACGCCGGCGAGCCGGCCGTCCTCGTCCACGACGGGCGCTGAGATCAGGTGATACTGGTTGAAGGCATAGGCCACGTCGCCCTCCTCGTCGCGCACGCCGATGGTGCGGAAGCTGTCCTCGGTGATGTCGGTAAGCCGGACCGCACGCTTGGAGGAGAGGAGCTTGCCGAGCGTGACGTAGCCCACCGGGTGCCAGCGGGGATCGACAAGGATGACGTGGTAGAACTGGTCGGGCAATTCCCTGGCGTTGCGCAGGAAGTCGATCGCCTCGCCTACCGTCCAGTGCTCGGGCGCGGTCACCACCTCGCGCTGCATGAGGCGGCCGGCGGAATGTTCCGGGTAGGTGAGCGACTGTTCGACGGCGGCGCGGTCGCCGACCTCGAGCGCGTCGAGGATGCGTTCCTGGACCGGCTCGCCGAGATCCTCGATGAGGTCGACGACGTCGTCGGAATCCAGCTCGCGCACCGCCTCGGTCAAGACCTCGTGCGGCAGCGCCTCGATGACGTCCTCGCGGATCGCCTCGTCAAGCTCCGACAGGACGTCGCCGTCGATCCCCTGCGGCCAGAGCCGCACCAGCGCCTGCCGGTCGGAGGCGCCGATCTGTTCCAGCACGTCGGCGATGTCGGCCGCGTGCAGGGGTTCCATCAGCGCGTCGATGGCTCCGGCGTCTTCCGCCTCGATCGCCTCGCGGACCGACGGCACGACGCGGGGGTCGAGGCCGTAGTCGTCGTCCTCCCGCCCGGCTTCGTTTTCCGCCTGCTCGACCATTCCGCCCCCTCGCCTGATTGCCGCGAACTTACCGGATGGAGTTTCAAAGAAACAGGGGCAAAGGACGATTCCCCTGCCCCCGGTCCGGCCCTAGACTGCGGTCCGGGACAGCGGAAAGGTGCAGGGCAATGGCGGCGGAACTGATCCTCGGGCAGGTGCTGCGATACGACGGCAACCCGATGGAGGAGGGCGCGGGCGCGGCGCGCCATTCCGCGCGGGGGGGCGTGCTGGTCGAGGGCGGGCTGATCCGCGCCGTGGGCGAGGCGGACGCGCTCCGCCGCGCCCATCCGCAGGCGGCGGTGACCGATTGCGGCGCGCATCTGCTCTCTGCCGGGTTCGTCGATGCCCATGCCCATTATCCGCAGACGGCGATCATTGCGAGCTGGGGCAAGCGGCTGATCGACTGGCTGAACGCCTACACCTTCCCCGAGGAGATGCGGTTTTCCGACCCCTCTCATGCCACCGAAATCGCCGGGCGATACTTCGACCTGACGCTTTCCAACGGCACGACGACGGTGTGCAGCTATTGCACGATCCATCCCGAAAGCGTCGACGCCTTCTTCGCCGAAGCGCAGGCGCGGGGCCTGCGCGCCTTTGCCGGCAAGACCTGCATGGACCGCGACACCGCCCCCGCGGGCCTGCGCGACACCGCGCAGTCGGCCCATGACGACAGCAAGCGGCTGCTGGAGCGCTGGCACGGGGTGGACCGGCTGGCTTACGTGATCACGCCGCGGTTCTCGCCGACCTCGACGCCCGAGCAATTGGCCGCGCTCGGCGCGCTCTGGGCGGAAAACCCCTCCTGCCTGATGCAGACGCATCTGAGCGAGCAGACCGACGAGATCGCCTGGGTGAAATCGCTCTACCCGCAGGCGCGCGACTATCTCGACACCTACGAGGCGCACGGGCTGCTCGGCCCCGGCGCGCTTTTCGGCCACGCGATCCATCTGGAGCCGCGCGAACGCGACCGCTTGCGCGAGGCGGACGCGAGCCTAATCCACTGCCCGACCTCGAACACCTTCATCGGCTCGGGACTTTTCGACATGGACGGGCTTTCGCGCGAGGGGCAGCGGATCGGGCTCGCCACCGACACCGGCGGCGGGTCGTCCTTCTCGATGCTGAGGACGATGGCCGCGGCCTACGAGGTGGCGCAGCTCCGCCACCGGGCGCTGCATCCGGCCGAGCTGTGGTGGCTGGCGACCCAAGGATCGGCCCGGGCGCTCAGGGCCGGCGACCGGATCGGCAACCTCGCGCCGGGGATGGAGGCCGACATCATCGCCGTCGATCTCGCCTCCACCCCCGCCATCGCCCAGCGCGCGGGCCGCGCCGGCGACCTCTGGGAGGCGCTGTTTCCGACGATCATGATGGGCGACGACCGCGCGGTGGCGGCGGTCTGGGTCGGCGGGCGGCGGGTGGCAAGGGCCTGACGGCAGAAGGCGCCTGCCGGCGCCGCCTCCGGCGGGGGTATTTGGGCAACGAAGAAACCGCCGGATCAGGCCATCAGCCGGCGGGCGAGCCGGGCCTGTTCCTCGATCACCCGGCCGAGATCGAGCGTGGCGATCCGGCCGCCGCGCACGATGCTGCGGCCCTCGACGAGGAGGTCGCGGACCCGCATCGGCCCGCAGAGGACCAGCGCCGCGACCGGATCCCAGGCGCCGGCGGCCTCGATCCCGGTCAGGTCCCAGACCGCGACATCGGCGCGCCTGCCCGGCTCCAGCGACCCGCAATCCTCGCGGCCGAGCACGCGCGCGCCGCCCAGGGTGGCGATCTCCAGCGCCTCGCGGGCGGACATCGCATCGGCGCTGCGGGCGACCCGCTGGAGGAGCATCGCCTGGCGCGCCTCGGCGAGGAGGTTGCCGGCATCGTTCGAGGCCGAGCCGTCGACGCCGAGGCCGACCTGGACGCCCGCGTCGCGCATCGCGCGCAGGGGCGCGATGCCGGAGCCGAGCCGACAGTTCGAGCAAGGGCAATGGGCGACGCCGGTGCGGCTTTGCGCGAAAAGCCCGATCTCGGCCGCATCGAGCTTCACGCAATGGGCATGCCAGACATCGGCGCCGGTCCAGCCGAGGTCTTCGGCATACTGGCCCGGCCGGCAGCCGAAGCTGGCGAGGCTGTAGGCCACGTCCTCGTCGTTCTCGGCAAGGTGGGTGTGGAGCATGACGCCCTTGTCGCGGGCCAGCGCGGCGGTTTCGCGCATCAGGTCGCGGCTGACCGAGAAGGGCGAGCAGGGGGCGAGGCCGACGCGGACCATCGCGCCCGGGGCCGGGTCATGGAAGGCGTCCACCACCCGCTCCATGTCCTTCAGGATCGCCGTCTCCTCCTCGACCAGTGCGTCGGGGGGCAGGCCCCCCTGGCTCTCGCCGATCGACATGGCGCCGCGGGTGGGGTGGAAGCGGAGCCCGATCTCGGCCGCGGCCCCGATCGTGTCGTCGAGCCGGGCACCGCCCGGATAGAGATAAAGGTGGTCGGAGGTGAGCGTGCAGCCCGACAGTGCCAGTTCGGCAAGGCCCGCAAGGGCGGAGACGCGCATCTCCTCGGGGCCGAAGCGCGCCCAGATCGGATAAAGCGCCTTGAGCCAGCCGAAGAGGAGCGCATCCTGTCCGCCCGGCACCGCGCGGGTGAGCGTCTGGTAAAGGTGATGGTGGGTGTTGACGAGGCCGGGGGTGACGACGCAGCCGGTGGCGTCGATCACCTCGCCGGTGGTGGCGAGGCCCCGCCCCACGGCGGCGATGACACCGCCGCGGATCAGGATGTCGCCGCCGGCGATCTCCTCCCGCGCCGGGTTCATCGTGACAAGGATTGCCGCGTTGCGGATCAGGATTTCGGCCATGCGCCCCCCTCCCCCTTCGGCGAGCGGACCGGCCGGCGACAGAAGGGGCAAGGACTCGTCCGGCGCGGCGAGGGTAGGCGACGGCAGGGCCGGGCGCCAGCCCGCTCAGCCGTTCAGCACCGCCATCGCCTCGGCGTGGATCGCGCGGTTGGCGGCGGCGAGGATGCGGCCGCCCTGAAGCGCCGGCCGCCCCTGCCAGTCGGTGACGATGCCGCCCGCCGCCTCGATCACCGCGATCGGCGCCTGGACGTCGTAGGTCTGCAATCCCGCCTCGATCACCAGGTCGATCTGGCCCGCCGCGACCAGCGCATAGGCGTAGCAGTCGAGCCCGTAGCGGGTGAGCCGCGTCTTCGCCTTCACCCGGTTGAAGGCCGCCCCGTCCTCCGCCGTGCCGACCTCGGGGAAGGTGGTGAAGAGGGTCGCCTCGGCGAGTGGCCGCGGCGCCCGGGTGCGGAGCAGGCGGTGGCCCATCGGCCCGGTGACCTCGGCGACGCCGAAGCCGCCGGCGAAACGCTCGCCGATGAAAGGCTGGTCGATCAGCCCGAACAAGGGCCCGGTGGCATCGCCGACCGAGATCAGCACGCCCCACGTCGGCGTCCCCGACATGTAGCTGCGGGTGCCGTCGATCGGGTCGATCACCCAGGTCAGGCCCGAGGTGCCGGGCTTCGGCGCGAACTCCTCGCCGAGGATGGCGTCGTCGGGGCGGCGGTCGGCAAGGATGGCGCGGATGCGTTCCTCGGCGGCGCGGTCGGCGATCGTGACGGGGTCGAAATGGGTGGTGACCTTGTTGTCCGCCGAAAGCCCGTCGCTGCGGAAATGCGCGAGCGTCTCCTCGCGCGCCGCGTCGGCCAGGGCGTGGGCCGTGGCGATCAGCGCGCGGCGTTCGGCTTCGGGGAGGGACATGAGGGACCTCTGCTTGGACGGACCAAGCGGTAACTCCCCTGCCCCTTCCCGGTCAATGGCTCAGGCCGCGTCGGAAAGCACCTTCGCCAGATCGAACAGCCGGCGCCGCTGCGCCTCGGGGATCGCGTAGTAGGAGCGCACCAGCATCAGCGCTTCCTTGTCGGCGAGGATGTCGCCGTCAATCTCCTCGACGATGCTGCTGGACTGGTCGAGCCCCTCGAAGAAGAAGCTGATCGCCACGCCGAGGGCGTCGGCGATGTCCCACAGCCGCGAGGCGGAGATCCGGTTCATGCCGGTTTCGTATTTCTGGATCTGCTGGAACTTGATCCCGACCTTGTCGGCCAGTTGCTGCTGGGTCATGCCCACCATCCAGCGCCGGTGACGGACGCGCTTGCCCACATGGACGTCGACAGGATGTTTC
>JAUQYB010000127.1 GCA_030837825.1 Albidovulum sp.
GAAGGTCACCACCCCGACCCGGCGGGAGCGAATGAGGCGGAGCCACGACAGTCTGTCATCTTCCGTGGTGGGTGGGGTGAAGGGGGTGGGGTAAGAAAACAAACCTTGATCCCTCGTGCCTTCGCCTCATTCGCAAGGCCAACTTGCAACCTTAAGGTTAATCAAAGGTTACGATTCGGGCGGATTCGGGCGGCTGCCGGATTTTTTCCTCCACCGGGCATGGAGACAGGACGCGCCGGCCGGGCGCAGACCCTGGGCCCACGGCGCGGCAGTCCGGGCGGGACAGTCCGGGTCCGCAGCGAAGCGCGGGCCCGGATCGAATGCTGCATGGCCGCCGCCGGCAAGATGGGCTATCCTCCCTGTGAACGTCCGCGGATGGGCATCGGCATGGCCAGCCTTCTCTATCACGAAGGCAATCGCCGCCTTCAGGACCAGTTCGCCAGCCGCCGCCTCGCCGACCGGCTGGAGCAGGTGATCCTGCGACCGGAATTCACCGATGCCGACCGGGCCTTCATCGAGAGCGCGGAGTATTTCTTCCTGGCCACGGCCGATGCGGAAGGCCGGCCGGATTGTTCCTTCAAGGGCGGGCCGGCCGGCTTCGCCCGGGTGACCGCGCCGGGCGAACTCGCCTTTCCCGATTACGACGGCAATGGCATGTTCAAGAGTCTGGGCAACATCGCGGTGAACCCGGGCGTCGGCCTGCTTTTCATCGCGATGGGCGAGAGGCCCGCGCGGCTGCGGGTGAACGGCACGGCGACAGTCGCCCGAGACGACCCGCTGCTTGCGGACTTCGTCGGGGCGCAGCTCGTCGTCAGGGTCCGGGCGCGGGCGGTCTTTCCGAACTGCCCGCGCTACATCCCCACGGCGGAGGGCCCGTCGGTCTACATTCCCCGCGAGGGGGAGGTCCCGGTCGAGCCGGCGTGGAAGGGCTTCGAGAGCTTCCGCGACGCGGTTCCGCCCCGGGCGCCCGCGCCGCCCCGGCCGGGAAAGGGCGGGGGCTGAGCCGGTCCGAGACCGGCCGCCGCCGCCGCGCGGCTCACGCCGCCGAGCCGCCCACCGTCAGCCCGCCGATCAGCAGCGTCGGCTGGCCAACGCCGACCGGCACCCACTGGCCGGCCTTGCCGCAGTTGCCGATGCCGGGATCGAGCGCCATGTCGTTGCCGATGGCGCGGATGTTCCTGAGCGCCGTCGCCCCGTCGCCGATCAGCGTCGCGCCCTTCACCGGATCGCCGATCCTGCCGTCCTTCACCCGGTAGGCCTCGGTGCAGGAAAACACGAACTTGCCGTTGGTGATGTCGACCTGGCCGCCGCCGAAGCCCACGGCATAGATGCCGTCCTTCACCCCGGCCACCACGTCGGCCGGATCGGCCGTGCCGCCCAGCATGTAGGTGTTGGTCATCCGCGGCATCGGCGCATGGGCGTGGCTTTCGCGCCGGCCGTTGCCGGTGGGCGCCACCCCCATCAGCCGGGCAGTCTGGCGGTCCTGCATGAAGCCGACGAGGATGCCGTCCTCGATCAGCACGGTCTTGCCCGAAGGCGTGCCCTCGTCGTCGACGGTGATCGAGCCGCGCCGGTCGGGAATCGTGCCGTCGTCAAGCACCGTCACGCCCTTCGCCGCCACGCGCTGCCCCATCAGCCCGGCGAAGGCCGAGGTCTTCTTGCGGTTGAAATCGCCCTCGAGCCCGTGGCCCACCGCCTCGTGCAGCAGGATGCCGGGCCAGCCGGCTCCCAGCGCCACGTCCATCATGCCCGCCGGCGCGGGCACCGCGCGCAGGTTGACGAGCGCGATCCTCAGCGCCTCGCGCGCCGTCGCCTGCCAGTGTTCCGGCGTCATCAGCGCGGCAAGCCCGGCGCGGCCGCCGCTGCCGGTGCCGCCCGATTCGCGCCGCCCGTTCTCCTCGACGATGACCGAGACGTTGAGCCGCGCCATCGGCCGGATGTCCGAGACGAGGCCACCCTCGGGGCGCAGGATGAAGACCTCCTGCAGCGAGGCCGCGATGGTGGCAGAGACCTGGACCACCCGCGGGTCGAGCGCGCGGGCATAGGCGTCGATCTCGCGCAGCGTCTCCACCTTCACGCCGAAGGCCGCGTCCGCCATCGGGTCGGCGTCGGTGTAGAGCTTCAGGTTGGTGCCCGGCGGCGGCGGCGCCATCGTGCCGCCGCCCGCACCCACGGCAAGGCGCGCGGTCTCGGCCGCGCGCTTCAGCGCCGCCTCGGAGATTTCGGTCGCATGGGCATAACCCGCAACCTCGCCGCGGATCGCGCGAAGGCCGAAGCCCTCCGAGGCGTCGTAGCTCGCGTTCCTGAGCCTTCCATCGTCGAAGACCAGCGCCTCCGAGCGCCGCCGCTCCAGGAACAGCTCGCCATCCTCCGCCCCGGCCGTCGCCTCGCGCAGAATCGCCAGCGCCCGGCCGGCGTCGAGGAGAGTCTCGAACGGGGAAAACCGCGTGTCTGTCATCGTCGCCCTGCCTAGTCCTTGATCTAAGTCAAAAAGCGGCCTCTTGCCGCGATGGTTTCGCTTGTCGCCCTGCATCTAATATGCTTTGAAAGGACCCGGATACAACCGCCCGCCCCACGCAGGTCACGGGGCCGGGCGGAGCGAGAAGCGGCAAAAAGCCGCAGGCAAGAACGGGAACACGACATGCGTTTTGCGACCTTCCTTTCCGGTCTCGGGGCCAGTTTCGCCTCAAGCCTCATTGCCGCTTCCGCCTGGGCCCAGGACGGGATCACCGGGCTCGAGACCGTGGGCAAGCCGCTGCCCGAAGGCATGGGCTTCCAGCCTCCCGCGACCGAACTGGCCCGCGACCAGCAGTGGCTCGACCACATGCTCCTCTGGCTCTGCATCGCCGTTGTGGCGCTGGTGACGGCGCTGCTCGTCATCGTGATCCTCCGCTTCAACAGCCGCGCCAATCCGACGCCGGCGAAGTTCAGCCACAATACCCCGGTCGAGGTGACCTGGACGCTGGTCCCGGTGCTGATTCTCGTCGTGCTCGGCTCGTTCTCGCTGCCGACGCTCTTCAAGCAGCAGGAAATCCCGGCAGGTGACCTGGTCATCAAGGCGACGGGCAACCAGTGGTTCTGGTCCTACGAATACGCCGACCAGGGGATCGCCTTCGATTCGTTCCTCCTCGGCCGCGACCAGCTCGAGGCGGCCGGCTATGCGCCCGATGAATACCTCCTGGCCACCGACAACGCGGTGGTGGTTCCGGTGAACAAGACCATCGTCGTCCAGGTGACCGGCGCCGACGTGATCCATTCCTGGACCGTTCCGGCCTTTGCCGTGAAGCAGGACGGCGTGCCGGGCCGCATCGCCCAGCTCTGGTTCAAGGCCGAACGCGAGGGCGTCTACTTCGGCCAGTGTTCGGAGCTTTGCGGCAAGGACCATGCCTACATGCCGATCACCGTCAAGGTCGTCAGCCAGGAGGTCTATGACGACTGGGTGGCGCGCACCAAGACGGCGGGTCTCGGCACCTCGGCTCCGGTCAGGGTCGCGTCGGCCGACTGAGGCCAGGTGCCGGCGGGGGGCGCCCCGCGGCGCCGGGAAGGGGGACCGCAGACATGAGCGACCTGAGCGTCATCGACCACACGCCAGAAGCCGGCTTCGGCGACTACGTGCAGTTGCTGAAGCCGCGCGTGATGTCGCTCGTCGTGTTCACCGCGATGGTCGGGCTCATCGTCGCGCCGGTTCCGGTGCATCCCTTCGTCGCCTTCACCGCGATCCTGTTCATCGCGCTCGGCGGCGGCGCATCGGGTGCGCTCAACATGTGGTATGATGCCGACATCGACCGGGTGATGCGCCGCACCGCCGCGCGTCCGATCCCTGCCGGACGGGTGAGCGAGGGCGACGCGCTTGCGCTCGGTTTGGCGCTTTCCGCCCTTTCCTGCGTGATGCTCGGGCTCGCCGCCAACTGGTTCGCGGCCGGGTTCCTCGCCTTCACGATCTTCTTCTACGCGGTCGTCTACACGATCTGGCTGAAGCGCTCGACGCCGCAGAACATCGTCATCGGCGGCGCCGCCGGAGCCTTTCCGCCGATGATCGGCTGGGCCGTCGCCACCGGAGGCGTCAGCGTCGAGAGCCTTCTCATGTTCGCGCTGGTCTTCATGTGGACGCCGCCGCATTTCTGGGCGCTCGCGCTGTTCATGAAGGACGACTATTCGAAGGCCGGCGTGCCGATGCTGACGGTCACCCACGGGCGCGCGGCGACGCGCAGACATATCCTCGTCTACG
Source organism: Albidovulum sp. (assembly GCA_030837825.1). Taxonomy (GTDB): domain Bacteria; phylum Pseudomonadota; class Alphaproteobacteria; order Rhodobacterales; family Rhodobacteraceae; genus Albidovulum. The sequence goes on from JAUQYB010000127.1 coordinate 4,229, forward strand.
CCGTCCTGCTCGCCCCCTTCGCGATCCTGCTGGCGCTGTCGTCGGTCGGCGGGCCGGTGGTGCTGGCGACGGCGATCGTTCTCAACGCGCTTTTCATCGGCGGGGCCTGGCGGATCGCGCGGCGCGACGAGGCCGCGGCAGAGGCCGATCGATACAAGGCCGAAAAGGCCTTCTTCCGTTTCTCGCTGGCCTATCTCTTCCTGCATTTCGGCGCGCTGCTGGTGGAGCGCAGCCTGATGGCCTTCGGAATGGGGGGCTGGTGATGGCGATTCATTGCGAACACGAGCTTCACACCCGCCGCCGCGGCCGCAACCTCGGCCTCGGCCTGGTTCTTGGCGCCTTCGCGGCGCTGATCTTCGGCCTGACGGTGGTGAAGATCTCGCATCTTGAAGAAGGCAGGCTGCCCGCCGCGGAGGCCGGGCCATGAAGCGGCTTCAGGGCAACAGCCGGACCGCGGCGATGCTGGTGGGCGTCGTCCTGACGATGGGTGCGGCCGCCTGGGCGGCGGTGCCGTTCTATTCCTGGTTCTGCCGTGTCACCGGCTACGGCGGCACGCCGGGCGTGCGGGCCCAAAACGATACAAAAATCGTGGACGAATGGGTGACGGTGCGGTTCGATGCCAACACCGACCGCGGCATGCCCTGGGAATTCCGCCCGCTGCAGAACGAGATGAAGCTGAGGATCGGCGAGACCGGGATGGCCTTCTACGAGGCCCGCAACCCGACCGACCGGCCGATCGCGGGAACCGCCGCCTACAACGTCGCGCCCGACCTCGCCGGCTACTACTTCACCAAGATCCAGTGCTTCTGCTTCACCGAGCAGGTGCTGAAACCCGGCGAGCGGGTGGAAATGCCGGTGGTCTTCTTCGTCGATCCCGCGCTTCTCGATGATCCCGACGCCGGCCGTATCCGCAACATCACGCTCAGCTACACCTTCTACCAGACCGAACTGCCCGAGAAGCAGGCGACGCTTTCGCCCGCCACCCGGGCCAGCTACAACTGAGGCCCAAGCAGGGAAACCGACATGGCGCACGCAAAGAACCACGACTATCACATCCTTCCGCCCTCGCTCTGGCCGCTCCTCGGCGCCCTCGGCGGTTTCACGATGCTGTTCGGCATGGTGCTCTGGGTGTCGCCGCAGGTGGAGAACAACCAGCCCTATGTCTTCGCCGCCGGCGTCGCTCTGGTGCTCTACGTCATGTACGGCTGGTGGTCGGACGTTGTCCGCGAGGGCAATACCGGCGACCATACGCCGGTCGTCCGCATCGGCCTGCGCTACGGCATGATCCTGTTCATCATGTCAGAGGTGATGTTCTTCTCGGCCTGGTTCTGGACCTTCTTCAAGCATGCGCTCTATCCGATGGGGCCGGAAAGCCCGCTGAAGGATGGTGTCTGGCCGCCCGAGGGCATCCAGACCTTCGATCCCTGGCACCTGCCGCTGATCAACACGCTGATCCTCCTGTGCTCGGGCGCGGCGGTGACCTGGGCGCACCATGCGCTGGTGCACGAGAACAATCGCAAGGATCTGGTCAACGGGCTCGCGCTCGGGGCGGCGCTCGGTGTGCTCTTCACCTTCTTCCAGGCCTACGAATACAGCCACGCCGCCTTCGGCTTCGCCGGCAATATCTACGGCGCCTCGTTCTTCATGGCGACCGGCTTCCACGGCGCCCATGTCATCATCGGGTCGATCTTCCTTCTGGTCTGCATGTTCCGGGCGATGAAGGGCGATTTCACGCCCCAGCAGCATGTCGGCTTCGAAGCGGCCGCCTGGTACTGGCACTTCGTCGACGTGGTCTGGCTGTTCCTGTTCGCCTCGATCTACATCTGGGGCAGCGCCTGACCGGCGGCACCTGACCGAACGGGCAAGCGCGGGGCTTTCCCCGCGCTTTGTCCTTGAGGGGCACATGGGGCGGTTTCTGTTTCTTCTGGTCGTCGGCGCGGGGGGTGTCGCCGTGCTCGTGTCGCTCGGCCTCTGGCAGGTCCGCCGGCTGCACTGGAAGGAGGCGATCCTCGCCGCGATCGAGGCGCAGATCGCTGCCCCCCCGGTTCCCCTCGACACGCTTCCCGCGCCCGACCGGACGCGCGACCGCTACCGCCCCGTCACCGTCTCCGGCCGCACCACCGGACAGGAGGCGCTGGTTCTGTCGGGTCGCAGCGGCGAAGGGGCCGGGTTCGAGGTGATCGCGGCCTTCGAGACCGGTGCCGGCCGCCACATCCTTCTCGACCGCGGCTTCGTGCCCGAGGCGGCGCGCAACGCGCCGCGGCCCCCCGCCGCCCTGACCATCACCGGCAACCTGCACTGGCCGGACGAGGCCGACGCCTTCACCCCGCCGCCCGACCCGGCCGCACAGCTCTGGTTCGCCCGCGACGTGCCGGCGCTGGCCGGGGCGCTCGGGACCGAGCCGGTGATGGTCGTGGCGCGCGAGGTGGCCGGCGAGGCGCAGGGCGTCGTGCCGGTGCCGGTCGATGCCTCTGCGATCCCGAACGACCATCGCCAGTATGCGATCACCTGGTTTTCCCTCGCCGTGGTCTGGGCGGGGATGACAGTCTTCTTTCTGTGGCGTATCAGGCGGCTTGGGAACTGAAGGACGATCCATGCGCTATGTGTCGACGCGGGGCGCGGCCCCGGTCCTGGGTTTCGGCGAGGCGATGCTGACGGGCCTTGCCCGCGACGGCGGGCTCTACGTGCCCGAGACCGTGCCAGCGATGGGCGCCGACGAGATCGCGGCGCTCTCGGGGGTCTCCTACGAGGAGACCGCCTTGCGGGTCATGCGCCCCTTCGTCGGCGACGCCTTCACCGAGGCCGAGCTGCGCGGCGCGATCGAGGCGGCCTACCGCGGCTTTGGCCATCCGGCACGCGCGCCGCTCGTCCAACTCGCCCCCAACCACTTCCTTCTGGAACTGTTCCACGGCCCGACGCTCGCGTTCAAGGACTTCGCGATGCAGCTCATCGGCCAGCTCTTCCAGATCGCTCTGAAGCGCGAAGGCCGCCGCATCACCATCGTCGGCGCGACCTCGGGCGACACCGGCTCGGCTGCGATCGAGGCGTTCCGCGGTCTCGACAACGTCGACGTCTTCATCCTCTTCCCCGAGGGCCGCGTCTCGGACGTGCAGCGCCGGCAGATGACCACGCCAAACGAGGCGAACGTCCACGCGCTCGCGCTCAAGGGTGATTTCGACGACTGCCAGGCCCGGCTCAAGGACATGTTCAACGATTTCGGGTTCCGCGACACGGTGGGCCTTGCCGGCGTCAACTCGATCAACTGGGCGCGGGTGCTGGCGCAGGTCGTCTACTACTTCACCGCCGCCGTCTCGCTCGGCGCACCGCACCGGCCGGTGAGCTTCACCGTGCCCACCGGCAACTTCGGCGACATCTACGCGGGCTCCGTTGCCCGCCGGATGGGCCTGCCGGTCGACCGGCTGGTGATCGCCACCAACCAGAACGACATCCTGCACCGCTGCCTGACGACGGGTCGCTACGAGACCGGCGGGGTGAAGCCCTCGATCTCCCCCTCGATGGACATCCAGGTGTCGTCGAACTTCGAGCGCGCGCTCTTCGATGCCTATGGCCGCGACGGGCGCGCGGTGGCCCAACTCATGGACGAGCTGAAGGCAGAGGGCGGCTTCAGCGTCAGCCAGGGCGCGCTCGAGGCGCTCAGGGACCTCTACGCCTCGGGCCGGGTGTCGGAGGACGAGACGCTCGCCACCATCGCCCGCATCCGCCGCGCCACGGGCGAGCTTCTCTGCCCGCATTCGGCGGTGGGCGTGGCCGTGGCCGAGCGGCGGCGCGACCCTTCGGTGCCGATGGTCACGCTTGCCACGGCGCATCCGGCGAAGTTCCCCGACGCGGTGGAACGCGCGACCGGCGCGCGCCCGCCCTTGCCCGACCGCATGGCCGACCTTTTCTCGCGGCCCGAACGTGTTACATCGGTCCCCAACGACCTCGCGGCGCTCGAGGCGCTGATCAAGGAAAGGCGCAGGCGGTGACGGTTCATCTGACAACGCTTCCCAACGGGCTCCGCATCGTGACCGAGCGGATGGACGGGCTCGCCTCGGCCGCGGCGGGGGTCTGGCTGACCGCGGGCGGGCGGCACGAACAGCCCGAGCAGAACGGCATCGCCCATTTCCTCGAACACATGGCGTTCAAGGGCACGAAGCGACGCAGCGCCGCCCGCATCGCCGAGGAGATCGAGGACGTCGGCGGCTACATCAACGCCTATACCTCGCGCGAGATGACCGCCTATTACGCCCGGGTGCTGGAACCCGACGTGCCGCTTGCGCTCGACGTGATCTCGGACATCGTGCTCAACCCGGTCTTCGACCCCAGGGAGATCGAGACCGAGCGCCACGTGATCCTGCAGGAGATCGGCCAGGCGCTCGACACCCCCGACGACATCATCTTCGACTGGCTCCAGGAGGCGGCCTTCCCCGACCAGCCGCTCGGCCGCACCATCCTCGGGCCGGCCGAACGCGTGGCGGGCTTCGGGCGCACCGACCTGACGCGGTTCGTCGGCGAACACTACGGGCCCGACCAGATGATCCTCTCGGCCGCGGGCGCGGTCGATCACGATGCGGTGGTGAAGGCGGCCGAGGCGGCCTTCGGCGCTCTCGCCCCGGTGGGGCGGGGTCCCTTGCCGCCCGCCCGCTGGCAGGGCGGCGAGCGGCGCGAGGTGAAGGACCTCGAGCAGGTGCATTTCGCGCTCGGCTTCGAGGCGCCGAGCGTGCGCGACCGCGACTTCCACACCGCGCAGGTCTACACCACCGCGCTCGGCGGCGGCATGTCCTCGCGGCTCTTCCAGAAGATCCGCGAGGAGCGGGGCCTGTGCTATTCGATCTACGCCCAGGCCGGCGCCTATGACGACACCGGGATGCTGACGATCTATGCCGGCACCTCGGCCGAGGAGATCGGCGACCTTGCCGGGCTGACCATCGAGGAGATGAAGCGCGCGGCCGGGGACATGACCGAGGCCGAGGTGGCGCGGGCGCGGGCGCAGATGAAGGCGGGCCTGCTGATGGGGCTCGAAAGCCCGTCGGGCCGGGCCGAGCGGATGGCGCGGCACATCGCCGTCTGGGGCCGGGTGCAGAGCGCCGAGGAAAGTGCGGCCGAGATCGAGGCGGTGACCCGCGCCGATGTCCTCAGGTTCGCCGGCGGCATCGTCGGCGGCGCCACGACGGCGCTCGCGCTCTATGGCCCGGTGGATCACGCGCCCACCCTCGGCCGCCTGCGCGAACGGCTCGCGGCCTGATGTTCTCCGGCCGGCGGAAGGTCCGGATCGAGACCGAGCGGCTGACGCTGCGCCTGCCGATGCATTCCGATTTTCGTGCCTGGGCGGGCCTCAGGGAGGAAAGCCGCACCTTCCTGACCCCGTGGGAGCCGACCTGGTCGGCCGATCACCTGACCCGGAAGGCCTTCACCAACCGGGTCTACTGGGCGGCGCGGGCCTGGTCGGGCGGCACCGCGATGCCGCTCTTCCTGATCCGCCGCACCGACCAGGTGCTGATCGGCGCGGTGACCGTCGACAACATCCGCCGCGGCCCGGCGCAGGCAGCGACGATCGGCTACTGGATCGGCGCCGCCCATGCGCGGCAGGGCTACATGGCCGAGGCGCTGCGCGCGGTGATCCATCACTGCTTCACCACGCTCGACCTCAGCCGGCTCGAAAGCGCCTGCCTGCCGGAGAACGCGGCCTCGCGCGGGGTGCTGGAGAAATGCGGCTACAAGTACGAGGGGGTGGCACAGAGCTACCTCCAGATCAACGGCCGCTGGCGCAACCACGTGCTCTATGCCAACCTGCGCGGCGACCGCCGGGGCCGCACCGACGCCGGCTGACGGCTCGGCACCCTGCGGCTGCGGCCGGGGGCGCGCCGCCCCCGGACCCCCGGGATACTTGGACAACGAAGAAGCGGAGGGCGGACGGTGCTGAACCCGGCGGATGCGGCCTTTGCCGCGAGCCTCGCGGCGCGCCTGCCCGAAGGCACCCTCGCGCCGGCGGGCCCGCGCGACCTCGACGAACCCCGCGGCCGCGGCGTGACGCCGGCGGCGTTGCTCGCGCGGCCGCGCAGCGTCGAGGAGGTGGTCCGGATCGTCCGCGCCTGCGCGGCGGCGCGGGTCGGGATCGTGCCGCGCGGCGGCGGGACGGGGCTCGTGCTCGGCCAGGTGATGCCGGAGGGGCAGGCGCCGCTGATCCTCTCGCTCGACCGGATGGCGGCCTGCCGCGGGCTCTGGCCCGAGGAGGGGCTGATGATTGCCGAGGCCGGGATGACGCTGGCCGCGGCGCAGGCTGCGGCGGAGGCGGCGGGGCTGCTGCTGCCGCTCTCGCTCGCCTCGGAGGGATCGGCGCAGCTCGGCGGCGTTCTCGCCACCAACGCCGGCGGCACCGCGGTGCTGCGCTACGGCACCGCGCGCGCGCTTTGCCTTGGGGTGGAGGCGGTGCTGGCCGACGGATCGGTCTTCAACGGCTTGAAACGGCTCAGGAAAGACAATACCGGCTATGACCTTTCCGGTCTTCTCGTTGGCTCCGAGGGGACGCTCGGCATCCTCACCGCGGCGGTCCTCCGGCTCCATCCCCGGCCCGCGGCGCGGGCGACGACGATGCTCGTGGTGGCGGACCCGGGCGCGGCGCTGGCGCTCCTGCGGCTGGTGCAGGACCGCACCGGCGGGGCGGCCGCGACCTTCGAGCTGATCGGCGGGCAGGGGTTGCGCTTTCTCGACGAGGTGATGCCGGAGGTCCGCCAGCCCTTCGCCGCGCGGCCCGACTGGTCGGTGCTGATCGAGCTTGGCCTGCCGCCGGGGCTGGAGGCCGAGCCGGTGCTGGCCGGGATCTACGCCGCGGCGGAGGACGCGGGCCTTGTCTCCGACGCAATCATGGCCACGACCGGGGCGCAGCGGGAGGCGCTCTGGGCCTTGCGCGAGATGATTCCGGTGGCGAACCGGCGGATCGGGGCTGTGGCCTCGCACGACATTTCGCTGCCCTTGTCGGAGATCGCCGCTTTCCTGCCCCGGGCGCAGGCCGCGGTGAGGTCGATTTATCCCTTCCGGATCAATGTCTTCGGCCATCTGGGCGACGGCAACCTGCACTACAACATCTTCCCGCCCGCGGGCGAGGACCGGGCGGGCCATGCGGGGCGGGCGGAGGCGGTGACGCGGGCGGTGCATGACCTTGTGCACGATCACGGCGGCTCGGTCAGCGCCGAGCACGGGATCGGCCGGCTGAAGGCGGGGGAGCTGGTCCGCTACGCCGATCCGGCGAAGCTCATGGCGATGCGGGCGATCAAGCAGGCCCTTGATCCGCAAGGGATTCTCAACCCCGGCGCGGTGCTGGCGGTCTGAGACGGAATGCCCCGCCGGGGGAAGGGCCGGCGGGGCTGGAGCCGCGGAACACGGAGCGTGTGTGCCCGGGGAAGGACGGGCAGGACAAGGTCTAGGGGCGATTCCCTACCAGCCGGTTAAGGGCCGCCGGGCGGGGCGGAAAAGCCGTCGGGCATCCGTCGGGTCTGCGTCGGGCATCCGTCGGTTTTCCGTCCCGACACGGCGCGCGGGGGGCCAACGGATGCGAAACCCCTCGCGCCGCCGCATCGGCTTGTCCGCCGCCCGAAAGCCGTTAAGGTTTCCGCAACCATGATGCGTTCGGATGGGGGCAGGCAGGCGGGCCAGATGACCAATCACCTCTACTACGGCGACAACCTCAAGGTGCTCCGCGACGAGATCGCGGACGAAAGCGTCGACCTGATCTACCTCGATCCGCCGTTCAACTCGAACGCCAGCTACAACGTGCTGTTCCGCTCGCCCGCCGGCGACCAGTCGGCAGCGCAGATCGAGGCCTTCGACGACACCTGGCACTGGGGCGACGAGGCCGAGGCGGCGTTCCAGGAGGTGCGCCGGTCGGGCCACACCGACGCCGCGACGATGCTCGAGGCGATGCGGTCGTTCCTGGGCATGAACGACATGATGGCCTATCTCGCGATGATGGCGGTCAGGCTGGTGGAACTGCACCGGGTGCTGAAGCCGGCCGGGAGCCTTTATCTGCACTGCGACCCGACGGCGAGTGTGTCAAGATGTTGTTAACTTCTGCTAATCGCAGTATAGATGTTGTGAGCGAAGAACCCCTGCGGACGCTGAGGACGAAATGAGTGCTTCCCGGACGATCAAGGCTTATATCCAAACAAAGCTCGGTAGTGCATTTCACGCCGACGGCCTGGAAGTGATGAAGCAAAGACGGGAAGCCTCCGTCGATCTCATAATGACTAGTCCACCTTTCGCACTTACCCGTAAGAAGGATTATGGTAACAAACAAGAGGGTGCTTATCTAAGCTGGTTCCGGGATTTTGCCGAACAGTTTCATCGAATACTCAAGACTGATGGTAGCCTGGTAATTGATCTAGGCGGGGCATGGAAGCCGGGATTGCCCGTGCGCAGTCTCTACCACTTCAAGATTTTGATCATGCTCTGTGAAGACTACGGATTTCACCTTGCGCAGGAATATTATTGGTGGAATCCGTCAAAGCTTCCCTCTCCCGCCGAGTGGGTGAATGTCCGCCGAATTCGCGTTAAAGACGGGATCAATACGGTTTGGTGGCTCGCAAAGACACCGTGGCCACGCGCAAGCAATCGCCGCGTTCTTCAGCCATACAGTGAGAGCATGAAAGCACTGTTGAATAACGGCTATCAGGCTAAACTACGGCCATCCGGCCACGATATTAGCGAGAAATTTGCTATCGACAACGGAGCATCGATCCCCCCGAATCTCATTGCTATTCCGAATACCGAAAGTAACAGTAGCTACATGAGATACTGCAAAGAAAATGGAATAAAAGCCCACCCTGCACGCTTTCCCGCCGCCTTGCCCGAGTACTTCATTCGGATGGTCACCGATCCCGGCGATGTGGTGCTAGATCCGTTCGGCGGCAGCTGTATAACTGGCGAGGTAGCCGAACGCCTCGGTCGGAAGTGGATTTGCGCTGAATTGATCGAAACGTACCTCGAAGGTGCAAAGGGTCGATTTGAGGGGTCCTTAAATCGGCCAAAGCAAAAGACAAAGAATCAAGAAGACGGGTATTATCGCATACCGCATCCGGGCTTGCTGTGGACCGGAATTGATGAACGCGAGTCTGCGCCATTGCAGAAGGATGGCGGTAAACGTCGGCTCGAGCGTAGGCAAATGACCGAGATTGAAACGGACGATGTTACATTTATCGAGGCAGCAGAATAAATTATGCCACGGCTTAGCAAGTCGGACTTACTCGAGATGTTCGAGGAATCGATCGTAGGAAGTGACCTTAGTTTTCTACGCATTTCCGATGAAGGCGTTCATCCCGCGGCTTATCAAATTATCAAAGGTGCCAAATCATTTCGTTTAAAGGTATACATATGGAATCTGACGCCCGGTGGCAATAGACGGCCACTGGACGAATGGAGGATTCAGCCCACCGGACTTCCCGCTACCGGCAACATAGTACGATTCCTACCAGAACTCGACGGGAAGACGGCGATTCTGGGCTGGAACGAGCGGTATGATGTGTTTGCTGCGTTTGATGTGAACAAACATCTCGGGCCGCTAGGCGCATCCCCCTCGATTCAGTTGCGTGAGAATTCGCTGCAACAAGCTCGATTAAATGGCATTGCCTGTCATTTTAAAGGCAGTGAAGAAATCGCCTTCGCGGTAAAGCCGACGTACCTGAGTGTATATCTGGAAAATATGGAAAGTTTACACGCGTGCGGCTCTTCACAACAGGCTCTGGTTCTGCTCGAAGCTATCTGTAACGATCCGAAGAGCGTGGATGATCGAGACATTGAACAGCGTGTCGCCGCACCACGTCGGTTTGCAATCGTTTCGGCACGGAAGGCGCTTCGTGACGCGAACTTTTCGGAGCGAGTTCTTGCCGCATACTCTAATAGCTGTGCCATGTGTGGCGCACAGATGCGCCTTTTGGATGCTGCGCATATTCTACCAGCGGCGCATCCTGATAGCACTGACGATACGAGCAATGGAATTGCCCTGTGCGCACTTCATCATCGCGCATATGACCGGAGTCTGGTCACGTTCGACACGGGATATCGGATTCATAGAAATGACGAAATGGAGAGAAAACTTACAGAATCCGGAGTAGATCGGGGCCTCGAGGCTTTTCGGACCCAGCTTTTTCCCACGATCGCCGTCCCGCCAAGTCGAGATGATAGGCCTTCACCCGAACTAGTTGCAAAGGTGAACATACTCAGGGGTTGGCACCTGTCATGACCGCCGCGAGGTCCCCGCTTTCGCGCCGGGTGACACAGGCCTGCCTTACCCCTCTCCCGGCCGGATCATCTCGAACACCTCCCGCACCACCGAATAGTCGCGGTAGCCGCCGCGGGCGAGGGCGCCGAAGCGGGTGACGTCGAAGCGACCGTCGACGAGGCAGTCGTCACGCAGGTGGATGCCCTTGACCTCGCCCAGGACGAGGAAGTTGCCCTGCCCGCGCAGGCGGAGGATCTCGATCACCTCGCATTCGAGGCAGGCCGGCGCGCCGTCGACGCGCGGGCAGGGGATGGTAACGCAGTCGGCCTTCGCCACCCCGGCGAGCGCGAACTCGTCGGTTCCCGGCGGCCAGGCGCCCGAGGTGAGGTTCATCGCCTCGCGCGCGGCAAATTCCACGGTGGAGATCGAGAAGACGCCGGTTTCCTCGGCGTTCCTGAGCGAATCCTTGCGCGCGTTCGGGGCGAACATCACCTGCGGCGGGGTATAGGCCAGCGCGTTGAAGAAGGAATAGGGGGCGAGGTTGTCGCCGTCGCGCCCGCGCGTCCCGACCCAGGCGATGGGGCGGGGATTGACGATGGCGTTCAGCGGGTTGTGCGGCAGGCCGTGGCCGTCCTCGGGGCGGTAGAACATCGGGCGCCTCATTCGGTTTGAACCGATCCTGCCCCCATGCTAGGGGCGATTTCCAGCGGATTCGGGGAGAGCAGGCGCGGTGTACCGGCTGGAGGAGGAGACGGAGGCCGACTGGTGGGAGGTCGAGGCGCTCTATGACCTCTGCTTCGCGCCGGGGCGGACGGCGCTGTCGTCCTACCGGTTGCGCGACGGTGTGCCCCAGGTCCGCGAGCTTTGCCATGTGCTGCGCGACGGCGAGGGCGTGCTGGCGGCGGTGATCCGCTACTGGCCGGTCGAGGTGGCGGGGCGGCGGGTGCTGCTTCTCGGCCCGGTGGCGGTGCATCCGACCCGGCAGGGCGAGGGGCTGGGGGGCCTGCTGATCCGCGAGAGCCTGGCCGAGGCGCGCCGGCTGGGGTGGGAGCGGGTGCTCCTGGTGGGCGACGCGCCCTACTATCGGCGCTTCGGGTTCCGCAAGCTCGAGGGCGTCGAGATGCCGCCGCCGACCAACCCCGAGCGGGTGCTGGGCCTGGCGCTGAAGCCCGGCGCCTGGAAGGGCGTGGCCGGGCCGGTCGGGAAGGCGCGGATTGACGAAGCCTGATCGGGTGCCCAAGTCTTTCGGGCGGTTCGGCGCAAAACGGAGGCGGAGCGGTGACGACCGGAGCGATGGGCATGGAGCCGGAGCCGCTGGCGCCCGAGGCGGCGGCGGAAATCGCGCGGCTGGCCGGGCGGGCGCGGGCGGCGCGCGGTCTGCTGATGAAGGTGATCAGCCTCGCCGGGTCGAAGGCGGAAAATGCGCTCGACGCGCTGCCGGGCGGCGTCAGGGCGGCGATCGAGGCGGCGACGGAAAGGGCGCTGGAGCTGGCCTACCGGGGGGCCGAGGCGGCGGGGAAGGCCGCGCCGGTGCCCCGGATCGGCCGGCACGGCCACACGATCGCGGCCACGGTCAGCGGCGCGGCGGGGGGGCTTGCCGGGCTCGGCTCGACGCTGGTGGAGCTGCCGGTGACGGTGGCGATCATCTTTGCGGCGATCCAGCGCGCGGCGCGGGCCGAGGGCTTCGATCCGGCGGAGGAGACGGTGCGACGGCACTGCCTGATGGTCTTCACCGCCGGCGATCCTGCCGACCCGGCGGACGACGGGGTGAACACCAGCTTCCTCGCCAGCCGGGCGATGGTCTCGGGGGCGACGGTGCAGCGGCTGATCGCCGCGGTGGCGCCGCGGCTTGCGGCCGTGCTGACCGAGAAGCTGGCGGCGCAGGCGGTGCCGGTGCTGGGCAGCGTCGCGGGGGCGGGGATCAACTATGCCTTCACCCGCTATTATCAGGAGATGGCCGAGATCCGCTTCGCCCTGCTGCGGCTGGCGCGGCAGCATGGCGAGGCGGCGGTGACTGCCGCCTTCCGGGCGGAGCGGGCGCTTCGGGCCGGAGGGTAGGGCAGGCTCAGATGTCCTGACGCGCCAGCCACTCCATCACCGGGATGCGGACATTGGCGGCACCGCTGGCGCATTCGCGGTCGATGAGCGCGCGCAGTTCGGTCAGGTCCACCCGCCGGATCAGGTGCTTGACCGGGCCGATCGAGGCGGGGCGCATCGACAGCGTGCGGATGCCGAGGGCGGCGATGCAGAGCGCCTCGATCGGGCGGCCGGCATCCTCGCCGCAGAACGACAGCGGCGTATCGCTGGCCGCGCAGCGCCCGACGATGTGCGAGACGAAGCGCAGGAAGCTGGTGTTGAGCATGTCGTAGCGGCGGCGCACCGCCTCGTTCTCGCGGTCGGCGGCGAAGAAGAACTGCTTGAGATCGTTGCCGCCGATCGAGATGAAGTCGCAGGTCTGAAAGAAGGCATCGGGGGCATAGGCGAGCGAGGGCGTCTCGAGCATCGCCCCGATCTCGAGGCCCGCCGGCAGGGCGTGGCCGAGCTGACGCTCGCGCTCGATCTCGTCGAGGAGCATCTGGCGGGCGCGGTCGAACTCTCCGATCTCGGCCACGAAGGGGAACATCACGGTCAGGGGGCGCCCTCCTGCGGCGCGGATCAGCGCCTGGAGCTGCATCCGCATCACGCCGGGCTTGTCGAGGCCGACGCGGATCGCGCGCCAGCCCATCGCAGGGTTCGGCTCGTCCACCCGCTTCATGTAGGGCAGAACCTTGTCCGAGCCGATGTCGAGGGTGCGGAAGGCGATCCGCTTGCCCTTCGCGGCATCCATCACGCTGGAATAGATCGCCGCAAGCTCCGAGCGCTTCGGCACATGGGCACGGATCAGGAACTGCAGTTCGGTGCGGAAGAGGCCGACGCCGTCGGCGCCCGAGCCCACCAGCGACGGCAGGTCGGCCATCAGCCCGGCGTTCATGTGAAGCGCGATCCGGGTGCCGCATCTGGCCTCGGCCGGAAGGTCGCGCAGGCCGGCGTAGCGGCTTTGCGCGGCCGCCTGCATGGCGATCTTGTCGCGGAAGGCGGCGGCCACCGTGTCTTCGGGGCGCAGGTGGACGACGCCCTGGTCGCCATCGACAAGGATGGCGTCGCCGTTCAGCGCCTCGGTGGTGATCCGGTCGGCGTGGATGACGAGCGGGATCGCCAGCGCCCGCGCCACGACGGCGGCGTGAGAGCCGACAGAACCTTCCTCGAGCACCACGCCCCTGAGCTTGCGGCCGTAGTCCAGAAGTTCGGCCGGGCCGATGTTGCGGGCGACGAGGATCGGGCTTTCGGGCATCTCGGCGCCGGTGTTCCGGCCCTGGCCGGTGAGGATGCGCAGGAGCCGGTTCGACAGGTCGTCGAGATCGTGAAGCCGGTCGCGCAGGTAGGGGTCGGCGACCGATTCGAGCCGCGCCCGGGCGGTGGACTGTTCCTTTTCCACCGCCGCCTCGGCCGAGAGGCCGCGGGTGATGTCTTCTTCCATCCGCCGCAGCCAGCCGCGCGAATGGGCGAACATCCGGTAGGCTTCGAGAACCTGCTTCTGTTCCTTGTCGAGGCTTTCGGCGGCGAGGAGGTCATCCACCGAGACGCGCAGCTCGCTCACCGCCGCGCGGATGCGCTCGATCTCGGTCAGGGGATCGTCGGCGACCGGATTGGTCACCACGACGCGCGGCTCGTGCAGCCAGACGCGGCCCTCGGCGGCGCCCTCCTGCCCGGTGGCGCCGCGGAACATGACCGGGCGCTTGTGCAGCCCCGCCATCGCGCCGCCGTCGCCGACGAAGGCGCCAAGCTCGGTCATCTCGGCCAGCACCATCGCCACGACCTCGAGCGCGTCCACCTCGTCCACCGAGAATTCGCGCGCGGTCTTCGACTGCACCACGATAACACCGAGCTTCTCGCCGACGCGCTGGATCGGCACGCCGAGGAAGGAGGAATAGATCTCCTCCCCGGTTTCGGGCATGTAGCGGAAGCCCTTTTCGGCCGGGGCATTGGCGGTGTTCACCGGCGTCAGCGTGCGGGCGACGCGGCCGACCAGCCCCTCGCCGATCCGCATCCGCGTCTTGTGGACCGATTCGCTCCTGAGCCCCTCGGTGGCGCAAAGCTCGAGCGTCTCCTCGTCGCGGAAGAGGTAGATCGAGCAGACCTCGCATCCCATCGAATCCGCGATCAGATGGGTGATCCGGTCGAGCCGCTCCTGGCCTGCGCCCGGCTCTGCAAGAGTGTCGCGCAAGCGTCTGAGAAGCTTTCGGCTTTCGCTTTCGGTTCGATCCACCCTCTGCCGTCCCGGTCGGTGTTTTTCCCTCTATAGGCGAAGCGGTGGCAAATGGGGAGTGCCGAATGCTGCCGGGCGACGAGGGCGCGCAATTGCCCGCCCGTCAGGCGGCCGGGCCCGGGGGCGGCAAACCTGCCCGCCTGCATCCTCTGCCCCGGCGGGGGGCCGATCAGGCCTTTTCCAGCTCGAAGGCGTCGTGCAGCGCCTGGACCGCCAATTCCAGGTACTTCCGGTCGATCAGCACCGAAATCTTGATCTCGGACGTGGCGATGACCTTGATGTTGATGTTCTCGGCGGAAAGCGCCGCGAACATCTTGGCCGCCACGCCGGCATGGCTTCTCATGCCGATGCCGACGACCGAGACCTTGGCCACGTCGGTGTCGATGATCAGTTCGTCATACTGGATCTTGCCCGCCGCCTTCGCTTCCTCGATCGCCTTCTGGGCGCGGGGAACCTGGTTCGTCGGGCAGGAGAAGGTCATATCGGTGACGGCGCCGGGATGGGCCGCGTCATAGTCCTTTTCCGAAATGTTCTGGACGATCATGTCGACATTGACCCCGGCCTCCGACAGCGTGCCGAAGATCGCCGAGGCGACGCCCGGACGGTCCTCGATGGTGAAGAGGGTGATCTTGGCCTCGTCGCGCGAATAGGCGACGCCCGAGACGACTTTCGATTCCATGATTTCCTCCTCGCCGCAGACCAGCGTTCCAGAATTTTCGTCGGTGTCCTCGAAG
>JAUQYB010000128.1 GCA_030837825.1 Albidovulum sp.
CATGGTGATCGCGCCGGCCAGCACCGGCAGGCAAAGCAGGATCATCCAGGCGGTGACGAAGATCGACCAGGCGAAGAGCGGCACCTTGTGCAGCGTCATGCCCGGCGCGCGCATGTTGAGGAAGGTGGTGATCATGTTGATCGAGCCGAGGATCGACGAGGCGCCCGACATGTGCACCGCGAAGATCGCCAGATCCATCGACCAGCCGGCCTCACTGGTGGAAAGCGGCGGATAGAGCACCCAGCCCACGCCCGAGCCGGCCTGGTCGTTGCCGCCCGGTGCCAGGAGCGAGGCGACGCCGAGCGACGTGCCGGCGACGAACATCCAGTAGGAGAGGTTGTTCATCCGCGGGAAGGCCATATCGGGAGCGCCGATATGCAGGGGCATGAAGTAGTTGCCGAAGCCGCCGAACAGCGCCGGGATGACCACGAAGAACATCATCAAGACGCCGTGATAGGTGATCAGGACGTTCCACAGATGCCCGTTCGGCGTGCATTCGGCGGCCGGGTCGGCCATGAACCGCGCGCCCTCGAGGCACATGTACTGGACGCCGGGCTCCATCAGCTCCATGCGCATGTAGACGGTGAAGAGGACCGAGATCAGGCCGACGACGCCGGCGGTGAAGAGGTAGAGGATCCCGATGTCCTTGTGGTTGGTCGACATGAACCAGCGGGAGAAGAACCCCGGTTGCCCATGTTCGCCATGCCCATGAACGGCTGCATCCGCCATGCTGTTCTCCCATTACGGTGCGAAGCCCGGGGGCTGCGGCAGGCCGCTTCCCGAGGCGAGGCTACGGAATCGTAATAGAGGGCAGAGCGGGCTTGGGCAATGACCGAAATAGGTGACAGCGCGCGAAAAGGATCGCGCGCCGCCAGATGCCGGTTGGGTCGCTTACTTCGCGACCGAGGCCAGATAGGCCGCGACGTCCTCGCCGTGCTTGGCGAGCTTGAACGTCATCTTCGACTTGCCCGAACCGCCGTGGGTGTCGACGAAGGCCGTCGGGTCGGCCACGTATTCGGTCAGCAGCGCCTCGTCCCAGACCATGCCGGTGGCGCCGACGGCGAGGATGCCGTCACCATACTTGAAGTCGGGCACCGAAGCGACCGCACGGCCGACCACGCCGTAGAGGTTCGGGCCGGTCTTGCCGCCCTTCACGATCTCGGTGCCGTCGTCGGCAATGATCGAATGGCAGGCCTTGCACTTCTTGAACTCGCTCTCGCCCTTTGCGGCATCGCCGTCGGCGAGCGCGGGGCCGGCGAGGGCGAGGGCGGCGGCAATGGCGATCAGTCTGGTTTTCATCATCGGTCCTTCTCTTGCGTTCTGCGGAGGTGGCAACACAGCAGACGCGGTTCGCGCGCTGTTAGCATGG
Source organism: Albidovulum sp. (assembly GCA_030837825.1). Lineage (GTDB taxonomy): Bacteria > Pseudomonadota > Alphaproteobacteria > Rhodobacterales > Rhodobacteraceae > Albidovulum. The sequence continues at coordinate 1,370 of JAUQYB010000128.1, forward strand.
CGAATCTGCCCTGCGACTTGAGTTAAGTCAAATCAGGTCCCCTCCATATGAGCATTCGCCGCTCCGGTTGCGAATCCTGCCGCGACATCCCGCCGCACCTCAGGGCCAGGACGCGGCCGGATAGGCGGACGGTTGCACGGTGAGGCGAAAGGGCCGGGCGAAACTCCGCCGCTCAGCCGAAGACGCGGCCGAAGGTCGTCCTCAGCGCCTGGTCGAGATCGGCCATCGTCACCGGCAGGCCGAGGTCGACGAGGCTCGTCACCCCGTGCTCGCGGAGGCCGCAGGGCACGATGCCGTCGAAATGGCTCAGGTCCGGATCGACGTTGATGGCAATGCCGTGGAAGCTCACCCAGCGACGGAGCTTGACGCCGATCGCGGCGATCTTGTCCTCGCGCGGGGCGCCGCCGGGGCCGGGCGCCGCGTCGGGCCGGACCACCCAGACGCCCACCCGGTCGCCGCGGACCTCGCCCCTCACGTTGAACTCGGCCAGCGCGGCGATGATCCAGTCCTCGAGCCCGCGCACGAAAGCGCGGACGTCGCGGCCGCGGCGGTTGAGGTCGAGCATGACGTAGACGACCCGCTGGCCGGGCCCGTGATAGGTGTATTGCCCGCCGCGCCCCGCGACATGGACGGGAAAGCGGCCGGGATCGGTCAGATCCTCCGGCCTGGCCGAGGTGCCGGCGGTGTAGAGCGGCGGGTGCTCCAGGAGCCAGATCATCTCCTCGGCGCGGCCGGCGGCGATGTCGGCCACGCGCTCCTCCATGAAGGCCAGCGCCCCCTCGTAGGGCACTGGCCCCCCGGTCGTCCGCCATTCCACCATCGCCGCCCCCGGGTAGCCCCGCGCCGAAAGGCAGGAATTCCCGACTGGCGGGACCGCCCGCCCGGGCGCATCATCGCTTCATTAACCGCTTCCCCCGCATGTTTCACGGGGATTTTGACCCAGGCAATTTTGGAGACACCCATGCTGAAGCTTTCGGCGTTTGCCGTCGCATTGACGATCGGCCTCGTTCTTACCTCCGCGATCATGGCCGCCCAGACCGAGGTCACGCGGCCCCATGCGCAGATGAACCGGCCGCTTTATGAAACGCTCATGGGGCGGGGGCGCGGGCACGGGCCCGAGCAGCGCTACCACCGGCTGCGTTGCGCCGCCCCGTCCGCGGCCCAGGCGCCTGCACCGGGCACCCCCACCGGCAACGCCAACGCAATCGCGGCGCCGCAGATTCCCTGCGCGGCAGGAAAACAGTGATTGCCAGAACGCCTGCCGGGGTTCAGACTTTTGGCGCATTAAACAACGTATTGGCGGGCTGGCTATTGCCGGCCCGCCGAACAATTGAGCCGGGATCAGGAGATTTGCCATGAAAATGAAACAGCTCGCGGCGGCCGGCCTTGCGGTCACGGTCGGCATGATGCCGGGCGCCATTCCCGCCCCGGCCTATGCCGACGGCGGCGATGCGCTTGTGGGGGGCATCATCGGCGGCATCATCGGCGGTGCGATCGTCAATGAATCGCAGAAGAAGAAACGCACCACGACGGTGGTGCGCAAGTCCACCAGTTCCGGCATGACCACGGCGCAGCGCGAGGCCAACCGCGAGGTGCAGGTCGCGCTCAACTACTTCGGCTACCCGGTGGGCACACCCGACGGCGTTCTCGGCCGCAACTCCCGTTCGGCGATCTCGGACTACCAGATGACGCTCGGCTATCCGGCGACGGGGCAGCTGACCGAATACGAACGCACGCTGCTCGTCGGCTCCTACCACCGCGGGGTGGCGGGGGGCGCGATGACGATGCAGCAGGCGGCGGCGAACCCGATGGGAATGCGCGGGCTCCTGCTGACCTGGCGCGACGAGGCCGCGGGCCTGCCCGCGCAGGGGCAGATGGCGGTGGTGCCGGCCATGCCGGCGGCGCCGGCCGCCCCGGTGACCGAGGCGGCGATGCCCGAAGCCGAGCCGGCGGAAGAACCGGCCCCGGCCGCGACCGGCCTGCCGACCTTCCTCGGCGGCGCGGTGACCGAGGCCTCGCTCGCCTCGCAATGCAACCGGGTGGGGCTGACGGCCTCGGCCGCGGGGGGCTATACCACGGTCGCCACGATGACCGACCCCGCCGCCGCGCTGGGCGAACAGTTCTGCCTTGTCCGCGCCTTCACCATCGCCGAGGGCGAGGAGATGGCCGCGCGCGTGCCCGGCGCCACACCCGAGATGATCCGCGAGCAATGCGCGGGCTTCGGTCCGGCGATGAAGGCCGAGGTGGCGGCGCTGTCGCTCGACGCGGCCGACAAGGTGCTGGCCGACACCCGTGCCTTCGCGCTTTCCACCGGGATGGCGCCGGCACAGCTTTCCGCGACGGCGAAGATCTGCCTTTCGGTCGGCTATGCGCAGGACGACATGGACGTGGCGGTGGCCTCCAGCCTCCTTCTCGCGGCGCTGGGCGAGGGGGCTTATGCCGAGCTTCTCGGCCATCACCTGAGCCAGGGCTTCGGCGCCACCAGGCGGCCCGATCTCGCCTTCGACTGGTATGACATGGCGCTGAAGGCGGCCGACGTGTCTGGCAGCGTGCCCTTCTCGCCCGGCCAGCCGGACCGGATGCAGCTTGTCCGCAAGGCCGCCTACACGATCGCCGGCCGCGCCGACCAGGCCGCGGCACCCGAGACCGTGCCCGCCGCGCTGCCGAGCTTCGCAGCACCCGTCCCGGCCGAACCCGCCGCAGCCGACCCGGCCGCGCCGCAGCAGGCGGCGGCTGCCGACCCGGCCGCGCCCGCCGCGGCGGCGCCGACGCAGGCCTCGCTGACCGCCGATCAGGTGGATGCGCTGCCGCTGGCTGCCCGGCTGCCGTTCCTTCTCTTCCGCAACTGAGGTTCCGACCCGATCAGACGGGCGCATCCCGGCGCGCCCGTCTTTTTTTCGCGCTGCGCCACGACCCCCCTTCACATCGCCAAAGCCTTTGGCTAAGTAACGCCCACCTCGCCCGGGGGCAGTCGTTCCCAGGTCCGGTGCGGTTGTGGCGGAATTGGTAGACGCGCAGCGTTGAGGTCGCTGTGGGCTAACCCCCGTGGAAGTTCGAGTCTTCTCAACCGCACCATCACATTCTCTTCCTCACAGCTTGTCGAGAAGCCCGATCAGGCGATCGAGGTCGCGCGCGCTGAGGTTCCGTGCCGTGCGCGCGGAAATCCGTGCCGCCACCGGCACCGCGCGGGCGAGAAACGCGCGCCCCGCCTCGGTCAGCGAAATCTCCAGCCGCCGCCGGTCGGTGGACGAGGGCAGCGTCTCGACGAAACCCTTCCTCAGCAGCCGGTCGACCACCCCCTTGGTCGTCGCCGCATCCATCGCGACGAGCCGGCCGAGGTGGTTTTGCGACAGCGTGCCTTCCGCGGCGAGCTTGGCCATCACCGCGAACTGCGGCGGCGTGAGGTCGGGCATCTCGGCGGCGAAAATCTCCAGGTGCCGCTGGTTCGCCAGCCGCAGCTTGAAGCCGATCTGATCCTCGAGCCGATAGGGTCTGTCGTCGGTCACGCGCGCACCTGCCTTCCTGTCGCTGCCCGGAATCCTAGTCGCCCCCGCGGCGAAGGCAAGGGCTCCGGCCGCGCCAGCTTACGAAGAATTCGTTTGACAGCAAACAAAACCCGCCGCGTAATTGGCGGTGGCGACAGGA
>JAUQYB010000129.1 GCA_030837825.1 Albidovulum sp.
CTTGTTCTTGAGCCCGCGCCCCAGATAGGCCTCGATCACCGCCTCGTTCTCCATGATATGCTTGGCGGAGCCCTTCGCCAGCACCTTGCCCTCGGCCATCACGATCACCGGGTCGCAGAGCCGGCCGATGAAGTCCATGTCATGCTCGATGACGCAGAAGGTGTAGCCGCGTTCGCGGTTCAGCCGCACGATGGCGTCGCCGATCGTGTTGAGAAGCGTCCGGTTCACCCCCGCTCCGACCTCGTCGAGAAAGACGATCTTGGCCTCGACCATCATCGTGCGGCCAAGCTCCAGAAGCTTCTTCTGGCCGCCCGAGAGGTTGCCGGCGCGTTCGTCGGCAAGGTGCGAAATGGTCAGGAAGTCAAGGACATCGTCGGCTTTCCTCGCAAGCGCGGCGTCTTCCTCGCGGATCCGGGCGCGATGGAAGAGCGCGTTCCACAGCACCTCGCCGGACTGGCCCGCGGGCACCATCATCAGGTTCTCGCGCACTGTCATCGACGAGAATTCATGGGCGATCTGGAAGGTGCGCAGCAGGCCCTTGTGAAACAGCGCGTGCGGCGGCAGGCCGGTGATCTCCTCGCCGTCCATCACCACGCGGCCGGCGGTCGGCGCATGGACCCCGGCGATGACGTTGAAGAGCGTGGATTTTCCGGCACCGTTCGGGCCTATCAGCCCGGTGATGGAGCCCTTGGCGATTTCCAGCGACGCGCCATCGACGGCGCGGAATCCGCCGAAATGCTTGTGCAGATCCTCGACGACGATCATGCAATCCCCCGGACGCGCCTTGCGTTCACGCGAACAGCGTCCGCAAAGCGCTTGTTCTTCTTATGAAAAAGCAGCCCGGCAATTGCCGGGCTGCCTGGGTTCTGGCGCGATCAGCGGTAGCCGACCGTGGTGATCTTGCCGTCCTTGAATTCGTATTCGCGATACGAACCCGCGGCCTCGCCCGGGCCGATGAGTTCCACCGCCGTGGCGCCGACATAGTCGATGTCGGTGCCAGCGGCGAGAAGCTCCAGCCCCTTGGCCAGTTCGCCCGGGTAGATCTTCTCGCCCGGCGCGTTGGCGACATCCATCACCTTGTCCTTCAGCGCCGAGGAGGCCGAGGAGCCGGCCGCCTGCATCGAGAGCATGATCAGCGCCGCCGCATCATAGCTTTCCGGCGCATAGGAGGAAGTGCCCTCGAAGCCCGAAGCCTTCGCCATGTCGAGGAAGGTCGCGCCCCCGGGGCTGTCGTTGCCCGGAACCGTGCCGAAGGAGCCGTTCAGCGAGGCGCCGAACTTCTCTTCCAGGACCGTGCCATACATGCCGTCCGGCAGCACGAAGGTGGAGAAGGCGCCGCTGTCGAGCGAGGCCTGGATGATGCCCGAACCGCCCTGGTCGACATAACCCGCGACAATCAGCGCATCGCCCCCCGCCGAGGCGAGCGCGCCCACTTCGGCCGAATAGTCGGCCTTGCCGTCCTCGTGCGCGGCCACGATCGTGACCGTGCCGCCGGCGGCCTCGACCGCGGCCTTGATCGATTCCGCCAGCCCCTTGCCGTAGTCGTTGTTGGTGAACGAGATGGCGACCGAGTTGATGCCGCGGTCCTTCAGGACGTTGGCGAGAACCTCGCCCTGGCGCGCGTCCGACGGCGCGGTGCGGAAGAAGAGGCCCGCATCCTCGGCGGTCGAGAGACCGGGCGAGGTGGCCGAGGGCGAGATCTGCACGATGCCGTTCGGCACCGAGACGTTCGCCAGGATCGCGCCGGTCACGCCCGAGCAGTCGGCGCCCACGATCGCGTTCACCTTGTCGGTGGTCACCAGCCGTTCGGCCGCGGCCTGGGCGGCGGCGGCGTCGATGCAGGTGGAGTCGGCGCGCACGGAGGTGACGGTGGAGCCGCCGAGCAGCTTGCCCGAGTCGGTCACTTCCTTCATCGCCAGTTCGGCGCCCTGGCCCATCATCGGCGTGATCGATTCCAGCGGCCCGGTGAAGCCGAGGATGACGCCGAGCTTGATGTCCTCCGCACCGGCGGCACCGGCCAGAAGCGCGGCGGCGGCGGTTGCTGCGAACAGTTTCTTCATAAGGTCACTCCCTGGTTGGATCATTGTCCTGGCAGGCAAACTAGAGGCACCCGCGTGAAAAGGAAAGCCATTCGCTACGGCAGGCAGGGCACCATTTCCTATCGGTTTTTGCCCGGCACGGGACCAGTCGCCCCCGGGCGGCCCCGCTGTTCGGAAAGGCGAACCAATGGCCGTCCGGTCAGACCGAGAGCCGCGGCACCGCGACCGCCGGCGCGCCCTGCGAGCCGCGTTCGCGGTAGGGCGTGGTCCGGTAGTGCGCCCGGTAACACTTCGAGAAATGCGACGGGCTGGCAAAGCCGCAGGCCAGCGCCACGTTGATGACGCTCATGTCGGTCTGCATCAAGAGGTTGCGCGCCTTCTGGAGCCTGAGTTCCATGTAGTAGCGTTTCGGGCTGCGGTTGAGGTAGCGGCGGAACAGCCGCTCGAGCTGCCGGGTGGACATGCCCACCTCTTCGGCGAGGTCGGCCGGGCTGATCGGATCCTCGATGTTGCTTTCCATCATCTGGATCACCTGGCTGAGCTTGGGGTGCCTGACCCCGATCCGCGTCGGGATCGACAGCCGCTGGGTGTCCTGATCGGTGCGGATCGAGGAATAGATGAGCTGGTCGGCGACGGTGTTGGCGACCTCCTCGCCGTGATCGGCGGCGATGATCTTCAGCATCATGTCGATCGAGGCGGTGCCGCCCGCCGTCGACATCCGGTTGCCGTCGATCACGAAGACCGATTTCGTCAGCCGGACGTCCTCGAATTCCTCCAGGAAGCTGTCCTGGTTCTCCCAGTGGATCGTCGCCCGCTTGCCGTCCAGAAGCCCGGCCTTGGCGAGCGTGTAGCTGGCGGTGCAGAGACCGCCGATCGGCACCCCCCGGCGCGCCTCGCGGCGAAGCCAGTTGAGGATCGGCTTCGTCGTCGCCTGCTGCACGTCGATGCCGCCGCAGACCAGCACCGTGTCCTCGCGCTCGATCTCGTCGAGCCCCATGTCGAGCTTGAACGATGCGCCGTTCGAGCAGGTGCTTTCCACCCCGTTCTCGCCGGCGAGCTTCCAGGTGTAGGCCTCGCGGCCGATCACGCGGTTGGCGATCCGCAGGGGTTCGATGGCGCCCGCGAAGGACAGCATCGTGAACCGGTCCAGCAGCAGGAAGATGAAGCGCCTTTGCTTGGGGGAAGTGCCGGATTCCCGTGCGCCGCGTGCCGGAGCGATGGACATTATGCGACCCTGATTGTCGTTTTGCGCACACAGAACCACCAATGTCGGGCGCCTTCAAGGGCGATTTCGCGCGCTTAACGGTTTGCAGCAGGGCGGGGGCTTCGCTATAAGCCCTGCGTTATCGCTAAAGCCTCCGGGAGAGACGACATGACCACGGGCTGGACCAAATCCGACTGGCGCAGGAAGCCGCGGGTGCAGATGCCCGACTATCCTGACGCGGCCTCGCTGAACGGGGTCGAGGCGCAGCTTGCCAAGATGCCGCCGCTCGTCTTCGCCGGCGAGGTGCGCAAGCTCAAGCGCACGCTCGGGCAGGTGGCCGAGGGCAGGGCGTTCCTGCTCCAGGGCGGCGACTGCGCCGAAAGCTTCGCGGAATTCTCGGCCGACAACATCCGCGACACCTTCAAGGTGCTTCTCCAGATGGCGATCGTGCTGACCTGGGGCGCGAAGCTGCCGGTGGTCAAGATCGGGCGGATGGCGGGGCAGTTCGCCAAGCCCCGGTCGGCCGCGACCGAGGTGGTGGGCGGGGTCGAGCTGCCCTCCTATCGCGGCGACATCGTCAACGGCTTCGACTTCACCGCCGCGGCGCGGGTGCCCGACCCGGCGCGGATGCTTCAGGCCTATACCCAGGCGGCCGCCTCGCTCAACCTGCTTCGCGCTTTCTCGACCGGCGGCTATGCCGACATGCACCGGGTGCAGAGCTGGATTGCCGGCTTCACCGAGGAGGACGAGGCGAAGAAATACCGCGAGGTCGCGACCCGCATCCAGGATGCGATGGACTTCATGGCGGCGGCCGGCGTCACCTCCGACACCGTGCATGCAATGGCCGCGGTCGATTTCTACACCAGCCACGAGGCGCTGCTGCTGGAATACGAGGAAGCGCTCTGCCGGATCGATTCCACCTCCGGCCTGCCGGTGGCGGGCTCGGGCCACATGATCTGGATCGGCGACCGCACCCGCCAGCCCGATGGCGCGCATGTGGAATTCTGCCGCGGCGTGCAGAACCCGGTCGGGCTGAAATGCGGGCCTTCGCTCTCGTCCGACGACCTGAAGGGGCTGCTGCGCCGGCTCAACCCGGAGAACGAGCCGGGCCGGCTGACGCTGATCGCGCGGTTCGGGGCGGGCAAGGTCGCCGACAACCTGCCGCGGCTGATCCGCGCCGTTCAGGAGGAGGGCGCCAAGGTCGTCTGGACCTGCGATCCGATGCACGGCAACACGATCAAGTCGGCCTCGGGCTACAAGACCCGGCCCTTCGACAGCGTCCTGCGCGAGGTGCGCGAGTTCTTCGCCATCCACAAGGCCGAGGGCACGATCCCCGGCGGGGTGCATTTCGAGATGACCGGCAAGGACGTGACCGAATGCACCGGCGGGGTGCGGGCGGTCACCGACGAGGACCTGTCGGACCGCTACCACACCGCCTGCGACCCGCGGCTCAATGCCTCGCAGTCGCTCGAGCTGGCCTTCCTGGTGGCCGAGGAGCTTCAGGGCCGGCGGGCGATGCAGAAGGCGGCCGGCATGTGACCGGCCGGCGGCGCGTTGCGGCCAGGACGGCCCCCTGAGCGGGGGCCGTTTTCGTTTCATTCGTCGCGGGCGACAAGCCTCAACTGTGCGCGGCCGCGGGCCGGCGGCTGTCGGGGGCCGGTGAAAGGCAGGGCGGGCTCGGCGAAGCCCCTTGCCGGCGGGAAGCCGGGCAGGGCGGCGACGGGCCGGCCCGGATCGGGCACGGTCGCGGCGATCGGGGCCGCGAGGCTTTCGCGCACCTCGAAGCGGCGCGGGGTGCGGCCGATCGGGCCCTCGGTCACAAGGCAACCCAGCGCGCGGCTGACGTCGCCGAGATCGCTGCGCAGCGGCAGGAGGACGATCCTGCCCTGAAGCGCGGGCTTGCCCAGACCCGATTCCGCCGCAATGGTCAGCTCGGCCGTCCGCGGCCCGGAAAACACGTTCTCCAGGATGATGCCGATTTCCGCCCGCGCAGCCGGGGTGAAGAAGGTGGAAAACGGCATGCCCCGCACCTCCATCCCCATGAGATCGGCGAGGTGCATCCCGGCCAGGCGGAACCGTGCCGCCTGCGGCGCAATCCGTTCAAGAACGAAGGCATGTTCGAGCGACCGCTCGATGCCGCGCGGATCGACCTCGGACCGGTAGGGGGCGGCGCGGCCGTCGCGCAGCGCCTCCCAGTAGGCGCGGACCTCGGAGATCGCCGGATATCTCATGTCGCTGCGATAGTTCCCCAGATGAACAACCCTGTTGCGTCGGTCGTCGAACCTATCCACGTTGCACCTGCCGTGTCTGACCATCTGCCGGCCGCGCCCCGCGTTGTCGTCGCGGTCAGGGTTTGTTAACCCTACGGCCGGAATGCTTACTGAAATGTAAATACATCACGCCGGGCCGGATACGGAGGAGAAAACTCTTAAATGGTAAACGCTTCGCTCGTCTCGATGACCGGTTTCGCCGCGCGGCGCGGGCAGGCGCCGGGCCATGACTGGACTTGGGAGATTCGCTCGGTCAACGGCAAGGGGCTCGACCTCAGGTTGAAGCTGCCCGACTGGATCGACGGGCTGGAACCGGCGGTTCGCGCCGCGGTGGCGAAGGTCGCGCAGCGCGGCAACGTCACGCTCGGGCTGAGGGTCGCGCGCGGCGAGGGGGGCGAGGCGCTGAGGATCAATGCGGCGGGCCTCGATGGCGTGCTGGCGGCGCTGGTGGCGGTGCGGGCACGCGCCGAGGCCGCCGGGCTGCCGCTTGCCGAACCGTCCGCCGCCGAAATCCTCGCACTTCGTGGCGTGGCCGACCCGGGCGGCGAGGCGGACACCGGCCCGCTGCTCGCGGCGCTGCTGGCCGAACTGGAACCTCTCCTGGCCGATTTCGCGGCGATGCGCGCGGCCGAGGGGCGGGTGCTCGCCGGCGTGATCGCGCGCCAGATCGACCGCATCGAGGCGCTTGCCGCCGAGGCCGCCGCCGCCGCCGAGGCGCGGCGACCGGAGGCGTCGCGGGCGCTCGGCGAGGCGCTTGCCCGGGTGATGGCCGGCGCGGCCGAGGCCGACCCCGCCCGGGTGGCGCAGGAACTGGCGCTTCTCGCCGTCAAGGCCGACGTGACCGAGGAAATCGACCGGCTGTCGGCCCATGTCG
>JAUQYB010000130.1 GCA_030837825.1 Albidovulum sp.
CTCAGAGGCGGCTAAGGAGGAGAAGGAGGCCACGAAGCGACGCCGCGCGGGAAGCGCGGGCGGTCAGGGCGATATGCTGGCTCCGTGTCATGGGGCGCGACTATACGCGGCGCGCGGCGGAGGGAAAGGGAAAAATGCGGGATGCGCGCGGGCGCGGGGAATGCGGCAAAAAGGACATGGACGACAGGATTCCCGCAGGTGCCGAAGCCAAGGGTGGAGGGCGGCGCGCTCCGCCGCTATCCTGCCTGCGGCAGCACAGGTGAGCGCGTGAGCGGCGGCAAGACACCCTATTCCGACCTTCCCCCGCAGGCGTTCTGGCGGACCGGCGTGGCCGAGCCCGGGCTGGCGGGCTTGCGCGCGCTCTGGTCGTCGCGCTGGGCGCTGCCGGCCGATGCGCGCTTCGCCACCTTCGGGTCGTGCTTTGCCCAGCACATCGGCCGGGCGCTGACGGCCCGGGGGCAGCACTGGCTCGATGCCGAGCCTGCGCCGGGGCGGACGCCGCCCGAAATCGCCCGCGCCTTCAACTACGGCGTCTTCTCGGCCCGCACCGGCAACATCTACACGGCGGCGCAGCTTCTCCTGCTGGTGCGGCTCGCGGCTGGCGAGGACGATCCGGATCTGCCGGAATTCTGGCCCGATGGCGCCCGGGTGGCGGATTCGCTCCGCCCGGCGATCGAGCCCTCGGGCTTCGCCTCGGCCGAGGAGGCGCGGCTCAGCCGCCTGTCGATGGTCAGGGCGTTCCGGCGGGCGATCGCCGGGGCGGATGTCTTCGTCTTCACCCTGGGCCTGACCGAGGGCTGGGAGAATGCGGCGACCGGCCAGCCCTATGCGATGTGCCCCGGCACCGCCGCCGGCAGCTTCGATCCGGCGCGCCACCGGTTCCGGGAATACCGCTTCGGCGAAATCGGCGCGGCGCTCGATCAGGCGGTGGCGGCGATGCGGCGGATCAATCCGGGGCTGCGCATCCTGCTGACGGTTTCGCCGGTGCCGCTGACGGCGACGGCTTCGGGCCGGCACGTTCTGGTGGCGACGACGCAGTCCAAGGCGGTCTTGCGCGCGGTGGCGGGTGAACTGGCCGCCGCCGACGCCGGCGTGGACTACTTCCCCTCCTACGAGATCATCGCCGGCGCGCCCGCGGCGGCGCGGTTCTACGAGGCAAACCTGCGGTCGGTGACGCAGGCGGGGGTCGACACGGTGATGGGGCATTTCTTCGCCGGCCTCAGGCTCGACGCGCCCGAGGCCCATTCGGGTGAGGCGGGCGCCCGACAGGCATCCGAGGCCGAGGCGGAGGCGCGCATGGCGGCCGACGATCTGGTCTGCGAGGAGCAGCTTCTGGAGGCTTACGCGCGTGGCCGAGCCTGACCTTCTCATCCTCGGCGACAGTCATTCGGTGGCGCTGAAGGCGGGCTGCGATGCCCTCGGGCTCAGGGCAGAGATGCTGTCGTTTTCCGGCAACATCTGGCATCAGGGGCTGGTGTCGCTTCACCGCAATCGCGGGATATTCGTGCGCAACCGCGCGTTTCAGCAGCGGGTGGCCGAGCTTGCCGCGCGGCTCGGGCGCGGCAATGTGCTATCCCCGGAGGTGCCGGTCCTGGCGTCGTTCGGGTTTCATCTCGGGCGGATCGTGCCGCCCTTCGGCTACAACGGCCACCGGACCGACGCGGCGGGCTTCCTTGCCGACGAGACCAGCCAGTTCGCCTCGCGCGCGCTGGCCGAGGCCTATGTGCGGCATTTCCGGCAGGGCCATGTGCGGATGCTCAGGCGCCTTTCGGAGATGGTGCCGACCGTCGCCGTCGCCCCGCCCGACATTTTCGGCGCGGCCAACTATCCGCTTTTCATCACGATCGTGAAGGAGATGATCCGCGCCGCGGGCGTGCCGCTCTTCGATCCCTGCGCCGAACTGTTCCCGGGGCAGGCGGGCCTGCCCGGGGAATTCCTGACCGAAGACGGCGTGCATGGCAACGCCGCCTACGGCGAACGCGTCATCAGCCTTCTCCTCGACCGCGGGCTGATCGCGCGCCGGGCGGCGTGACCCGCGCACCGGTCTGGCGGGGTCAGTTGCCTTGCGTGCCGGCGGCGGGCGCCGCCTCGCCGGCCGGGGCGGCGCCTTCCGCGGCGCCTTCCGCCGGCGGCGGGGCTTCCTCGGTCAGCGCGCCATCGGTCCAGGTCCCGGCCGCGGTCTGGCCGGTGGCATAGCGCATGATCCCCTGGCCCTGCCGCTTGCCGGCCTTGAAGCTGCCTTCGTAGACGTCGCCATTGGCATAGGTGGCGGTTCCCTGCCCGTCGATCTCGCCGGCCTTCCAGCCGCCGGTATAGCGGAAGCCGTCGGCCATCACGATCTCGCCCTGGCCCTCGCGCTGGCCGGCGACGAAATCGCCGGTATAGACCGACCCGTCGGCGTATTTCGCCACACCCTTGCCCTGGCGCTGGCCGTCCTTCCAGTCGCCGTCATAGGTGTAGCCGTCGGGATAGGTCATCTTGCCCTTCCCGTGGTTCTTGCCGCCCTTGAACGCGCCTTCGTAGACAAGCCCGTTGGCATAGCTGGCCCGGCCGGTCCCCTCGATCACGCCGTCCTTCCAGTCGCCCTCGTAGGTCGAGCCGTCGGCATAGGTGATCCTGCCCTTGCCGTTCGCAAGATCGTTCACGAACTGGCCCTCGTAGACCGATCCGTCGGGGTAGGTCACCTTGCCGGTGCCCTCGATCCGGCCCGCCACCCAGTTGCCGTCGTAGACATAGCCGTCGGTGCCGCGGAAGATGCCCTTGCCCTGCCGCTGGTCGGCGGCGAACTCGCCCTCGTAGCTGTCGCCGTTGGCGTAGGTCACCTTGCCCTTGCCCTGCCGCTTGCCGTTCTGGAAGCCGCCCTCGTAGACATCCTTGTTGGGCTGGGTGAGCTTGCCCTGGCCGTTCATTTCCCCGTCGGCCCAGCCGCCGTCGTAGGTCAGCCCGTCGGCGAGCGTCAGCTTGCCCTGACCCGCACGCTGGCCGCGCAGGATGTCGCCTTCATAGACGGCGCCGTCGGGGTAGGTGATCCTGCCCTTGCCCTCCTTCACGCCCATCACCCAGTCGCCGTCGTAGACGTAGCCGCCGGGGCTTTCCATGCGGCCCTTGCCGTTGTGCAGCGCCTTGGTGAATCCCCCGGCATAGGTGGTGCCGTTGGCATAATGCGCCGTGCCCTGCCCCTCGATCTCGCCCGCCAGCCAGTCGCCCTCGTAGGTGCCGCCGTCGGCGAAGGTGATCTTGCCCTTGCCCTGGGGCTTGCCCTTCACGAAGGCGCCCTCGTAGACCGAGCCGTTGGGGTAACGCGCGCGGCCCTGGCCGAGAATCTCGCCCTCGACCCAGTCGCCGCTGTATTCGTAGCCGTTGGGCAGCCGGTAGATGCCTTGGCCGTGTTGCTTGCCGTCCTTGAAGGTGCCTTCGTAGATGCCGCCGTCGTCGTATTCCTTGGTGACGACCTCCTGCGCGGCGGCGATGCCGGCCGCCGTCACGGCAACCCCCGCCGTCGTGATCGCCAGCGCGGCGAGACCCGCCGCTGTCAGACCGTGACCGCCCATCCGCTTCATCATCGCCTCTCCGTCGCCACCTTCGGTCCGCACTCGCAAGCGCTTCCATACACCCGTTCGCACGGGCGGGAACCATATTTCCCGGACCCCGCGGTGACAAGTCAAAGGCGGCGCGCCGGGGGATGATCGGCGGCCGAGGGGTGGCCCCTTTCCGCCCATCGGCGCTTTCCCTTCGCGGCAGGTCTGCTAAGACAGGGGCGCCACGAACCCGGAGACGCGCATGGCCGGCACCTTCCGCCTGACCCTCGCCCAGCTCAACCCGACCGTCGGGGATTTCGCCGCGAACGCAGCGAAGGCCCGCGCCGCCTGGGCGGAGGGAAAGGCGGCCGGCGCCGACATGGTGGCGCTGACCGAAATGTTCCTGACCGGCTACCAGACGCAGGACCTGGTGCTGAAACCCGCCTTCACCGACGAGGCGATGGCCTGGATCGCGCGGCTGGCGGCGGATTGTGCGGATGGCCCGGCGCTCGGGATCGGCGGGCCCTGGCGCGATCCGCAGGGGCTTCTCTACAACGCCTGGCATGTGCTCCAGGGCGGCAAGGTGCAGGCGCGGGTTCTGAAGCATCACCTGCCGGACGACACCGTCTTCGACGAGGGCCGGCTGTTCGAAACCGCTCCGGTCAGCGGGCCCTACGCCGTCGGCGGCGTGCGCATCGGCACGCCGATCTGCGAGGATGCCTGGTTCGACGACGTGACCGAGACGCTGGCAGAGACGGGGGCCGAGATCCTGCTGGTGCCGAACGGGTCGCCCTACTACCGCAACAAGTATGACCGGCGCGTCAACCTCATGGTCTCCCGCGTGATCGAGACGCACCTGCCGCTGGTCTATCTCAACATGGTCGGCGCCCAGGACGACCAGGTCTTCGACGGGGCGAGCTTCGTCCTCAACCCGGGCGCGGACCTGGCGTTGCAGATGCCGGCCTTCGACGAATGCATCCGCCATGTCGATTTCACCCGCGGCGAGCACGGCTGGCGGGCGGCGCGCACCGAGCTGGTGCCGCTCCCGGACGAATGGGAACAGGACTATCGCGCGATGGTGCAGGCCTTGCGCGACTATTGCCGCAAGTCGGGGTTCGGCAAGGTGATGCTGGGGTTGTCGGGCGGCGTCGATTCGGCGCTGGTGGCCGCCGTCGCGGCAGATGCCCTGGGTCCAGACAACGTCCGCTGCGTGATGCTGCCGTCGGAATACACCTCGGTCCATTCGCTCGAGGATGCGAAGGCGGTGGCGCAGGCACTGGGTTGCCGGCTCGACACCGTGTCGATCGAGGGCGCGCGGGAGGCCGTGGAAGTGGCGCTCGCGCATCTGTTCGAGGGGCTGGCGCCGGGGCTTGCCGAAGAAAACATTCAGTCCCGCCTCAGGGGCCTGATGCTCATGGCGATCTCGAACAAGTTCGGCGAGATGCTTCTGACCACCGGCAACAAGTCCGAGGTGGCGGTCGGCTATGCCACTATCTACGGCGACATGTCGGGGGGCTACAACCCGCTGAAGGATCTCTACAAGACCCGGGTGTTCGAGACCTGCCGCTGGCGCAACGCCAACCACCGGCCCTGGATGACGGGGCCGGAGGGCGCGGTGATCCCCGAGCGGGTGATCGAGAAGGCGCCTTCGGCCGAACTCAGGCCCGACCAGAAGGACGAGGACAGCCTGCCGCCCTATGCCGTGCTCGACGCGATCCTCGAGCGGCTGATCGAGGGCGACCAGTCGGTGGCCGAGGTGGTCGCGGCGGGCTTCGACCGGGCGGTGGTGAAGAAGGTGGAGAGCCTCATCTACGCCAGCGAACACAAGCGCTTCCAGGCGGCGCCGGGGGTGCGGCTGACGAAGAAGGCCTTCTGGCTCGACCGCCGCTATCCAATCGTCAACCGCTGGCGCGACGGAAGCTGATCGCCCGGTTGCGACGCGGACTGCCGCCGCCGGGAATGCCCTGCGCCCGTTCCACCGCTAGGATCGCCTCCTGCCATCAACAGGAGGTGAAGCCATGCCGACACGCATTCTCCCGGGCCTTCTCGCTTGTGCTCTTGCCGCCGGCCCGGCGGCGGCCGAGACGACGTTGCGGATCATGAGCTACAACATCTGGGGCGGCGGCGGCAACGAGGCCAAGGGCGTCGAGGAGACCGTGGCGGTGCTGAAGGCCGCCAATCCCGACATCATCGGCATCCAGGAAACCCGGCTCGAAGGCGCCGACTGCACCGCCGACCATTGCCCGCCGCAGGGCGACTCCGTCGCGAAAGCCATCGCCGAGGCGCTGGGCTACCAGTACCACGACCAGACTCAGGAAAATGCGGCGCTCTGGGCCAACGCGATCCTGTCGCGCTATCCGATCGGGGCGGCGAGCCCGAATGACCTCGGCGTGCCGATCGACGTGAACGGGACGACGGTCTGGGCCTTCAACATCCACCACGACGACGAGCCCTATCAGCCCTATCAGCTTCTCGGCATCGAATACGGGCCGGCGCCGTTCATCAAGACCGAGGCCGAGGCGATCGACTACGCCAACCAGACCCGCGGGCCGGCGATGGACCTGTTGTTTCAGGACATGAAGGCGGCCGAGGGCGCGGCGGCGGTTCTGGTCTTCGGCGACTTCAACGAACCCTCGGAACACGACTGGACCGAGGCGGCGGTCGCGGCGGGCCGGCAGCCGGTGAAGGTCGTCTGGCCGACGACGCGGCGGTTGTCGGAGGCGGGCTTTGTCGACACCTACCGGGCGGTCTGGCCCGACCCGGTGGCCAAGCCCGCCTTCACCTGGACGCCGCAGGGCGACGAGACAGACCCCGAAGACCATCACGACCGCATCGACTTCGCCTGTGCCAGGGCGGCGGGGCTGAAGGTCCTCGATGCCTGGATCGTCGGCGAGACGGGCCCGCGCACGGATCTGGCGGTCGATCCCTGGCCCTCGGACCATCGGGCGGTGCTGGCGGAAATCTCGTTCTGACCCCCTCCGGTTGTGCGCCCGGGCACAGGCACCGTTCGGGCATGGGGAAACTCGCGGCGGACGAGATGCGTTAGTGTCCCGTCACATCCGAGGAGATTCCGTCATGAGCAGACCGAAAATTGCTGTCATCTTCTATTCCACCTACGGCACCAACCACGCCATCGCCGAGGCCGCCGCGAAGGCCGCCGAGGCCGCCGGCGCCGAGGTGCGCCTGCTGCGGGTGGCCGAAACCGCGCCCGAAGCGGCGGTGAACGGCCAGCCTGCCTGGAAGGCGCAGGCGGACAAGATGGCCTCGATCCCGGTGGCGACGCCCGACGACATGGCCTGGGCCGACGGCTATTTCATCTCCTGCCCCACCCGCTACGGCGTCTCGGCCAGCCAGCTCCGCGCCTTCATCGACACGCTGGGGCCGGTCTGGCAGAAGGGCGGGCTGTCGAACAAGCCGATCACCGCAACCACCAGCGCGGGCAACCCCCACGGCGGGCAGGAGGCGACGATCCTGTCGCTCTACACCACGGCGATGCACTGGGGGGCTATCATCGTCGCGCCGGGCTATACCGACGATGCGATCGCCGCGGCGGGCGGCAATCCCTATGGCTATTCCGCCAAGGCGGGGGAGTTCGACGACAAGGGCCGGGCGGCGGTCGCCCATCAGGCGCGGCGCCTCGTCGAGATGACGAAGAAGCTCATAGCCTGACACCGGCGGCGGGGGTCCGGACCGGTCTTCAGATCGGGCCCACCGGGCAGGCGGCGATCAGCCGGCGGGCCTCGCCGGGGTGGCAAAGCTCGGTCGCCTCGGTCATCACCGCAGCACTTGCAGCTGCCATGCCCTCCTGCAGCGCGCGGGGAAGCGCGCGCCCCCGGGCGAGCGCCAGCGTGAAGGCCGCGACGAAGCTGTCGCCGGCCCCGACCTTGCTTTTTACCGGCACCTCTGCCGCCTTGGAGAACCAGCGCCCCTCGCGCGTCGCCATGACCGAGCCGTCGGCCCCCCGCGCGATGACCACGATCTCGGCCGCGCCCTGACGCACCAGGTTTTCGGCGAAATCGGCGGTGTCGCCGCGGGTCTTGAGGCGGCTCGCGGCCAATGCCTCGGCCTCGCCCGCGTCCATCCGCAGGACATGGAGGGGGCGGGGCGGGCGGGCGGCGCGGGCGAGCGTCTCGCCCGAGGTGTCGAGAACCAGCCGCGCGCCCTTGGCGGCAACGCGGCGGGCGAGCGTCGCCGGCAGGTCGTGCGGCAGGCCGGGCGGCAGGCTGCCCGACAGGACGACGAGCGCGTCCGGTTCTGCCGCGGCGGCGATGGCGGCCAACGCCGCCCGGCCCGCGGCGCGCGACCATGTCGGCCCCGGCATGACGAAGCGGTATTGCGCGCCGGCCGCGCGATCGGTCACCGAAAGGCTTTCCCGCGTTTCGCCGGGCCCGTCGAACCGGACGGTGGCGAGCCGCTCCTTCTCGATCAGCCGGGCGAGCCGCACGCCCGTCGCACCGCCGAGCGCGACGAAGGCCTGCACCTCGCCGCCAAGCCGCCGGATCACGCGGGCGACGTTGATCCCGCCGCCGCCGGGATCGGCGCGCGGTTCCTCGCAGCGCAGCTTCGGGCCCGGCCGAACCGCCTCGGCCGAAGTGGCGAGGTCGAGCGCGGGATTGAGCGTGACAGTCAGGATCGGGGTCATGTCGGCGCCTCCCGTCCGGCAGGGTGGGCGCAATCGCGCCCCCCGGCAAGGGCGGCGTCAACCGAGCATCAACTGGTAGGACGAGGGCACATAGCGGAAGCCGTCGCCGTCGGTCTCGACGAAGCCGGTCGCGGGGAAGGGCATGTGATAGCCGATGAACGGAAGGCGCTCGGCGGCGATCATGCCGAAGATCATCCGCCGCGTGGCGGCGGCGGCCGCCTTGTCGGCGTCGAACTTCACCTCCCAGTCGGGATGGGCGAGCGAGAAGGCGAAGTGGTTGGCCGTGTCGGCGGTGATCATCAGCGCCTTGCCGTCGCTCTCGACCCTGAAGGCCAGGTGTCCCGGCGTGTGGCCGAAGGCCGCCACTGCGGTGATGCCGGGCGCCACCGCGCCGCCCTCATCGAGCATCGTGGTCCGGTCGGCAAAGGGCCACACATTCGTGTCGAACAGGTCATTGCCCGCCCCCGACCAATGGTTGTGCTCGACCGCGCCCGCAACATAGGCGGCGTTGCCGAAGGTGGGCGCGCCATCTGTTGCCATGCCGCCGATGTGGTCGGGGTGCATGTGGGTCAGGACGACGGTGTCGACATCGCCCGGGGCATAGCCGGCGGCGGAAAGGGCTGCCGTGATCCCCGCGGGATCGGTGCCGGTGTCGAACAGGATCACCGCCTCCCCGGTGTTGACGAGCGTCGGCGTAAAGAAGAACTGCGCTACCTCGGCGGGCAGGAAGGCGGCGGTGGCGGCAGCGGTGAAATCCTCCTCCGACGCGTTCAGGCCAAAAATCGTGTGCGGCGCCTCGACCGCCCGGGTTCCGGCCAGCAGCGTCGTCACCTCGAACGTGCCGAGCATGAAGCGGCTGAACTGCGGCACGGCGGCGCCGCGCTGCGCGGCTTTCGCCTGAACGGGTGCGGTCTTGGCGAAGAAGAGCGGCGCACAGGCGCCGGCGAGAAGGGCGTGGCGGCGGGTCAGTCCGGCGGGACGGGTCATCACATCTCTCCCTGTTCGTGCCGGGAAAGGGTATGGCTCGACGGTGCGGCCCGGCGATTCACGATGGCGTGTCCGCCCGCTCAGCGAAAAAGCGCAAGCACCAGGGGGGCGATGAAGGCGGTGGCGACTGCGTTCAGCGCCATGCCGAGGCCCGCGAAGGCGCCGGCGGTCGGATTGACCTGGAACGCCCGCGCCGTGCCGAGCCCGTGGCTGGCCACGCCGGTGGCGAGCCCGCGGGCCCGCCAGTCGCGGATGCGGAGCGCGTTCAGGAGCGGCGTCGCCACCACCGCCCCGGTGATGCCGGTGAGGATGACGAGCACCGCGGTCAGGGTCGGCGCCCCGCCGATGCTTTCGGAAATGCCGATGGCCACCGGCGCCGTCGCCGACTTCGGCGCAAGCGAGGCGAGTTCTGTCGGATGGACGCCGAGAGCGGCGGCGATGGCGACGGCAGAGCCCGCCGCAGTGGCCGATCCCGCCAGCAGCGCCGCGATCACCGGCAGGGCCGAGCGCTTCAGCCGTCCGAGATTGTCGTAGAGCGGCAGCGCGAGCGAAACGGTCGCCGGGCCGAGCAGGAAGTGGACGAACTGCGCGCCCTCGAAATAGGTCCCGTAGGTCGTGCGCGTGACCCAGAGGATCGCCGCGAGGATCACCACGGCCACGAGGACGGTATTCACCCAGGGCTTCCTTCCCGACCGCCGCCAGGCCGCATCGCCTGCCGCATAGGCCAGAAGCGTGAGCGCGAGCCAGAGGAGCGGGCCTTCGGACAGGTAGCTCCAGAACGCCTCAAGCTCAGTCATCGCCCGCTCCCGTCACGCGCGCGACCAGAACGAAGGTCACCGCGCCGGCAGCGATGGCGAGGACGGTCGAGGCCACGACCGCGATCAGGAGCGACAGCGCCTGCCCGCCGAGCGTCGAGACATGGCCGACCACCCCCACCCCCGCCGGCACAAAGAGAAGCGAGAGATTGGCCAGGATACCCTCCGCCGTCGGACGGACGAGGCCGGCCAATCGCGGCGCCGAGACGATGAGGCCGAGCATGAGGAGCATCCCGATCACCGGACCGGGCACGGGAAGGCCGAAAAGCCGCGCGCCGGCTTCCCCGGCAAGCTGGCAGAGAAGGATCGCGATGAGGGCATGGATCATGGGCTGCTCCGGGCTGGCTGGCGGAAGGCTAGGCCAAGTCCCGGCCGCCGCCAATCGCCTGCGTGCAGGCCGTGTGGCCGGTCAACTGTCCTTCGCGCGGTTCGGATGCCGGGTCCCGGTGCGGCTCATTCCCACCAGCGGTCGATCTCGGCGATTTCCTCGTCGGACCAGCCGAAGTGGTGGGCAAGTTCGTGGATCATCACATGGGCCACGAGCTGGCCGAGCGTGACATCGCCCCGTTCGGCCCATTCGTCCAGGATCGGGCGGCGGAAGAGCCAGATCGTATCGGGCCGGTCGACCACGTCCATCACCGATTTCTCGGTCAGCGGGATGCCGTCGTAAAGGCCGGTGAGGTCGAACGGATCCTCGACGTTCATGTCGTCGAGGATGTCCTCGGGCGGGAAATCCTCCACCCGGATCACGACGCCGCGGGCGGGCGTGGAAAAGCGTTCGGGCAGGTCGGCGACCGTCGCCTGCGCCATCTGTTCGATCGTCTCGAGGTCGGGCGCGGTGCGCCCCAGCCAGTCGTTCATGTCGGTCTCCTTGGCCAGGCCCCTCATATGGACAAAACCGGCGTCCTGTGAAAGAGGAAGGCGCCGAGGAGTTTCCGCCATGACCGTCACCCGCTTCGCCCCTTCGCCCACCGGCTACATCCATGTGGGCAACCTGCGCACTGCGCTGATGAACTACCTCATTGCCCGGAAGACCGGTGGCCAGTTCATCCTGCGCATGGACGACACCGACCAGGAACGGTCGAAGCAGGAATATGCCGACGGGATCAAGGCCGATCTCGAATGGCTCGGGCTGACCTGGGACCGGTTCGAGCGGCAGTCGGACCGGCTTGGCCGCTACGCCGAGGTGGCCGACGACCTGCGCAGGACGGGCGCCCTTTACGAGGTGTTCGAGACCCCGGTCGAGCTTGACCTCAAGCGCAAGAAGCTTCTGAACATGGGCAAGCCGCCGGTCTATGACCGCGCCGGGCTGGCGCTTTCGGCCGCCGAAAAGGACCGTCTTCGGGCGGACCGCGAAGGCTACTGGCGCTTCCGGCTCGACCAGAAGCGGACGGAGTGGGAGGACGGCATCCTCGGCCCGGTGTCGATCGACACCGCCTCGGTCTCCGACCCGGTGCTGATCCGCCATGACGGGCAGGTGCTCTATACCTTCGCCTCGTCGGTCGACGACGTGGACATGGGCATCACCCATATCGTGCGCGGCGCCGACCATGTGACCAACACCGCGACGCAGATCCAGATCATGCGGGCGATGGGCGGCACGCCCCCCGCCTTCGCGCACCATTCGCTGCTGACCGGCCCGCAGGGCGAGGGGCTGTCGAAGCGGCTCGGCACGCTCAGCTTGCGCGACCTGCGCGCCGAGGGCGTGGCCAAGGAAGCGCTGCTGAGCCTGATGGCGCGGCTCGGCTCCTCGCAGCCGGTGGAGCTGAGGATGACGCTCGACGAGATCGCCGAGGGGTTCGATCTGTCGCAGTTCGGCGCTGCTCCGACCAAGTTCGACGCCGAGGACCTCTGGCCGCTGACCCGGGCGCGCAACCAGGCGCTGCCGTTCCCCGCGGTTCGGGAGCGCATTCTCGCGCTTGGCGTGCCGGCGGAGATGGCCGAGCGGTTCTGGCGGGTGGCATCGGCCAACATCACCACGCTCGCCGACCTGGAGCACTGGTGGAAACTGGCGCGCGACGGAGCCGAGCCGGTGATCGCGCCCGAAGACAGGGAATTCGTCGCCAAGGCGATGGCGCTTCTGCCCGCGCCGCCCTACACCGAGACGACCTGGGGCGAGTGGACGGCCCGGGTGAAGGACGCCACGGGGCGGAAGGGCAAGGCGCTCTTCATGCCGCTGCGGCTCGCTCTGACCGGCGAGGCGACCGGGCCGGACATGGCCGACCTGATGCCGCTTCTCCAGAAGGTCCGCAGCAAGGGCTAGGTGGCGTGAGGGGGCGCCCCCCTGAAAGCCATTCCGGCCGATGACGTCAGGCGCGCTGCCGGGGCAGGCCGAGGCTTTCCGCATGCGCATCCGCGAGCGCGCGCTCGGCGGCGGTGAGCGGCTGGTGACGCGGATAGAGGGGCGCCGCGCGGTCATCGAGGAGCGCGGTCCAGCCCACCGTGGTCGCGAAGAATCGGGCAACGCCCTCTTCGCCGAATTCCCGCAGGAAGCCCTGCACGACCGTGTCGAGGTAGCTGAGCAGGATCGGCAGCGGCCGCGGCGCAAGCGCATGGGCGGGGTCGACCGCGTAGATCTCGGCGCGCGTCGCCCAGTCCGGGGCAGGGCTCAGGAGGCCGGGGTCGAGCGGGTGGCGACGGTAGGCGGATTCGCGCAGGTCCAGCGCCGCCCAGTCACCCCGCGGAACCGCCGCGACAAGGCCGTCGATCCCGGCCGTGCCAGGTTCCACGGAAAGGAAGGGCCAGGGGCGCAGCGCCGTGTGACGCCAGACGCGACGCCAGCCGGCAAGCCGGGCCGGCGCCGCCGGGGCATGGCCGTGCGTCGCCCGGTTGACGAGCGAGCCGTAGCCGAAGAAGGCCGGGTGGCGCGGGGTCATGGTGCGACAAGAGCAGGCCGCGAAAGCGGGCGCAAGAGGCTGCCGCCAGGGTGCAGGCGTGTCGCCGGGGTGGGGCAAAGTGTCGTATTCCATTGCATACCCTCTTGCCGCCGACCGGCGTTCCGGGCTAACCAGTTGCCGTCAGGATCGGGAGAATCCGGTTGGGCTCGCGCCCCGCCGGTGCCGAAGGAGCAACCGCCCCGGTAAACTCTCAGGCGCAAGGACCATCCTGGCGACGGAACTCTGGAGAGACCGCGGATGCAGTCCGTGGCGCCGAAGGGATAACGATCTCAGGCGGAAGGACAGAGGGGGCATCGGGACGGGCGGAGGTTTCCGCCTCATGCGATGCCGGGTCAGTGAACCGGCCTGAACGAGAGGGGAGGGCGGCGATGGCCGACCTGGAACGGACGGTTCTTTACGATCTGCACGTGGCGCTCGGCGCCAGGATGGTGCCGTTCGCGGGCTACGAAATGCCCGTGCAATACCCGATGGGCGTGCTGAAGGAGCATCTCCAGACCCGCGCCTCGGCCGGGCTTTTCGACGTTAGCCACATGGGGCAGATCCTGCTCACGGCGAAGTCGGGCCGGGTGGAGGATGCGGCGCTCGCGCTGGAGCGGCTGGTGCCGGTGGATGTGCTGGGCATCAGGGAGGGCCACCAGCGCTATGCGATGTTCACCAACGCCGAGGGCGGAATCCTCGACGACCTGATGGTGGCGAACCGCGGCGATCATCTGTTCCTTGTCGTCAACGCGGGCTGCAAGGCGGCCGACCTCGCACATCTGAAGGCGGGGCTGCCGGATTGCGACGTGGGCATGGTCGGGGGTCGCGCGCTTCTGGCCTTGCAGGGGCCCAGGGCCGAGACGGCGCTGGCGCGGCTGGTGCCGGATGTGACCGACATGAAATTCATGGAGGTGGCGATCCGCACCTGGGACACGGCCGAGCTGTGGATCTCGCGTTCGGGCTACACCGGCGAGGACGGGTTCGAGATCTCGCTGCCCGACCGCTTCGCACGGGCCTTCGCCGAGCGGCTGCTGGCGATGGAGGAGGTCGCGCCGATCGGCCTCGGCGCGCGCGACTCGCTGCGCCTCGAAGCGGGCATGTGCCTTTACGGCCATGACATCGACACCACGACAACGCCGGTCGAGGCCAATCTTTCCTGGGCGATCCAGAAGGCGCGGCGGACCGGCGGCGCGCGCGAGGGCGGCTTTCCCGGCGCCGGGCGCATCCTCAGGGAACTGGCCGATGGTCCGTTGCGGCTGCGCATGGGCCTGCGCCCCGAGGGCCGGGCGCCGATGCGCGAGGGCACCGAGATCTACGCCGCGGCGGAAGGCGGCGCGCCCTTGGGCCGGGTGACATCGGGCGGGTTCGGCCCCTCGATCGAGGCGCCGATGGCGATGGCCTATCTGCCCGCGTCGCTCAAGCCGGGCGACACCGTCTATGGCGATGTGCGGGGCAAGCGCATGCCGGCCGTCATCGCCGCCCTTCCGTTCCAACCCACCAACTACAAACGCTAACCAGCAGGAACCTGACCGATGAAATACACCGAAGACCACGAATGGCTCCGCCCCGAAGGCGATCTGGTCGTCGTCGGGATCACCGAACACGCCTCCGAACAGCTCGGCGATGTCGTCTTCGTCGAACTGCCCGAGACCGGGCGCGCCGTGTCCACCGGCGACGAGATCTGCGTGATCGAGAGCGTCAAGGCCGCCTCCGACATCCGCGCGCCGCTCGCCGGCGAGATCGTCGAGGTCAACCAGTCGATCGTCGACAACCCGGGCCTGGTGAACGAGGACCCGCAGGGCGCGGCCTGGTTCTTCAAGATGAAACCCGCCGACATGGCCGCGCTCGACGGCATGATGGACGAGGCTGCCTACAAGGACCTGATCGGCTGATGCAGGTCACGCGGATCATTCCGAACCTTCCCGCGCCGGACCCTGCGGTCCTGGCGGCCTTCTACCGGGATGTGTTCGGACTGACCGTCGAGTTCGACATGGGCTGGATCGTCTTCCTCGCCGGTCCGGCCGAGAAGCCCGTCCGGATGCAGATCGCGTCAGGCGGCGGCTCCGGCACCGAATTGCCGGCAGTGTCCATCGGCGTCGACGATCTGGACGAGGCTCTGGCCCGTGTCCGTTCGGCCGGGGTCGAACCGGAATACGGTCCCGCCGTCGAACCCTGGGGCGTCCACCGCTTCCATCTCCGCGATCCGGCCGGAAATCTCGTCAACGTCGTCACCCATATTTGAGAACCGCCATGCCCTTCACCCCCATCGACTACCGTCCCTACGACTTCGCCAACCGCCGCCACATCGGCCCGTCACCCGCCGAGATGGAGGACATGTTCAAGGTGCTCGGGGTGAAGGACCTCGACGAGCTGATCGACCAGACGGTGCCGAAGTCGTTCCGGCAGGAAAAGCCGCTCGATTTCGGCAAGCCGAAATCGGAGCGCGAGCTGCTGTGGTTCATGCGGCAGGTGGCGAAGAAGAACAAGGTCTTCTCCTCGATGATCGGCCAGGGCTTCTACGGCACGGTCACGCCGCCGGCGATCCAGCGCAACATCCTGGAAAACCCGGCCTGGTATACCGCCTACACGCCCTATCAGCCCGAGATCAGCCAGGGCCGGCTCGAGGCGCTCCTGAACTACCAGACGATGGTCTGCGACCTGACCGGGCTCGAGATCGCCAACGCCTCGCTTCTGGACGAGGCGACGGCGGCGGCCGAGGCGATGACGATGGCGCAGCGGGTGGCGAAGTCGAAGGCCGCGGCCTTCTTCGTCGACGAGAACTGCCACCCGCAGAACATCGCGGTGATGAAGGTGCGCGCCGCACCCCTCGGCATCGAGGTGATCGTCGGCGACCCGGCGAAGCTGGACGCTGCCTCGGTCTTCGGCGCGATCTTCCAGTATCCGGGCACCTACGGCCACGTCACGGATTTCACGCCCCATATCGAGAAGCTTCACGCGGCGGGCGCCGTCGGCATCGTCATCGCCGATCCGCTGGCGCTGACGCTCCTCAAGGAACCGGGTGCGATGGGGGCGGACATCGCCGTCGGCTCGACCCAGCGCTTCGGCGTGCCGATGGGCTTCGGCGGGCCCTCGGCGGCCTACATGGCCTGCAAGGACGCACACAAGCGGCAGATGCCGGGCCGCATCGTCGGCGTCTCGATCGACGCGCAGGGCGGCATGGCCTACCGGCTCAGCCTCCAGACGCGCGAGCAGCACATAAGGCGCGAGAAGGCGACGTCGAACGTCTGCACCGCGCAGGCGCTTCTGGCCAACATGGCCTCGTTCTACGCGGTCTTCCACGGGCCCGAGGGGCTGAAGGCGATCGCCCAGCGCATCCACCGCAAGGCGGTGCGGGTGGCGCGGGTGCTGGAAGGCGCGGGCTACAAGGTTCAGCCCAAGGCCTTCTTCGACACGATCACGGTCGAGGTCGGCGCGCTTCAGCCGGTGATCCT
Organism: Albidovulum sp.; assembly: GCA_030837825.1. Taxonomy (GTDB): domain Bacteria; phylum Pseudomonadota; class Alphaproteobacteria; order Rhodobacterales; family Rhodobacteraceae; genus Albidovulum. The sequence goes on from JAUQYB010000130.1 coordinate 16,291, forward strand.
GAAGGCGGCGCGGCGTGAACGGATCAACCTGCGCAAGGTGGGCGAGACGCGGATCGGCATCGCGCTGGACGAGACCACGCGCAACGAGACGGTGGAGCGGCTCTGGCGCGCCTTCGGGATCGACCGCAAGGACGACGACTTCACGCCGGAATACCGCATCCCCGAGGCGCTGCTCAGGACCAGCGACTATCTGACCCATCCGGTCTTCCACATGAACCGGGCAGAGACCGAGATGATGCGCTACATGCGGCGCCTTGCCGATCGCGATCTCGCGCTTGACCGGGCGATGATCCCGCTCGGCTCCTGCACGATGAAGCTGAACGCCGCGGCGGAGATGATGCCGATCACCTGGCCGGAGTTCGCCAACCTCCATCCGTTCGCGCCGGCCGACCAGGCCGAGGGCTATGCCGAGCTTTTCCGCGATCTGTCGGCCAAGCTCTGCACCATCACCGGCTATGATGCGATGAGCCTCCAGCCGAACTCCGGCGCGCAGGGCGAATACGCCGGGCTGCTGACGATCCAGGCCTATCACCGGGCGCAGGGCGAGTCGCATCGCGACATCTGCCTCATTCCGGTCTCGGCGCATGGCACCAACCCGGCCTCGGCGCAGATGGCGGGGATGAAGGTCGTGGTGGTGAAGTCCGCCGAGAACGGCGACATCGACGTGGCGGACTTCCGCGCCAAGGCCGTGGCGGCGGGGACGAACCTTGCCGCCTGCATGATCACCTATCCCTCGACCCACGGTGTCTTCGAGGAGACGGTGCGCGAGGTCTGCGCGATCACCCACGAGCATGGCGGGCAGGTCTATATCGATGGTGCGAACATGAACGCGATGGTCGGCCTTGTCCGGCCGGGCGACCTCGGCGGCGACGTGAGCCACCTCAACCTCCACAAGACCTTCGCCATCCCGCATGGCGGCGGCGGGCCGGGCATGGGGCCGATCGGCGTCAAGGCGCATCTGGCGCCGCACCTGCCGGGCCATCCGGTGACCGGCGGGCGCGAAGGACCGGTCAGCGCGGCGCCCTGGGGTTCGGCCGGTGTGCTGCCGATCTCCTGGGCCTATGTCCTGATGATGGGCGGCGCGGGGCTGACGCAGGCGACCAAGGTGGCGATCCTCAACGCCAACTACATCGCCAAGCGGCTGGAAGGGGCCTACGACGTGCTCTTCAAGGGCGCCGGCGGCCGGGTCGCGCACGAATGCATCCTCGACACCCGGCCTTTCGCCGACAACGCCGGGATCACCGTGGACGACATCGCCAAGCGGCTGATCGACAACGGCTTCCATGCGCCGACGATGAGCTGGCCGGTGGCCGGCACACTGATGGTGGAGCCGACCGAGTCGGAGACCAAGGCCGAGCTTGACCGCTTCGTCACCGCGATGCTGGCGATCCGCGAGGAGATCCGCGCCGTGGAGGCGGGCGAGATCGACCGCGAGAACAACCCGCTGAAACATGCCCCCCATACCGTCAGCGCGCTGATCGGCGAGTGGGACCGGCCCTACAGCCGCGAACAGGGCTGCTTCCCGCCGGGGTCCTTCCGGGTGGACAAGTACTGGCCGCCCGTGGGGCGCGTGGACAACGTCTACGGCGACCGCCACCTGATCTGCATCTGCCCGCCGGTGGAAAGCTACGCGGAAGCGGCCGAGTGACGGCGCCCGGGGGGGCGTTCCGCCCCCCGCCCCCCCCCTGAGGGTATTTTCGCAACGAAGATGCCCGAGGGCCGGGGGGCCCGCTCAGCCGCGGCCGTGGTCGAGGAAGTGCTGGAACGCCGCGAGCGTGCGTTCAGAGACGTGATGCTCGATCCCCTCGGCGTCGAGTTCCGCGGTCGCCTCGGGCACGCCCACTGCGACCAGAAGCTCGACCACCGTGCGGTGCCGCGCCCGGACCCGGGTGGCAAGCGCGGCGCCGGCATCGGTGAGGAACACCCCGCGATAGGGGCGGGAGGTGGCAAGCCCCTCGCGCTTCAGACGCGCCACGGTCTTGGTCGCGGTCGGCTGGGCGACGCCCATGCGATGCGCGATGTCGGCCACCCGCGCCTCGCCGGTTTCCGAGATGAGGTCGCCGATCAGTTCGACATAGTCCTCGAGCAGCGCCAGCGACTGTTTCTCGCGGGCGCGGGCGAAGCGATCGGCCTCGTTCGGCGATCCGGCGTGATCCTCGGGCATCGGCATCGGACACAATCTGTCGGGGAATGCTTTATAGCCGCGGCTTCACATCGAGGCCAGCGGAATGTCCGGCGGGCTGAGCTGCGCCTCACTCGTATTTATGGTTGCAGAAATTATAGCAGTGGCTATATTTTTCTCGAACCAACCACGGACCCCCGATGCACAGCCTGAGCGACCGCACCCGCCACACGATGTCCGCCGTTCTCGCCGGCGAGGCCGGCGGATGGCTGCGCCGCTTCGCTTTCGCCGGCCCTGCGATCATCGCTTCGGTCGCCTACATGGACCCGGGCAACTATGCGACCAACATTCAGGCCGGCGCGGGCTATGGCTATGCGCTCCTCTGGGTCGTGCTTCTGGCGAACCTCATCGCCATGCTGTTCCAGGCGCTTTCGGCGCGGCTCGGAATCGTCACCGGCAAGAATCTTGCCGAACTCAGCCGCGACAGCTTCCCCCGGCCCGTGGTCTGGATCATGTGGGTGGTGAGCGAGGTGGCGGCGATGGCCACCGACCTGGCCGAGTTCCTCGGCGGCGCGATCGGGCTTGCGCTTCTCTTCGACCTGCCGCTGATGGCCGGGATGGCGATCACCGCGATCGTCACCTACGCGATCCTGATCATGGAACGGCAGGGGTTCCGGCCGATGGAGCTGATCATCGGCGCGCTGGTCGGCGTCATCGGGCTTTGCTACCTGGCCGAGATGCTGATCGCGCCGGTGGACTGGGGCGCGGCGGCAATCGGGCTTTCCTCGCCCGCGCTTCCCGATGCCGCGGCGCTGACCATCGCCGTGGGCATCATCGGCGCCACCGTGATGCCGCATGCGATCTACCTGCATTCCGGCCTGACCCAGGGCCGCGCGCCGGTCCGCGACGAGGTGGAGCGGCGCAAGCTTTTGCGATTCTCCAACGTCGAGGTGGTTCTGGCGTTGGCTGTCGCGGGCATGGTCAACATGGCGATGGTGATGATGGCGGCCTCGGCCTTCCACCAGGGCCATACCGAGGTGGCCGAGATCGAGACCGCCTATCACACGCTGACTCCGCTGCTGGGTGCCGCGGCGGCGGGGATATTTCTCGCCTCGCTCATCGCCTCGGGCATTTCCAGCTCGGTCGTCGGCACGATGGCGGGGCAGATGATCATGCAGGGCTTCCTTCGCGTCCGCGTGCCGATCTGGATTCGCCGGCTGGTCACGATGCTGCCGGCCTTCGCGGTCGTCGCCGCAGGCGTCAATGCGACCGACGCGCTGGTGCTGAGTCAGGTGGTGCTGTCGATCGCGCTGCCGGTGCCGATGATCGCGCTGCTGATCTTCGCCACCCGGCGCGACATCATGGGGGAATTCGCCGTGGGGCCGGTGGTCCGGGTTCTGGCGGGGATGGGGGCGGCCGCGGTGCTGGGGCTGAACTTCGTCCTGCTGGCGGCGTTCTTCGGCCTTCGGATGCCCTTCCTCGCCGGGTAGGATCGCGGCGCGGCGATTTGATCCGGGACAAGGTGACGCGGGGGCGGCTATGGTTGGATCACCCGCGTCAGGAAGGGAAACGCCGTCATGCCGGAACTCGAAATCGCGCCCGCCAATGTCGTCCAGGTCATCCTGTGGTCCCGCGAGGGGCCGTCGGCAGAGCCGCAGCTTCGGGAGTTCATCGCGGCACTGAACGAGGACGAGCAGGCGCAGTTGACCGCGATCGCCTGGGTCGGGCGCGGCGCCTTCGAGCCGGAGGAGTTCGACGAGGCAGTGGCCACGGCCGCAACCGAGGCGACCACGCCGACCGAGGACTACCTGATGGGGATGCCGCATCTGGCCGAGAACCTCGAGGCAGGGCTCGAGGCGCTCGGCATCGACGTGACGGGCGAGGAGGAGGATCTGCTTTGACCCCCTGGCCTTGAAGCAGGGACGGCGCCGCCCGATATATTCGGAAAGCTGAATATGGGGTGATCAGGTGGCCGATTCGGTGAAACTCGTCTGCGCAACCTGCGGCCAGACCAACCGTGTGCCGGCGGCGCGGCTCCTGGAGGCGCCGAAGTGCGGCTCTTGCGGCGACCCCTTGGTCACCGGAAAGGTGGCCGCGCTTGACCTCGCCACCCATGACCGGCTGGTGAAGGGCGACGAGCTGCCGGTCGTCGTCGACTACTGGGCGCCCTGGTGCGGCCCCTGCCGGATGATGGCACCGGAATTCGCCCGGGCGGCCGAGGCGCTGAAGGGCCGCGCGCGCTTTGCCAAGATCGACACGCAGGACCATCCGGCGGTGTCGGAGCGGCTGGGCATCCGCGGCATTCCCCTGCTGATCCTGTGGAAGAACGGGCGCGAGCTGGCGCGGCTTTCCGGCGCCCGGCCGGCGGCCGAGATCGCCGAGTTCGTCAAGCGCGCCGGCTGAACCCGCCTGGCCCGAGTGCGCTGCCCCGGATCGGCCGGCAGGGCACGGGCGGGCGGCCCGCGCGGCAAAACGCATCCGCCGCCCCGGACCGCTTGACATCCCCGGCAATCTGCCCCAAGTAGCGCCCCGGTGCGGGGCAGTAGCTCAGTTGGGAGAGCGCGTCGTTCGCAATGACGAGGTCAGGGGTTCGATTCCCCTCTGCTCCACCAGACCCTCCGAAACGCCCTGAGATAGCCAAGCGGTGCGCGGAATGCGCGTGGCGCGTTGACATTGATCAATGTCTGCCGCGATGCTCCGTTCCAGGATCGCCGTCGAGAGCCGGCCGGACTTTCAGGCGCGGAGCCCCCGCGCGTGGCCGGATCACCGACTGCCTGGGAAGGAGATCGACATGCCCGACAAGAAGCCGTTCCTCGTCGCCCTGTTGCTGAGCACCGCGCTGACCCATCCGGCGGTGGCGGAAACCACGCTGAACGCGCTGTTCATGGCGCAGGCCGCCTACAGCGAGGCCGACGTCCGCGCCATGACCGATGCGTTCACCGCCGCGAACCCCGAGGTCAAGGTGAACCTCGAGTTCGTTCCCTATGAGGGCCTGCACGACAAGACCCTTCTCGCGCTGGGATCGGGCTCGGGCTACGACGTCGTCCTGTTCGACGTGATCTGGCCGGCCGAATACGCCCAGAACAACGTGCTGGTCGACGTCACCGACCGGATCACGCCGGAGATGAAGGAGGGCGTCCTGCCGGGCGCCTGGACCACGGTCGAATACGACGGCAAGCGCTATGGCCTGCCGTGGATTCTCGACACCAAGTATCTCTTCTACAACAAGGACATCCTCGCCCAGGCGGGGATCGCCGCGCCGCCGGCGACCTGGGCCGAACTGACGCAGCAGGCGCAGGCGATCAAGGACAAGGGCCTTCTCGAACACCCGATCGTCTGGAGCTGGGCACAGGCCGAGGCGGCGATCTGCGACTACACCACGCTGGTCAGCGCCTTCGGCGGCGCGTTCATCGTCGATGGCAAGCCGGCGTTCCAGACCGACGGCGGGCTCGATGCGCTGACCTACATGGTCGACAGTTACAATTCGGGCCTGACCAACCCCAACTCCAAGGAATATCTGGAGGAGGATGTCCGCCGCGTCTTCCAGAACGGCGAGGCCGCCTTCGCGCTGAACTGGACCTACATGTACAACCTCGCCAACGATCCGAAGGAAAGCAAGGTCGCGGGCAAGGTCGGCGTGGTGCCGGCGCCGGGGGTGGAGGGCAAGAGCACGGTCTCGGCCGTCAACGGCTCGATGGGCCTTGGCATCACCACGACCAGCCAGCACCCGGACGAGGCCTGGAGCTACATTGCCTTCATGACCTCGCAGCAGACGCAGAACGCCTATGCGCGGCTGAGCCTGCCGATCTGGGCCGGTTCCTACAACGACCCCGCTGTGACCGAGGGGCAGGAGGAACTGATCGCCGCCGCCAAGACCGGGCTTGCCGCGATGTATCCGCGGCCGACGACGCCGGGCTACCAGGAAATGTCGGCGGCGTTGCAGCAGGCGATCCAGGAGGCGCTGCTCGGCCAGGCGAGCCCGGCCGACGCGCTGGCGGCTGCCGCCGGGGGCGGGCTCTGAGCCGCAGGGACAGGGTGGGCGGCGTGCATCGCCGCCCGGTCATCCGCCGCACTCGCGCGCGGTATCGCCCGGCCCCCCGATGAGTGCCGGCTGGACGACGATGCGGGCGTGGCTCCTGATGCTGCCGCTGCTCGCGGTCATGCTCTCGGTGATCGGCTGGCCGTTTCTCGACACGCTGCGGCTGTCGTTCACCGATGCGCGGCTGGTGGGAACCGGGGGCGACTTCGTCGGGGTAGAGAACTACCGGCGGCTGTTCGCCAGCAGCGCCTTCCGGCGGGCCTTCGTCGTCACCACGGAATTCGCCGTCGTCTCGGTCTTCGTCGAGATGGTGCTGGGCGTTCTCGTGGCCCTTCTGCTTTACCAGAACTTCCGGGGGCGAAATGTGCTCCGGGCGCTTCTGATCCTGCCCTGGGCGCTGCCGACGGTCGTCAACGCGCTTCTGTGGCGGCTGATCTACAACCCCGAATACGGTGCCCTGAACGCCGCGCTGGTCCAGACCGGGCTTCTCGGGGCCTATCGGTCCTGGCTTGGCGATCCGAACAGCGCCCTTGCCGCGCTGATCGTCGCGGATGCCTGGAAGAACTTTCCGCTGGTGGCGCTGATCTCGCTCGCAGCACTTCATGCGGTACCCAACGACATCAAGGCGGCGGCGATCGTCGACGGGGCCGGGGCGCTGTCTCGCTTCCGCTACGTGATCATGCCCTATCTCGCCGGCCCGCTCATGGTGGCGCTCGTCCTGCGCACGATCGAGGCGTTCAAGGTCTTCGACATCATCTGGGTGATGACCCGCGGCGGTCCGGCGAACAGCACGCGGACGCTCTCGATCCTCGTCTACCAGGAGGCGTTCTCGTTCCAGCGCGCGGGCTCGGGCGCGTCGCTGGCGCTGATCGTCACGCTGGCGGTGACGGTGCTGGCGGTGGCCTACGCGGCGCTGATCCGCCGCGCCGCGGGAGAGAGGTTCTGATGGAACGGAGAAGCCCCGTCTTCACCCTTTTCCTCTATGCCTGCGCGGCGCTTCTGGCCGTGCTGATCCTCGCGCCCTTCGCCTGGCTCTTCGTCATGAGCATCTCGTCGACCACGGATCTCATTTCCAAGCCGCTGCGCTGGTGGCCGGCGACGACAGACTGGTCGCGCTACCGCATCCTCACCGACATGACGCCGAACACCCACGGCGCGGCGCTGATGTCGGCGCTCGGCAACAGCATCACGGTGGCGGCGATTGCGACGCTGGCCTCGCTCGCCGTCTCGGTTCCGGCGGGCTGGGCGCTGTCGCGCACGCCCGCGGTCGGCTGGTCGCTCTGGCCCGTCATCGGCACCTACATGCTGCCGCCGGTGGCTCTGGCCGTGCCGCTCTACATGGGGCTGGCGGGGCTCGGGATGCTGAACACGAAATTCGGCCTCGCCGTCGTCTACCTGACGATCCTCGCCCCCTTCACCGCCTGGCTCCTGAAATCCGGGTTCGACCCGATCCCGCGTGACCTCGAAAAAGCGGCGGCGATCGACGGGGCGCGGCTGGACCAGACGCTCAGGATCATCATCCTGCCGCTCGCCGCGCCGGTCATCGGCACCGCAGCGCTCTTTGCCTATCTTCTGGCCTGGGACGAGTTCTTCTATGCGCTCCTCTTCACCTCGGATCAGCGCGCCAAGACCGTCACGGTCGCCATCGCCGATCTCGCCGGCGGGCGCATCGCGGACTACGGGCTGATCGCCACGGCAGGCGTCATCGCGGCACTGCCTCCGGTCGTCTTCGGCCTGATCATGCAGCGCGCCCTGATCTCGGGCCTGACGACGGGAGGCGTGAAGGGATGAGCGAGCCTGCCGGTACGCGGGCGACCACCGGCCGCGCCGCGATCGAGGCCGAGATGGCGCGTCAGTCGCGGGACGCGGTCCAGAGCTTCGCCGATGCCGAGACGCAGGCAGCGGGCATCGCCCGGTCCATCCGGCGCACCGGCCGGGTGCTGATGCTCGGCATGGGCGCATCCCATGCGCTCAACCGCATGGCGGAGCCCTTCTTCCGCGACCTCGGCATCGACGCCCTTGCCGTCCCGCTCTCTGAACAGCTCGACCAGCCGCTGCCCCTGGCCGGGCGGACGGTGATCGTCGTCTCGCAGTCGGGCGAAAGCGCCGAGGTGGTGCGCTGGCTGGGCACGGCGCGGTCCGCCGCGGAGGTTTTCGGACTGACGATGGACCCGCACTCCACCCTCGCGGCGGCGCTGCCCTGCCTGATCGGGGCAGGGGGCGTGGAGACCGGCTTTGCCGCCACCCGCAGCGTCCTGGTGGGGCTCGCCCTTTATGGCCGGGTGCTGGCGGCGCTCGGCGCCGATGCGGCGGCGATGGTCGATGCCCTGCGCGCACCCGTGCCGGCCGATACCGCTGGCGCGGTTCGCGCCCTTTCCGGGGCGGGCTGCATCGTGGCCTCGGGCCGCCGCCTTGTCGGGCTGGCGGAGGGGCTGGCGCTCGGCCTGACCGAGCTTTCGCGCCTGCCCGCCTTCGCGCTCGAGGGCGGGCAGTTCCGGCACGGGCCGATGGAGATGCTTGCCCCCGGGGTCGGCGCGGTGTTCTTCCGCGGCGCCGATGCGACGGGCGAGGCGGTCCGCCGGCTTGCCGCAGCGGTTGCCGAGGCGGGCTCCCCAGCCGTGGTGCTGGATGCCTCGGGCGGGGTGCCTGCCGCGGGGGCCGAGACGGTTTCGGTGGGGCGTCACGAGGGGCTTGCCGCCCTCGCCGCGCTGGTTCCCGTTTCCCAGCGGCTGATGCTCGATTTCGCGGCGACGAAGGTGGCCGAGGTCGGCCGGCCGCTGCGGTCGACCAAGATCACGCGCATCGAATGAACGGGCCAACTCCCCTCGCCGTCGCCGGCAACGTCAATGTCGACCTGATCATGGGGCCGGTCGCGCCCTGGCCGCGCGCGGGCACCGAGATCATGGTGGAGGCAAGCGACCTGCGCTACGGCGGCGCGGCCGGGACTGTGTCGCTGGCGTGGAGCGCGCTGGGGCGCGACCACCAGATCGCCGCGAATACCGGCCGCGACCGGTTCGGCGCATGGTTGCGCGACGGCTTCGCCCCGCATTCTGCCCGCTGGCCGGTTGCCGGCGTGGGCACGACGATTTCGCTCGGGCTGACCCATCCGGACAGCGAGCGGACGTTCTTCACCACCCGCGGCCATGTCGATGCGCTCACCTGGACCGAGGTGCGTGCCATGATCGACTGGCAGAAGCTGGCCGGGGGGCAGCTTCTGGTCTGCGGCTCGTTCGTGACCGAGAGGCTGGCGGCGGAATATGACGCGCTTTTCGCCCATGCCGCCGGCCACGGGGTGAGGATCGGCCTCGATACCGGCTGGCCCGTGGGGGGCTGGTCCGCCGCGACCCGCGACCGGGTGCGGGGCTGGGTCGCGCACTGCCATTGCCTGCTTCTCAACGAGGTGGAGACCGCCGGCGTGACGGGCGGCTGCGCACCCGAGGAGGCGCCCGCGACGCTCCTGCCGCAGATGCCCGAGGGCGCGGTGGTCGTCGTCAAGTGCGGCCCCGGCGGCGCGATCGCGCAGACCCGCGGCGGGGCTCTGCACAGGGTCGGCGCGCCGAAGGTCACCGTGGCCGACACGATCGGCGCGGGCGACATCTTCAACGCGGCGTTTCTCGCCGCGCTCGGCGATGGCCTGCCGCTTGGCGGATGCCTCGAACGGGGCGTGCAGGTCGCATCGGTGGCGATCTCGACCTCGCCCCGCCGCTATGGCGTCGAGGCGCTGCCGGCCGGCGGAGGAACGCCCCGATGAGCGCGCTGGAACTGAAGGCGATCAGCAAGTCCTACGGCAGCACCCAGATCCTGAAGGACGTGACCCTCGCGCTTGGCAGCGGCGAGTTCCTGGTGCTGCTGGGCGCCTCGGGCTGCGGCAAGTCGACCATCCTCAACATCATCGCGGGGCTTCTGACCCCCACCACCGGCGAGGTCAGGATCGACGGCCGGCGCATCAACGAGGTGCATCCGAAGAACCGCGACATCGCGATGGTGTTCCAGTCCTATGCGCTCTATCCCAACCTGACGGTGGAGCGGAACATCGGCTTCGGCCTCGAGATGCGCGGCGTGGCGAAACCGGCGCGGAGGGAAGCGGCGGCCAAGGTGGCCCGGATGCTGAAGATCGAGGGCTTGCTCGACCGCAAGCCGGCGCAGCTTTCGGGCGGGCAGCGCCAGCGCGTCGCCATCGGCCGCGCCCTGGTGCGGGAGCCGAAGATCTTTCTCTTCGACGAGCCGCTCTCCAACCTCGATGCCAAGCTCCGGATGGAGATGCGGGCCGAGTTGAAGCGCCTGCACCGGATGCTCGGGACGACCGTCGTCTACGTGACCCATGACCAGATCGAGGCGATGACGCTGGCCACGCTGATCGCGGTGATGCGCGACGGGCGGATCGAGCAGATCGGGACGCCCGAGGAAATCTACAACCGCCCGGCCACCGTCTTCGTGGCGGAGTTCGTCGGTGCGCCGCCGATGAACATGATCGGGGCGACGATGGACGCCGGGGGCCTGACGCTCGACGGCTCCGGCAAGCGTCTCGCGTTGCCCGGGTCGGGTGCCGCGCCGCGCAGGGTCATTCTCGGGCTTCGGCCGGAAGATGTTCGTCTTGCCACTCCCGCCGACGACCATGTCATCGAGGCCACCGTCGACTTCGCGGAACTGACCGGGCCCGACATCATCGTCTTTGCCCGGCATGGCGGGAATCCGCTGGTGGCGAGCCTTCCGCCCCATTCCCGGATCGCACCGGACAGCAGCGCCCAATTTTCCTTTTCACAAAGGAACATGCACGTCTTTGACCGGGAGACCGGACGGCGGATCGAACCCTGACAAGATTCCGCCACGAAAAATCCACTGTTGCAGATTAGGAAATTCTTTCGGCATGTGACAATTCGGAGACAGTTCCGGATTTTCCGCTCAGCAGTCGAAAGGATCGATCAATGCAGCAGCGTCTTCCCGGCTTCCTTCTCGCGGCTGCCGCCGCCCTTTCGCAGCCGGCCTGCGCCGAGACGCCGGTGAGCCGTGCCAGGGGGCTCGACCTGAACACCTCAGCGGCCACCCCGGCCGAAACCCGCGTCGCCAGCGGGTCGCGGCAGTTTCCGATCTATCTGACGGGCTACACCTGGTGGGACAACACCCCGCCGGGATCGGCGGAAATCGCCCGTCCGATCCTGCGGCAGCGCGCGGGCGGCACCGGCACCTTCACCGACCCGATCACCATCGCGGTGGGCCACAGCATCGTGAACGGCCGGCAGACGCTCGATTACCCCGAGGGCACGCGGTTCTACCTTCCGCGGCTCAGGAAATACGCGATCGTCGAGGATGTCTGCGGCGATGGTGCGACGCCGCAGGCCGGTCCCTGCCACACCGGGCACAACGGTCATCCCTGGCTCGACATCTGGATCGGCGGCAAGGGCGTGTCTCCGGAGGAGTCGGATTCCTGCGCTCGGCGGATCACGGCGGTCCAGTCGGCAGTCATCAATCCGCCGCGCGGCCTGCCCGTCCACGAGGGCGAGATCGCTACAAGGGGCTGCAAGGTCTTTTCCTGACCCAGGGGCCGCAGGGGCCGCCTAGGGTGCAGGCTTTCCGACGCCCCCCAGGCGGATCAGCTTTCCCCAGCCGGCGATCCGGCCGGCCAGCGCATGGCCGACCGCACGGTAGACGGTGATCCAGAGAAGCTGGCGATAGAACAGCCGCTGGAACGGCACGAGCAGCAGGAGCCGGAGGCTTTCGCCGCGCTCGAACCCGAACGCCGTCAGCGCCACGACAAGGTCGAGCGCCGGCAGGATCGCCCAGCCCGCGATCATCATGGCCGTCGCGTCTCCGCCGCCCGGCGGCTGGCCCTGGAGAAGGCCGAGCGCGCTCCGCGCCATGACGCCCGCCAGAACCGCGTCCGCAAGCGGCGCCATCAGACCCATGACGATCCCGGTCAGCCACAGGTCGGGAATCGAGAAAAGGCCGACGCCGCGCGCGGTCTTCGCCGCGCGGCGGTGCTTCCAGGCAGTCTGCGTCATGCCGAAGGTCCAGCGCAGGCGCTGCCGCATGAAGCCCGAAAGCGTCTCGGGCGCATCGGTGAACGACAGCGCGCGTTCCTCGAAGACGACCCGGTAGCCGGCCCGGAGGATCGAGACGGTGAGGTCCGCATCCTCGGTGATCGTGTCGGGCGAATAGAAGCCGACCTTGCGCACCGCCTCGGTCCGCCAGGCGCCGATCGAGCCGGGGACGACCATGATCGCGTTGAGCGATTCTGCCGCGCGGCGGTCGATGTTCTGCGCGGTGATGTATTCGAGCGCCTGCAGCCGCGGCAGGAGCCCGCGGCGGTTCGCGACCTTGACGTTGCCGGCGACGGCGCCGACGCGCGGGTCCGCGAAATGGCCAAGCAGCGCCTTCACCGCGCCGGGATCGAGGATCGTGTCAGCGTCCACGGCGACGACCAGCGCAGTCTCGACCTCGCCATAGGCGGCATTGAGGGCGGCCCACTTGCCGCGGTTCGCCTGACGGACCAGCCGCACCCGCGGGTCATCGCCGAAGGCGCGGGTCACCGCCGCCGCGGTGCCGTCGGTCGATCCGTCGTCGACGACGATCACGCTGAGGCCGGGATGGTCCGAGCCTAGCGCGGCCGCGATCGCGTCGGTGATCACGAGTTCCTCGTTGAAGGCCGGGATAAGGACGGTGACGCCTTCGGCGACCGCCGGTCCGGGCAGGGTCGGCGCGCCGGCCGGATGGCGCCGCCTGAGCAGGGCAAGGGACAGGACGAAAAGCGACCGGGCCACGCCATAGCCGACCGCGACCCAGAACACCCAGACGAGGGCGCGGCCGAGGGCGGCGACGGTGGCGAAGGACGCGCGGTCGAGCGGTGTGAGCCCGTCGGTGGCCGGCGGCATCACTTCGTCGCGGGTCAGGCCGAGAAACTCGGACAACGGCACGAACCGGTAGCCCGCGGCCCTCAGGCGGTCGATCAGCATCGGCACCGCCGCGACCGTGGCAGAGCGGTCCCCGCCCGCGTCATGCAGGATGACGACCTGCCCGCCGTCGCCCCGCAGCTCGCCCATCACGTAGTCGGCGATCTGCCCGGCGGTCATGCCTTCCCAGTCCCGCGGCACGATGTCGGCGCCTGCCACGACATAGCCTTCCCGCTCGAACGCCGCCTGCTGCGCCGCCTCGGCCTCGGTCAGCGGCCCCTCGCTGCGTCCGTAGGGGGTGCGGAACAGGTAGGTCGTGCGCCCCGTCACGCTGGCCAGAAGGCGCTGGACCGCATTGAGCTCGAGCCGCGACCGCTGGGCGCCTGTCTCGATGTCCTCGGGATGGAAGAACGTGTGGGAGCCGACCTCGTGCCCCTCGTCGACCATCCGCCGGACGATGCCGGGGTTCGCGACCATGTTGCTGCCGATGAGGAAGAAGGTGCCAGGAGCCCCCTTCTGCTTCAGCGTATCCAGAATCCCGGTGGTGTAGCTCGGATCGGGTCCGTCATCGAAGGTCAGCGCCACGACCTTCTGGTGACGCATGCCGAATCGTTCGACCGTGGCCGGGCGCGGGATCGGATCATAGATCACGCCGGTGATGCGGCCGGTTCCGGGGTCGCTGAAAAACCGGCGGTGGCCGGTGACGGCGCCTTCGGCGACCCGGCGGAACGGGCCTTCGCCCTCGTAGCCGACGTAGTCGGGGAAGGCGACCGTCTCCAGCGCGGCGGCAGGCGGCGCCACGCCGCCGCGCTGCACCAGAAGCCAGGCACCGGGGTCTTCGAAGCCCGCAGACCAGAGCACGACACCGGACACGTAGCGTCCGGCCAGGGCCAGAAGCTGGTTGTGAAGCGACGCCGCGTCGAGAAGCCAGATCTCGGTCTTGCGCCCGCCCGCGCCGGTGAAGCTGGCATGGGTGTTGAGAGCGTCCGCGTCGAGCGCCACCGTGCCGCCATGCCGCGCGGCCAGCCGCAGCGCCTCGGCGAACGAGACCGCGACCGGCGCGCTGTCGCCCTCGGTCCAGAGGTAGCCGAAGGATCCGAGTGCGAGCCGCAGCTTTTCCGGACCGACCGCGGCGAAGGCATCGTCGAGAAGCGCCTCGAACCAGTCCTGCGGGGCAAGCGGGCCGGGGCGCGCGCCCGGCTGCGGTTCGCGAAAGGCGCGCAGGAGCACCGAGTCGACCGCCTCGACAAGGCCGGCATCGCGCCACAGCGCCCCTTCCGACTCGGCCACGATGCAGGTGCGGACGGCGTCCGGCAGGGCCGCCCGCAATTCCCGCACAAGCGCCCGCAGCCCGCCGAGATCGCCGAGGTCGAAGCGGTCGGGATAAAGGCAAAGGCCCGCGTAGACGCCATCCGCGACCTTCGATGTCAGCCCCGCGATGATCCGCGCCCGCGCTTCGGGGTGCTTCAGGACGGCATCGCCGGCGTCGGAAGGGGGCAGTTGCAGGCGCGCCACCATCTCCACCGCCAGCCCCGGCTGCGCGTGCCCGAGCGCCGTCAGCGCCTCGCCCGAGCCCGCCTCGTTCAGCCACTCCACACTCTGCGTTGCGGCATCGACCGACAGCCATTCGACGAGAACGCCGTCGAGCCCGCTGCAATGATGCGCGAGCGCCTCGAGCGCCCCGTCGGGCCAGACCCGGAGATAGGCCGACGTCGGCGACCGCGCCGCGCCGGAAAGCAGGTCGGTGGCGGCGATCGGCTGACCCGTACAGGCGGGCTGGGCCACGGTGTTCGTGGCGGCCCCATGCCCGTCGTCTGAAAACGATCCGCGCCGGATCAGGTCCAGCCGCTCGCTTTCGGGAAGAATGTCGACCGAATAGACCCCGAGCGCGAAGGTCGTCAGCCAGGCCAGCAGGGCAAAGCCCGACAGCGCGATGAAGACCCCGAGGCGGCGCGCCCGGCGCTGCCGGGTGTCGAGAAACACGGGATGGCGTTTGTGCGACCGTTTCCGCATGGCGCGCCCGTCTGATCCATCCGCACGGGTGGTTCTGGCCCCCCGGGGCCCCCGGGCGTAATGCCCGCTGTGCGTCCCCGGCCTTCGCTGCTATAGGCTTCGGCCAGGATTGCGGCTCCATTATGCCGTTTGGATGGCGATGCGCCAGTGACGGCGGACAGGAACGGGAAAGGCGCATGGCGGTGGACCGAAGAACCTTCCTCGGGCTTCTCGGGCCGGCGGTGCTGTTGCCCGGCGTGCCCTTTCCCGCCTGTGCGGACGGGGCGAGCGACGCGCTGTTCCTGATCGTTGACGGCATCGCGGCGGACACGCCGGCGGGCCTTTTCCGTGCCTTCACCGACCCCTTCCTCGCCGACGGCCTGCCCATTGCGATCATCCCGACCTTCCTCCGGGGGGCTGAGGCGACGCTGTCGCCGGTTCTTGCCGGCGAGGTGGGGCGCCTCTTCGCGGCGGCGCCGCACCTGGCCGAGCCGGTGCTGTCCCTGCCCGGCCTGGGCGGCCTGTCGCGCTATTTCCAGAGGCGCGCGGCAAGCGACGCGCTGGAGTGGATGCGGACGCTCATCGGTGCCACCCCCGCGGCGGTGCCGCCGCCTGTGACCGTGGCAACGGACGCCGCCCCTTCGGCCAATCTCGACGTGCTCCGCTGCCTCGGCATCCGGAGTGTCCTGACGCTCACGGCGGCTGAGACGGTGACCTCCACCGGCTGCGCCGACCGCACCGTCTGCCTTCGCGGCAGCAGACGGCTGAGCCTGGCCGACACGGCCGATCCCGCCCGCTGGCTCGAAGATGCGCTGGAGGGGCCGGGGTGGCGGCAGATCGTCCTGTCCCTCGCCGGCATCGAGCGCCTGGCGGCCGAGGACGTTCACCTGCGCGCCCGCCAGGTCTGCGACGCGGTCGGGCGCGAGATCGGGTCCGGCCGTCGCTTCGCCGCGCTGCCGCGCGACCATGCGCGCTGGTTCGGAGACGACCAGATGCGCTTCGTTGCGGTCCGCCTGCGGCCCGGCACCGCTGCGTCTGCCGCGTCGATGGCGAGGTTCAGGGCGGACATCGAGGCGCTTGGCATTCCGGTCACCGACACGGTGCGGCCCGAGGACGAGACATGGGCCGAAGGTCTTTGTGCGGCGCCCGTCCTCCCGTGGGCGGGCGGTGCCGGGGCCTGGGGGTTCCCGCGGCCGCAGGGCCTGCGCTGCATTGCCGCCGACGCGGGGGCGGCGACGCTTCCGGCAGGGCTCGGGCAGTCGATCGACCTTCTGCTGATGCCGGGCGCCGATCCGGCGTTCGACGGGCGGGGCCTGTTCCTTCGGGGTGAGACGGGGGGCGCCGGGATCGCCGCGTTGCGGTGGGAATCGCGGCTGATGCGCGACGCGGTGATCTCGCTCGGCCCGGAGGACTGCGCCTCGGATGTCGCGCGGGGCGCGAATCTCGCCGCGCTGCGCCGGCTGCGGGAGGATACCGGAACGAGGTTCCTCGACATTCCGGCGTTCCACGCCGCGACGGTGACGCCGGACCCGGTCTTCGACCTTCTCCATGACGCCCGCCGCGACCCGGCAGACGCAGCGGACCCGGACGCGCTTTCGACCGCTGAGCTCATGAACGACGCCCGCCAGGCATGGACCTTCTTCGAACGGTTCTCGGTCGCCGCGACCGGCCTTTGCATCGACACCGCCGATGTGCGGGACGGCGAGGAATGGCTGCAGCGGGAAATGACCATGTGGGACATCGGCAGCCTCGTCGCGGCGGTGATGGCGGCGCATGACCTCGACCTGATCGGCGACAGCGCCTTCGTCGCGCGCTGCGCGCGCATCGTCGAGGCGCTGCCGGTCGCGCGGATCGGCGGCCTTCGGCTTCCGGCCGAGGTGATCTCGCCCGATAGCGGCGCCGCGCTTTCGGGCGATTTCAACGCCTGCGATACCGGCCGGCTGCTGAGCGTGCTCGGCGACCTCGACCGGCACCCGCTGACCCGGGGGATCGCGGAGCCGAAGATCGCCGGCTGGGACCTTGCCGGCGTGGTCATCGGCGGCCATGTCCATTCGGTCGTGAACGGCAGGTTCGTCGACCGGTTCCGGTCGCATTGCGCCCACTACACCGCCCGCGCCTTCCGCGGCCGCGGCATCGACGCCGCGTCGCCCTACGAGGTGATGGGCGAGGGGCCGCAAACCGACCGGGACATGCGCCTTCTCGAGGCGCTCGCCGGGCTCGACCCGCTTGGTGCCGAACCCCTGCTGCTGGAGGCGGTCGAGATGGGGCTGTCGGAGCCGACGGCGCTTCTGGCGGAGGTGCTTTCCTTCGCCCAGCGGCGGGACCACGAGAGAACCGGAACGCTCTACTGCGTCTCCGAGGCGCCGATCAACCGGGCGCCCTGGTTTTCCTATCAGGGCCTGAACGTCGCCTCGGCCACGGAGCGGTGGGTGGTGAACGCGGCCTCGGCCGATCCCCGCTTCAACACGCCCTCGTTTCGGGAGGAGACGCTTCTCGTCAACACCAAGGCGGCATATCTCTGGGCCGCGGCGCGGCCCGGCGCCTATGCCACGATGCTGGTGCGCCACGTGCGGGATCGCGCGCGGCTGGACGGCATGGGCTTTTCGCCCGGTGTCTTCGTGGCCACGGGGCAGGGAATGCCCGGCTATGCGGATGTCAACACCAACGGCATCATGCTGGCGGCGATCGCCTTCATCCTGCGCGGCCGCCGGCTGCGCCAGGGGTGACCCGCCGGGGCGATGCCCGGCACCTCAGGTCCGCGCCAGCGTGGCGATGAACCGGGCGAAAAGCTCGCCCTGCGAGGAAATGCCGAGCTTGGCGTAGATGTTGCGCCGGTGAATGCGCACCGTTCCCGGCGAGATGCCGAGCACCCGGCCGAGCGCTTCGGCCGAATGGCCCTTGAGCGTATATTCCGCCACCTCCCGTTCGCGCTCCGTAAGCTGGCCCGCGCCGAAGCGCTGGAAGCTCAGCTCGATCTCGTCCCTCGAGCCGTGTCCACCCGCCTCCACCGGCCGGTCGAAGGTTTCGGCGAGCGTGCGCCACTGGCGCGCGACGGCCGCGTCGACCACCGGCGCGGCCTGCGCCAGCGCCGCGAATTCGCGCGATGAGAAGGGTTTCTTCGCGCGCATGAGCGAGACGATCACCATCGTGCCGCGGCCGGTGTCGACGAAAAAGCCGATCTCCTCGGCCAGCCCGGTCTGGATGTAGTAGCTGCGGAAATATTCGCCCTGGTAGAACCGGTCAGGCGCCAGGTCGCGCATCCGGTAGAGCGCGGGCGCCACCGGCTTGGTCGCCGCCAGGCAGAACGGGTCGAGCAGGTAGGGCCCCGCCTGGTAGTCGGTCACGAAGACCGCGCGCTGTCGGGCGGGGAAATCGTCGACAAGGTCGATCGGCTGGGCGGTTCCGCGGTAACCGAAGATCACCGTGAAGTCGTAAGGTGTTATCGTGCGCAGGAAAGCCGCGAGTCGGATCGGGAACTCGTCGGTTCCTTCGGCGGCGATCAGCGCGCCAATCGCGGAAAACAGGGGGGCGTCTGTCATGAAACGCGCGTTCCTGGTCTGGAATATGCGTTTTGTGGTATATACAGGTTCCGGGCCTGTTTCTACGATTTCCTGCATTGCATGGCATATGTCGCGGGGGGGGGGCAGTGTGACGGACGCAGTGGAAACGCCGATTGCCGAACTGCGCGGCGCCACCAAGCGTTACGGTGCGGTGGTTGCCGCGCGGGGGCTCGACCTTGCCATTCGCCGCGGCGAATTCCTGTCGTTCCTCGGCCCCTCGGGCTGCGGCAAGACCACCGCGCTGAGGATGCTCGCCGGGTTTGAGGTGCCGACCGAGGGCGACATCTTCCTCGACGGGCAGCGGGTCAACGACCTGCCGGCGCATCGGCGCCCGGTGAACATGGTGTTCCAGCACTATGCGCTTTTCCCCCATCTGACGGTGGCCGAGAACATCTCCTACGGCCTGCGCCAGCGCCGCCCGCGCCCGCCTGCGGCCGGGATCGCGGCCGCCGTCGACCGCGCGCTCGACACGGTGCGGCTGCCGGGCTTCGGGCCGCGTCGCATCTGGGAAATGTCGGGCGGCCAGCAGCAGCGCGTGGCGCTCGCCCGCGCCATCATCAACCAGCCGAAGCTCCTCCTGCTGGACGAGCCGATGGCCGCGCTCGACAAGAAGCTCCGCCACGACATGCAGATCGAGTTGCAGACCCTGCAACGCAACCTCGGGATCACCTTCATCCTGGTCACCCACGATCAGGAAGAGGCGCTGTCGATGTCGGACCGCATCTGCATCATGCGCGACGGGCAGATCGTGCAGGTCGGCAGCCCGCGCGACCTCTATGACCGGCCGAAGAACCGCTACGTGGCCGATTTCATCGGCAAGTCCAACTTCTTCGAGGGGCGGGTGGCGGCGGTCGAGGGCGGCACCGCGCGGCTCGAGGCGCCGGGAGGCATCACCTGGGCGGGGCCGGCGGGCGATGGCGTGGCCGCAGGTCAGGTCGCGACCGCGAGCCTCAGGCCCGAACAAATCAGCCTGACCCGGGGCGAGGGCGGCGTGCCGGTGACGGTCGTCAACCGGATCTTCCTCGGGGAGCATACCGAATATCTGGTCCGGAACCCGGATCTGGGCCAGTTCCTCGTCCTCGCCTCGCGACAGGCGGAGGCGGGCGAGGGCAACCTCGAACCCGGGGAAACGGGAAGCGTTCGCTGGCGGGACGGCGCGGCGCGCATCCTCAACAACAACTGACACCAATCGGGAGTATCAACATGACGGACCGGAAGGACTTCATCTCGCGCAAGGAATTCATGGCCGAGCTTCATCGCTACAGGAAGGGCTCGGTGACACGCCGGCATTTCCTCGGCGTCACCGGGCTGGGGCTCGCGACCTCGGTCCTCGGCGCGGCGATGCCGGGGCTCCGGCGCGCCGCCTGGGCGCAGGGCAGCATCGGCGACCGCGTCGTGCTGGCGACCTGGCCGAACTACCACGACCCGGCGAACTTCGAGGCCTTCGCCACCGCCACCGGCGCCGCCGTCGACATGAACGTCTTCGGCTCCAACGAGGAGATGCTGGCAAAGCTCCAGGCCGGCGGATCGGGCTGGGACGTCTTCGTGCCCACGAACTACGCCGTCACCACCTACGTCGCCGAGGACCTGATCGAGCCCCTCGACGTGTCGCGCCTCCCGAACTACGACCCGGCGAGCTTCGACCCGCGCTTCGCTGCGGCCGGCACCGTCGACGGCACGGTCTATGCCGTGCCGAAGAACTGGGGCACCACCGGCTTCGCGGTCAACACCTCGCAGCTCGGCAGCGTGGCGAAGCCCACCACCTGGAAGGAGTTCTGGGACATCACCAAGGCCGAGTTTTCGGGCCGGACGATGGTGCATGACTATCAGCTCACCACCATCGGCAATGCGCTGAAATACTACGGCTATTCCTTCAACTCGGTCGATCCGAAGGAACTGGCCGACGCCGAGAAGCTGCTGCTGGACGTGAAGCCGCACCTCTTTGCGATCAACTCGGACTACCAGCCCTCGATGCGGTCGGGCGATGCCTGGATGACGGTCTGCTGGACCGGCGACGGCAAGCAGATGAACCGCGACATGCCGGAGATCGAGTATGTGCTCGGCAAGGAGGGCGGCGAACTCTGGTCGGACTTCTACGCGATCCCGAAGGGCGCGCCGCATGTCGACGCGGCCTATGCGCTGATCAACTTCCTGCTCGATCCGGCGGTGAACGCGAAGGAATCGCTCTTCCACGGCTATCCGACCGCCGACAAGAGGGTCGATGCCCTGATGCCGCCGGAGGTCCTGAACGACCCGATCCTCTATCCGGCGCAGGACCTGCTCGACGCGCTGGAATTCGGCGCGGCGGTGACGCTGACCGACCCCAACCGCGCCGAGCTTATGGCGCGCTTCAAGTCGGCCTGAGCCATGCGTCCGGGGCCGAGGACGATCCTTCTGCTGGCGCCGGCGGCGCTGTGGCTTCTGGCCATGCTGGTCCTGCCGCTGGTGGTCGTGGTCGTCTTCAGCTTCGGGCAGCGCGCGGCGGCGGGGGGATACTCCGCCGCCTTCACGCTGGAGAACTTCGCCAACCTCGGGACCCGCTGGGCGGCGTTCCAGAACACCCTGATGCTGGCGCCCGCGGGCACGATCCTGTGCCTTCTGATCGCCTATCCGCTGGCCTACTACCTTGCGGTCAAGGCCGATCCCAGGTGGCGGACGCTGCTCCTGATCCTGGTGATCGTGCCGTTCTGGACCTCGATCCTGATCCGCTCCTACGCCTGGATCTACCTTCTGGGCGGGCAGGGCATCCCGAAGCTCCTCGACACCTTCGGGCTTGGCAATCCGCGTCTCATCAACACGCCCTTCGCGGTCCTCACCGGCATCGTCTACGGCTACCTGCCGCTGATGGTGTTTCCGATCTACGTCAGCCTCGAACGGCTGGACAAGCGGCTTCTCGAGGCGTCGGCCGACCTCGGCAGCCCGCCGTGGCGGAGTTTCCTCCAGGTCACGCTGCCCTTGTCGATGCCGGGCGTCGCCACCGGCTGCATGCTCGTCTTCATCCTCTTGATGGGGGAATTCCTCATCCCCGCGATGCTGGGCGGCGGCAAGGTCTTCTTCGTCGGCAACGCGCTGGTCGATCTCTTCCTGCAGTCGCGCAACTGGCCCTTCGGCGCTGCGGTGGCGGTCGCGCTCGTCGTCGTCATGCTTGTCACCGTCACCATCTACATGCGCGCCACGCGCCGCTGGGCGGGCGGGCGCGACGACGTCTCGCTGATGTGAGGGGGCCATGAGACTCTACGCCCTCGCGGTCTATCTCTTCCTCTACATCCCGATCGCTGTGATCGCGGTCTTCTCCTTCAACGCCGGCCGCTACGCCGCACAGCTTCAGGGCTTTTCGACCCAGTGGTATGGCAAGGCGCTGTCCAACCCCTTCGTCATGGAGGCGCTGCAAACCTCGGCGACAGTGGCGGCCGCGTCCGCCGTGCTTGCCACCATCGCCGGAACGCTTGCGGCGCTCGCCTTGCAGGGCGTGACCGGCAAGCCGCGCCTGATCTTCGACGCGCTGCTC
This sequence comes from Albidovulum sp., assembly GCA_030837825.1. Taxonomy (GTDB): domain Bacteria; phylum Pseudomonadota; class Alphaproteobacteria; order Rhodobacterales; family Rhodobacteraceae; genus Albidovulum. The sequence goes on from JAUQYB010000130.1 coordinate 38,399, forward strand.
TACATCGCGGTGATGGTGCCGGGCATCGTCATCGGCATCTCCACCCTGATCGGGCTCGTGACGCTCTTCGACTGGCTGAACCCGATCCTTGCCGCGGCCTGGCCGCTTCCGGGGGCGGCGCCGCAGCTCAACCTCGGGAAGGGCTCGCTCATCGCCGCGCACGGGCTCTTCGCGATGGCGCTGGTGGTCATCATCGTGCGGGCCCGGGTGGCGGGGATGGACCGAAGCCTGATCGAGGCTTCGGCGGACCTCGGTGCCACGCCTTTCGGCACCTTCCGGCAGGTGACGCTGCCTCAGATCTTCCCCGCCATCCTCGCCGGCTTCCTTCTGTCCTTCACCTTCAGCTTCGACGATTTCATCATCGCCTTCTTCGTCGCGGGGTCCGAGACGACGCTGCCGATCTATGTCTTCTCCTCGATCCGCCGCGGCGTCACCCCCGAGATCAATGCGATCGGCACGATGGTTCTGGCAGTCTCGCTCGTCGTTCTGATCGTTGCGCAGACGATCCTGCAACGCGGCCGCCGCCGCCCGGACGCGTGAGGGGGGCGGAAGGTGCTGCTTCGGGACCGTGTCGCGTTCCTTACCGGGGCCGGATCGGGCATCGGCCGGGCCGGGGCGATCGCGCTTGCGAAGCACGGCGCGCGTGTCGTGGTCAGCGACCTTTCCGCCGCGCGGGCGGAGGCGGTCGCGGCCGAGATTCTCGCCGACGGGGGCAGGGCGGAGGCGTCGGCGCTCGACGTTACCGACGATGCGGCGCTCGGGGCCGCGATCCGTGGCACGGCCGACCGTTTCGGCCGACTCGACATCCTCCATTCGCACGCCGGCATCCAGATTGCGGGGCGGCTGGAGGATGTGACCGCGGCCGAGATGGACGCCTCCTGGCGGCTCAACGTGCGCTCGCACTTCGTGGCCGCGCGGGCGGCGATGGCGGTGATGAAGCCGCGCGGCGCGGGTTCCATCATCGTCACCGCGTCGAACTCGGGCGTGCAGTATGACCGCGGGATGATCGCCTACTGCACGACCAAACATGCCGTGATCGCGATGGTGCGCCAGATCGCTGTGGACTACGCGCGCTACGGCGTGCGCTGCAACGCGCTCTGCCCCGGGTTCGTCGACACCGCCTTCAACCTCGGGTTCGAGCGCCAGATGGGCGGGCGCGGGGCACTGGAAAGCTATGTCGCCGAGGCGATCCCGATGGGGCGCTGGGGAACAGCGGCGGAAATCGCCGAAAGCGTCGTCTACCTCGCCTCGGACCGCTCCGCCTTCATGACCGGACATGCGCTGGTCGTGGACGGGGCGGAATCGCTCTGATAGAGCCGGGAGTGACCGGAGAGGAGGGGGCGGGATGGAACGACCGCAGGCCGTTGCGACGCTGCTGGTGGAGGACGAGGCGGTGCGGGTGACCCGCTTCGATTTCGTCCCGGGGGCCGAGACCGGCTGGCACCGGCATGGCATGGACTATGTCATCACCGCGATCACCGACTGTGCGATGCGGCTGGAAGAGCCGGGCGGCGCGGTGCGCGAGGTCATGGTGCCCGCGGGCGCGGCCTACAAGCGCGCCGCCGGCGTGGAGCACAACGTGGTCAACGCCGGCACCGGGCCCATGCGCTTCATCGAGGTCGAACTGAAGCCGCGGTGAGGGCGGGTGTGGCGCGCCGGACCAGGCATTGGTGCCGCGGTGGAAACGCAGACTTTCCTTCACCCCGGCTTTCAGAATCCTCGTCCCGGCCGCATATATGTCATGTAACCAGTTGAAGGCATTTGATTTTAATGGACAGTCGACGCAGGGGCGAAGATTTGTTGCCTCGGATCGCGCCAATTCCGCGCAGCATCCCCGGACTTGCCCCCCCCGGGCGGACGGCCCGTCTCTGCCACCGGGCACCGGGCCTGTGCCGTAGGGTCACGCAATTCGCGTCGCGCATCACCGCCGCGCTGGGCCGGGGCCTGACAGTACTGCCGGTGCTGGAACTCGTCGGTATCGGCCTTCTGATCCTTCTGCTGGGGCACTGAACCGCCGCGGCCGGTTCCTTCACTCCGCCGGACGCGGCGCGGCGCGCCTCAGCCCGAACCAGCGCCACCGCCTCTTCGCGCCGGCGGGCCTTGGATCGCGCGAGGTCAGCATCAGCAGCGACGGCGTCACCACGAGGGTGAGCACCGTGGCGAAGGCCAGGCCGAAGACGATTGCCGACGAAAGCGAGATCCACCACTGGGTCGAGGGCGCGCCGTAGGTCGTCTCGTGGTTCAGCAGCTCGAGGTTGAGCCCGAAGGCGATCGGCAGCACGCCGAGGATCGCCGTGACCGCGGTCAGCACCACCGGGCGGGCGCGCTCGTGGCAGGTCTCCAGAATCGCGTCGACCTTGTCCATCCCCTCGCGGCGCAGCGAGTCGTAGGTGTCGATCAGCACGATGTTGTTGTTCACGACGACACCGGCAAGCGCGATGATCCCGATCCCGGTCATGACGATGCCGAAGGGCTGGCCCATCAGCATCAGGCCGAGGAAGACGCCGATCGTGGACATGATCACCGCCGAGAAGATCAGTCCGACCGAGACGAAGCTGTTGAACTGCGCCAGAAGCACCACGAAGATCAGGAACATCGCCGCAACGAAGGCCTTGGCGAGAAAGGCGCCGGCGGCGGCCTGTTCCTCGTCCTCGCCGGCAAGCTGCCAGCGGATGCCCTTGTCCTCCAGCCCCGCTTTGGAAAGCTGGGCGGCGATCGCCTGGCGGATCGGGTCGGCCTGCACGCCCTCGCGGATGTTGGCCTGGACCGTGACGGTGCGTGACCCGTCGATCCGGGTCAGCGTGCCGGTGGTGGGCGCCGGCTGGCGGGTGACGAAGTTGGCGATCGGGACCGGGCCTTCGGAAGTCTCCACCCTGAGCTGGTCGAGATGCGAGATCGTCCGCTGGTCGGGCGGCAGGCGCAGCACGATGTCGACCGCATCGTCGGCGCCGGCGGGGCGGAAGTCCGAAAGCTTCAGTCCGTTGGTAACAAGCTGCACCACCGCCCCCACGGCGCTCGGCGAGACGCCATAGCGCGCCGCGGCCGCGCGATCGACCTTCAGCTCCCAGTCGACGCCCGGCGGCGGAAGGCCGTTGTCTATGTCGATGACATCGGGGTTCTTCGCCAGCTCGTCGGCCACCGTGCGGGCAACATCGTTCAGCCCCTCGGGGTCCGCGGCGGAAAGCCGGACCTGGATCGCCTTGCCGGTGGGCGGCCCGGCCGACGGCACCGAAACCTCGATGTCCGCACCGGGGATGCCCTGCATCGCCAGCCGCAGGTCGGCAAGGATGGCATTGGCCTCCTTGCGTTCGCGCCAGTCGACGAATTCGTACTGGATCACGCCCACCACGTCGGCGGCCACCTCGTTGGCCGCGCCCTGGCCCTTGCCGACCCGGGTGTAGACCGTCTCGATTCCCGGCCAGCCGAGGATGCGCTCCTCGGCCTGACGCACCAGGGCATCCTTCTCGTCGATCGACAGGTTGCCGCGGGCGTGGACGTAGAGAAGCCCGTATTCCGGCTCCACGTTGGGGAAGAACTCCACCCCCTTGCCGAGCCTGCCATAGGCGTAGGGCACCGCGACGAGTGCTGCGATGGCGGCGAAGGTGACGAGCCAGGGGTGGCGGACCGCGCGCGCGACGAAGCGCATGTAAAGGCTGTTGCGGCTGCGGTCTTCCTCTTTCACCGGCTTGGCGATGATCGCGCCGATGGTGGGCGCGAAGATCAGCGCATAGACCAGCGAGGCCGACAGCGTGGCAATCAGCGTGATCGGCATGTATTTCATGAACTCGCCGACGATGCCGGGCCAGAACAGCAGCGGCGAGAAGGCCGCGACCCGCGTCGCAGTCGCCGCCAGCACCGGTCCGGTCATCCTGTGGGAGGCGAGCGCGAAGGCCTCGCGCTTGTCCATCCCCTCGGCCATCCGGCGCTCGGCGTATTCGGTGACGATGATCGCATCGTCCACCAGCATCCCCACGGCGAGGATCAGGCTGAACAGCACGACGATGTTGACCGTCAGCCCGGCAAGCTGGAGCCCGAGGATGCCGATCAGGAACGACGCCGGGATCGCCAGCCCGATCAGCATCGAGGCGCGGCCCGAAAGCGCGAAGAGGATGACGACGAAGACGAGGATGACGGCGGTCAGCACCGAGTTCTGCAGGTCGGCCAACAACTGCCGGATGTCGGTCGACTTGTCCTGGCTGAAGGCGACGACGGTGCCCGCGGGCAGGGTTTTCTGGAACCCGGCGGTTACCTCCTTCACCGCGTCCACCGTCTCGATCAGGTTCGCCCCGGTGCGCTTGGACACTTCGATGGCGATGGCGGGCACACCGTCGAGCCGGGTGATCGTCTCCGGGTCCTTGTAGGTGGAGCGGATCGAGGCGAGATCGCGCGCCTTGACCGTCGCGGTGCCGTTCGAAAGCACCGGCAGGTCCGCCACATCCTCCACCGTCTCGATCAGCGACGGCACCTTGATCGCATAGCGCCCTTCGGCCCCTTCCAGCGCCCCGGCCGCGATCAGCCGGTTGTTGGCGTTCACCCCGGCGATCAGCGTGTCGGGCCTGAGCCCGTAGGACGAAAGTTTCGCCGGGTCGACGATGACCTCCACGAGATCGTCGCGTACGCCCTGCAAGGTCGCGTCGAGCACGCCCGGAATCTCCTCGATCCGGTCGCGCAGATCGCGCCCCGCGCGGGTCAGGATGCGTTCGGGAACGTCGCCCGACAGGGTCACGACGAGCACCGGGAATTCCGAGATGTTGACCTCGTTGACGGTGGGCTCGTCGGTGCCGTCGGGCAGGTCGCGCTTGGCCTCCGAGACCTTGGTGCGCACGTCGTCGAGCGCCTTGTTGAGATCGGCGCCGGCCTGGAACTCCAGAAGCACGTTGCCGCCGCCCTCGTAGGCGGTCGCGGTCATCTCCTTGATCCCGCTGATCGTCTTCAGCGAGGTCTCCATCGGCCGGAGCAGCAGCCGCTCGCTGTCCTCCGGCGAGATGCCCTGGTATTGCATCGAGACGTAGATGATCGGGATCTGGATGTCGGGCTCGGCCTCCTTCGGGATGGTCATGTAGGCCTGGGCGCCCGCCAGCATCAGGAAGAACAGGACGGAAACCGTCAGCCGCGCGTTGCGGATCGCAATCTCGACAAGGCCCATCGGTCAGTTCCCCGCCGTGGCCGCGGGCGCATCCTTCACCGCGACCGTCTCGCCGTCGCGCACCAGGTCCTGACCCGAGACGATGATCCTCACGCCATCGGGAACGCCGGTCACGACAAGCCCCTCGGCGGTATCGTCGATCAACTCGACCCCGGCGAAGCGGGCGACGTTGTCGGCGCCGACAACCCGAAGGCCGAGCACACCTTCCTCGGAAAGCGTGATGATCGACCGCGGCACGGTCACCGCCTTTTCCGGCCGGGTGTAGAGCCTGACCTCGGCGGTCATGCCCGAGGGGATCGCGTGGTCGGGGTTCGGCAGCGCCACCTCGATCGGAAAGGTGCGCGTGCCCTCCGAGGCGTCGCGCGAGATGTGGCGGACGGTTCCCGACATTTCCGCCCCGCTGACAAGGCTCACCTCGGCGCGGTCGCCGGTGGCGACATGGCCCATGTCGGTCTCGCTCACCTCGGCCCGCACCACAATCGGGTCGAGCGCGAGGAGCGTGGCGATCGGCGTGCCGGTCTGAACCCATTCGCCGCGCTCCACCTCGACGCTGTCGATGAAGCCCGCGAAGGGCGCGCGCAGGTTCAGCCGGTCGGCCGCGGCCTCGGCCTGGCTCAGCGCCGCCTCGGCCGCGGCCTTGTCGGCGCGGACCTTGATCAGTTGCAGTTCCGCGGTGTTACCGCTCTGGTAGAGCTTCTCGGCCACCTCGAGCTCCTGGGCGCGCTGGACAAGTGTCGCCTTGGCCTGATCGACGGCAGCGGTCACGTCGCTGCCCTCGACCGTCATCACCACGTCATCGGCGGTCACGCGGTCACCCTTTGCGATCGGCAGGGTGGAGATCACGCCGCTGCTGCGCGCGGCAAGGACCGCGCGCTTGTCCGCGCCGGTGATGCCCGAGACGCGGATTTCCCGCGCATGGTCGGCGAAGACCGGCGTCATCGCCGCGACCACGCGCAGCGCCGGCGGGGCCGGTGTTTCCGTCGCCGTGCCCGGAGCGGTTTCCGGGGCGGCGCCGGTCTCGTCCGGCCGGGCCTGGGAGGCATGGGCCTCCTCGCTGCCCACCGACGCGAAATGGCCGGTGCCGACCCAGAGGCCGGCCGCCACGAGAACGAGAACGGCCCAAATCTGGTGGCCCTTGATGCGCGAAGCCATCTGCTGAAATCCCGGTTTCCACGTGGCGGCGGGGCCCTGACTGCAAGCCTGCGCCACTCACGCCACTGTTCGTCGCTTGCCATTATCTGTTGACTGAACGAGAAAGTTCAATATCGCATCTTTCCGTGCGCGTAAACTGCGGCCCTTCCGCAGCGCCCGGGTTGCGGCCCTTGCCCTTGCCCCGGCATTGCGGTCAACTGGCAAAGACCTCGCCCGCATCCCCCGTCCGCAGCCTTCCGGTCCACCGTGTCCGCCCCGATGCCCCCGCGCAAGCCAGACCACCCGCCCGCCCCGGAGATCGTCCCGCTCGGTCTTTCGGGGCTTCTGGTGCGCTTTGCCGACCGGCTCGACGACGCGGCCAATCGCGCCGCGCTCGCCTTCCGGGCCGCGGTGGCGTCGGCACGGCCCGAGGGCGTCGAGGAGACGGCGGCCTCGCTCGGCTCGGTCTTCCTGCGGTTCGATCCGGCGCGGACGGATCACGCCCGGCTTTCGGCCGAAGTTGGTGCGCTTCTCGGCCGGGCCGACTGGCGGGCGGCGGCGCTTCCCGCGGGGCGGCGGCTCTGGACCATCCCGGCGGTGTTCGACGGGCCCGATCTGGCGGAGGCGGCGGCGCTTGCCGGGCTTTCGTCCGAGGCGGCGGTGGCCGACCTTGCCGCGGCGCGGGTCCGGGTGCTGGCGATCGGCTTCGCGCCGGGCCTGCCCTACATGGGCCCCCTGCCGGACCGGTGGGACATCCCCCGCCAGAGCGCGCTCACCCCGGTCGCGCCCGCCGGCGCGGTGGTGGTGGCCGTCCGCCAGATCATCATCTTCCCGACCGCGACACCGACCGGCTGGCGGCAGGTCGGACGGACCGGCTTCCGCGCCTTCCGGCCCGGCGCGGCGGTGCCGTTCCCGCTGTCGGCGGGCGACGAGCTGCGCTTCCGCGCGGTGGAGGCGGCGGCGCTCGAGGCGCTGGTGGCGGCCGATCCCGAGGGCGGCGGCGCGGTGGCGGAGCCGATCCCGTGACCGCGCTCCACGTCCTCTCCGCCGGGCCCGGCGTCACCCTCCAGGATCAGGGCCGGCCCGGCTGGCTGGCCCAGGGCCTGTCGCAGGGCGGTGCGGCCGACCGGCTGGCGCTGGCCGAGGGCGCGGCGCTGCTGGGGCAGGGGAGCGGCCTCGCGGCGCTGGAGATGGCGGGCATCGGCGGGGTGTTCGAGGCCGAGGCCGACATGGTGGTCACGCTGACCGGGGCGCCGATGCGGGCCGCGGTGGAGGGCGGGCGGCTGGCCTGGGGCGCGACGCATCTCCTCCGCGCCGGCCAGCGGCTGGAGATCGGCGGGGCCGAGGCCGGGGTCTACGGCTACCTGCATGTCGCCGGCGGCTTCGCCGCGCCCGAGGTCATGGGCAGCCGCTCGGCCCACCTGACGGCCGGGATCGGCGCGGCGGTCGCGGCGGGCGACCGTCTGGCGGTCGGGCCGGCGTCCGCGGCGCGCGCGGGCCTGACGATCGACGTTTCCGACCGCTTCGGCGGCGGCACGGTGCGCCTCGTCGCCTCGGCCCAGACCGCGCTTTTCACCGACGCCGAACGGGCGCGGTTTGCGGCGACGGAGTTCACCCGCGACGCCCGCGCCAACCGGCAGGGGGTGCGGCTGTCGCATGACGGTGCCCCGTTCCGCGCCGAGGGCCAGCTTTCGATCCTGTCGGAAATCATCGTGCCGGGCGACGTGCAGATGACCGGCGAGGGCACCCCCTACGTCCTCCTGCCGGAATGCCAGACGATGGGCGGCTACCCGCGGATCGGCACGGTGGTGCCCGACGACCTGCCGCTGGTCGCGCAGGCCGGTCCCGGCACGCGGCTCAGGTTCCGCTTCGTCGCGCTCGACGAGGCGCTGGCCGACTGGCGCCGGGCGCGGGCGGGCGAGGCGGCGCGGCTCGCCGCTGCGGTCCGGCCGCTGGTCCGCGATCCGGCGGCGATGGCGGACCTCTTGTCCCACCAGCTTGTCGGCGGGGTGACGGCGGGCGACGATCTTGAACGCGGGGAGGGCTGATCATGCCGAAGGTGGACCTGAATTCCGACATGGGCGAGGGCTTCGGCCCCTGGCCGATGGGCGACGACGCGGCGCTTCTGCGTATCGTGACCTCGGCCAATGTCGCCTGCGGCTTCCACGCCGGCGACCCGGACGTGATGGCGCGGACGATGCGGACGGCGGTGGAGAACGGCGTCGGCATCGGTGCCCATCCGGGCTTTCCCGACCTCCAGGGCTTCGGTCGGCGCAAGATGGAGGTGCCGCCGGCGACGCTCGCCAACATGGTGCGCTATCAGGTCGGCGCCGCGGCGGCGATGGCCGCTTCGGTCGGCGGGCGGCTGAGGCACCTCAAGCTCCACGGTGCGCTCGCCAACATGGCCGCCGAGGACGAGGCGATGGCGCGGGTCTGCTACGAGGCCGCGCTCGGGGTGCAGCCCGACCTCGTGGTGATGGTGCTGGCCGCGACCGAACAGGAGCGCGCCGCCAGGGCGCTCGGCTGCGCGGTTGCGAACGAGATTTTCGCCGACCGTGCCTATGAGGACGACGCTACGCTCAAGGACCGCCGCAAGCCCGGCGCGGTGATCCACGATCCCGCCCGCGCGGCGGCGCGGATGGTGGAGATGGTCAGCGAGGGCGCGATCGTCGCCGAGAGCGGCAGGCGCATCCCGACCCGGATCGACACGATCTGCCTGCATGGGGATACGCCCGAGGCGGTGGAGATCGCGCGGGCGGTCAGGGCTGCGCTGGAAGCGGCGGGGGTGGCTGTCGAGAGGCTGTGACGCGCCAAGGTTCGCGGGCGCTCCGCTGGCCGAACCCTCTCGTCCGGGCGACCAGCCCGGGCGGCGCCCGACCGCCCCCCAGGGGGGGCGCACTGCGATCTCACCAGCAGAATGATGGTTGGAGGTGGCGGCACCATAAAGTGCCCCGAACTGCTGTTCCGCAGCGCCCGCCCGCGGTCGGCCGCTGCCCTTCGCACCTTGCACAATCCGCGGCCCCGCCCGGGCGCCACCGGCAGATCGTCCGGGCGCGCCTCACCCCCCAGAGCGGGCGCACTGAGACCTCACCAGCAGAACGACCGTCAGAGGTGGCGGCACCAAAAAGCGCCCAAACCCGGCGTTCCGCAGCGCCCGCCCGCGCCCGGCCGCCGCCCTCCACACCCCGCTCCGCCTGACTCACCCCTTCCGCGCCAGGTCCGGATCGGCGGCGATCCGGGCGAGATACTTGCCGTATTGGGTCTTGAGATAGGGCTGGGCCAGTGCCAGCAGCCGGCTCTCGTCGATCCAGCCGTTGAGAAAGGCGATCTCCTCGGGGCAGCCCACTTTCAGGTTCTGCCGGTCCTCGATGGTGCGGATGAACTCCGCCGCCTCCAGCAGGCTCTCGTGCGTGCCGGTGTCGAGCCAGGCGAAGCCGCGGCCGAGCGTCTCGACGTTGAGAAGCCCCTCGCCGTGGTAGAGGTTCAGGAGGTCGGTGATCTCCAGCTCGCCCCGCGCCGAGGGCCGGATCGTCCGCGCCCGCTCCGGAGCGGTGGCGTCGAGGAAGTAGATGCCGGTCACGGCATAGGCGCTCTTCGGCTTTTCCGGCTTCTCGACGATAGAGAGCACGCGGCCGGCCTGGTCGAACTCCACCACGCCGTAGCGCTCGGGGTCCGAGACGCGGTAGCCGAAGACGGTGCCGCCAGAGGTGCGCGCGTCTGCCGCCTTCAGCTTGGCCGACAACCCCTCGCCGAAGAAGACGTTGTCGCCAAGGACCATCGCCGAGGGGCTGCCGGCAAGGAACGCCTCGGCCAGCAGATAGGCTTGTGCCAGCCCGTCCGGCGAGGGCTGTTCGATGTAGTCGAACCGCATCCCCCAGGCCGAGCCATCGCCCAGAAGCGCCCGGAACTGCGGCAGGTCGCGCGGGGTCGAGATGACCGCGACATCGCGGATATGGGCGAGCATCAGCGCCGACAGCGGATAGTAGATCATCGGCTTGTCGTAGAGCGGCAGCATCTGCTTGGACACCGAATGGGTGATCGGATAGAGCCGCGTGCCCGATCCGCCGGCGAGGATGATGCCCTTGCGTCCCGTCTCGCTCATGTCGTCTCCAGTTCGCGGATTACCCGCCCGAGGCTCGCCCGCCAGTCGGGCTGCCCGATGCCATAGGCCGCGCCGATGCGCGCGCAGTCCAGCACGGAATTGGCGGGCCGCCGCGCGGGCGTGGGAAAATCGGCGGTGGTGATGCGCTCGACCTTCGGTTTGCGTGGCAGCGACGAGGCGGCGAAGATCGCATCGGCGAAGCCGGCCCAGCTTACCGCAGGTGCGCCGGCATAGTGGAAGATGCCGGTCTGCCCGCGGCCCTCGGTGAAGGCCCGCGCGATGGTCCAGAGCGCGCTGGCGATGTCGGCCGCGGCGGTGGGCCCGCCCCGCTGGTCGTCCACGACCGAAAGCGCCTCGCGCTCGGCGCCCAGCCGCAGCATCGTCTTCACGAAGTTCCGCCCGTGGGCGGAAAACACCCAGGAGGTCCGCAGGATCAGATGCGGCCCCGCCGCCGCGGCAACCAGCCCTTCGCCCTCGAGCTTGGTGGCGCCATAGGCGCCGAGCGGGCCGGTCGGATCGTCCTCGCGCCATGCCCTCGTGCCCGTGCCGTCGAAGACATAGTCGGTCGAGACATGGAGGAAGGGGATGCCGCGGCGGGCGGCGGTCTCGGCCATCGCGCCCGGCGCGGCGGCATTCACCAGTTGCGCCGTCTCGCGGTCGGTTTCGGCGGCGTCCACGGCGGTGTAGGCGGCGGCATTGATCACTACGTCGGCGTCGCTGGAGGCGACGAGCGCGGCGCAGGTCGCCGGATGGGTCAGGTCCGCCGCCTCGCGCCCGAAGGCGAGGAGGAGCGTGCCGCGCGGCGCGGTGCGGGCAAGCTCGATGCCCAGTTGCCCGGTGGTGCCGAAGACCAGCGCCTTCATCCCGCCCCCAGCCTCCTGCCCACGCCGTCACGGTCGGCAAGCGCGCGCCACCAGTCCTCGTGGTCGAGGAACCACTGCACGGTGCGCTCCAGCCCCTCGTCGAGCGTGACGGAAGGTTGCCAGCCCAGTTCTTCGCGGATGCGGGAGGGGTCGATCGCGTAGCGCCGGTCGTGGCCGGGGCGGTCGGCGACGAAGGCGATCTGTTCGGCATAGGGCCCGTTGCCCGGGCGCCTCTCGTCGAGGATGGCGCAGATCCGGCGCACGAGGTCGAGGTTCGTCGCCTCGTTCTCGCCGCCGATATTGTAGCTGCGGCCGACCTTGCCGCGCTGGACCACCGTCAAAAGCGCCCCGGCATGGTCCTCGACATAGAGCCAGTCGCGGACATTGTCGCCCTTCCCGTAGACCGGGATCGGCGCGCCGGCGAGCGCCTTCAGGATCACCACGGGGATGAGCTTTTCGGGGAAGTGATAGGGCCCGTAGTTGTTCGAGCAGTTGGTGAGCACCACGGGCAGGCCGTAGGTCTCGTGCCAGGCCCGCACCAGATGGTCGGAGGCGGCCTTCGACGCGGAATAGGGCGAGCGTGGGTCGTAGGGCGTGTCCTCGGTGAACCGCCCCGTCGGGCCGAGAGAGCCGAAGACCTCGTCGGTCGAGATGTGGTGGAAGCGGAAGCGCTCGGGCCTGCCTTCCGCGGTCCACCAGGCGCGCGCGGCCTCCAGCATCGTGTAGGTGCCGGTGATGTTGGTCTCGATGAAGGCCGCCGGCCCGTCGATCGACCGGTCGACATGGCTTTCGGCCGCGAGGTGCATGATCGCGTCGGGCCGGTGCGCGGCAAGGATGCGGTCCACCGCCTTGCGGTCGCAGATGTCGGCCCGCTCGAACGCGTAGAGCGGGCTTTGCGCCACCTCGGCCACGTTGGAGAGGCTGCCGGCATAGGTCAGCTTGTCAAGGTTGACGACGCCGTGGCCGGCGCGCACCGCGGCGCGCACCACCGCCGAGCCGATGAAACCGGCGCCGCCTGTGACCAGAAGCTTCATGGTCAGGCCTCGTAGACGAAGGGTGTGGCGAAATTGCGGAAGACGGGGGCCGCGCGGTCCTTGTCGGAAAGGATCGCCAAGCCTGGGTCGATGCCCCAGTCGATGCCGATGTCGGTATCATCGAAGCGCACCGCGCCGTCGCAGTCGGGCGCATAGACGTCCGAGCACTTGTAGAGAAGCTCGCTGTCGGGCTCGCGGGTGACGAAACCGTGGAGGAACCCCGCGGGGATCAGAAGCTGGCGGCCGTTCTCGGCCGAAAGCTCCGCCCCCGTCCATTTTCCGAAGGCGGGCGAGCCCCTCCGGATGTCCACTGCCACGTCGAAGACCCGGCCCCGCCCGCAGCGGACGAGCTTGGCCTGTGCATGGGGCGGTGCCTGGAAATGCAGGCCCCGCACCGTGCCGGTCTCGCGCGAATGGGAATGGTTGTCCTGCACGAAGTCGATGTCGATGCCGTGGGCCGCCAGAGTTCGGCGGTTCCAGACCTCGGAGAACCAGCCCCGCGCGTCGCCGAAACGCCGCGGCGTGAGGATCAGGACACCGGGCAGGGAGGTCTTGTCGATCTGCATGAAGCCTCGAACACTAGCTGCGGCGGCAACCATAACCCTTTGGCTGGGCGTGCGAAAGGTCCGGAATCGGCGTGCCCGCCCCGGCCCCGGGGGCAGTCCGGCGAAAGCCAGCCCCGCAACACGGAAAAGCCTCATTGCGCCGGCCGGGCGGCAATGCGATTGTTTCGCCGGGGCGGTCAGTTCCCGGGCGCGCGGCCTCTGGTGCGGCGGCGGGAAACTGCAACCGCAGGAATGCCGCGAATCCGTGCCAAGGGTCCGCGACGCTGCTAGAAGGAAGCCGACGCGGCGTGTCGCCGGACGCGACGGATCGACCAGGGCCGGGGTGGATTTCCGGCGGAGACATTTGACGGGGACTGTGCCGATGCCGGGATCACTCCGGCCCATGCCGAAATCCGCAGCACATCCGCGCGCAAGCGGGCGGCCCCGTTGCCGCGCCGGCGAATTGGCTCGCCCTCCGGCAGGCCGTGCCATAATCTTGTCAGACGGCTGTGACAGCACGGCGGAGTTCGCGGCGGGAGTTGCGGCGGATTTTGCGGCGGATTTTGCGGCGGGCCGTCCGGGCGCGGGCGCAAACGGGAAGGAAAGCGGAAGATGAGCGTGATCTCGCGGCGGGTCCTGGTCACGGGCGGGGCGGGATTTCTCGGCTCGCACCTCTGCGAGCGGCTCGTCGAGGCGGGCCACGACGTCCTCTGCATCGACAACTACTTCACCGGTCGCAGGGCCAATGTCGCGCATCTGATCGGCCACCCGCGCTTCGAGATCATGCGCCACGACGTGACCTTTCCGCTCTATGTCGAGGTGGACGAAATCTACAACCTCGCCTGCCCGGCCTCGCCGATCCACTACCAGCACGATCCGGTGCAGACGACGAAGACATCCGTTCACGGCGCGATCAACATGCTGGGGCTGGCCAAGCGGCTCCGCGCCAGGATCCTCCAGGCCAGCACCTCCGAGGTCTACGGCGACCCGACGGTGCATCCGCAGACCGAGGAGTACTGGGGCAACGTCAACCCGATCGGCTTCCGGTCGTGCTATGACGAGGGCAAGCGCTGCGCCGAGACGCTGTTCTTCGACTATCACCGCCAGCACCGGCTGCGCATCAAGGTGGCGCGGATCTTCAACACCTACGGGCCCAGGATGCACCCGCAGGACGGGCGGGTGGTGTCGAACTTCATCATGCAGGCGCTGGCGGGCGAACCGATCACGATCTACGGTGACGGCAGCCAGACGCGGTCGTTCTGCTACGTCGACGACCTTATCGAGGGGCTGATCCGGCTGATGGAGACGGGCGACGAGATCACCGGACCGATGAACATCGGCAACCCGGTCGAAATGTCGATCCGTGAACTGGCCGAGGCGGTGATCGGGATCACCGGATCACGGTCGGAACTGGTATACCAGCCGCTTCCGCATGATGATCCGGTGCAGCGCAAGCCCGACATCGGCCTTGCCCGGCGTGCGCTCGGCTGGGAGCCGCGGGTCAGGCTCAAGGACGGGCTGAAGCGCACGATCGCCTATTTCGCGGCGCTGCGCGAGGAACTGGGCACGGCGGAAGGGGGGGCAAATGGCTGACGGTCATGCGACGGGTTCCGGCGGCGGCACAGGCCGTGCGATCCTGTGGGTCGCGGCCGCGGTACTCGCCTGCCTCAGCGTCTACCTGATCAACGGGCGGCCGCTCTTCTACTTCGACACCGTCGGTTACATATCGCAAGGCCACACCGGGCTGCGCCAGCTCGGCATCCCGGGAGAGTCACCCCTTGCGATAAGGATGGAGAAGATCAAGGCCGAGAAGGCCGCCCAGGGCACCGTCGAACCCGCGCCCGATACCACCGAGATCGAGGCCGAGAACACCGTGGACGGGTCGCGCTCCACGGTCTACGCGCTGACCGCGGCCCTGCTTGCACATGCCCATGCCCTCGAGGGGCTCATGGCGCTCAACATCGCGGCGGTGCTCATCGCGATCTGGCTGCCGATGCGCGTCGCGTCGCGGCGGTGGGGCCTTCCGGTGCCGCTGAGCGAGGCGGTGGCCTTGCCGGTCATCATCGCCTGCGCGGGCTCCCTGCCGTTCTTCGTGGCCTATCTCATGCCCGACACCTTTGCGCCGGTCCTGCTTTTGGTCATCGCCACGCTGACCGTCTTCGGCCGCAGCATGCGGCCGTGGGAGGTGATCCTGGCGATCCTTGTCGGCATCTTCGCGGTGGTCTCGCACCTGTCGCATCTGGCGATTGCCCTGGTGATGGTCCCGGCGGCGGCGCTGGTATCGGTCGCGATGTCGCGACAGCGGTGGTGGTTGCCGGTGGCCTATGTCTGCCTGATCGTCGGCGCGGGCTTTACCGAGCAGAGCCTGCTGCGGACGGCCGCGAAGGCGGTGGCCCATTCCGACGTGGTGATCAAGCCCTACATCACCGCGCGTCTGATCGAGGACGGGCCGGGGCTGAAATACCTCGACAGATACTGCCCCGACGACCACATCCCGACGTGCAAGCTGCACGCGGCGCTGCAATGGTCCGACGATCCCTGGCGGATCACCGCAACCCACATCGTGTTCGAGACCTCGCCGCGGCTCGGCTCGTTCCGGCTGATGACGCCCGAGGACCAGAAGGCAGTGGCCGACGACCAGGTCGGCTTCTTCTTCGACGTGCTCATGGATCAGCCGGTCGGCGTGACGATGGCGCTGATGCGCAACGTGCTCTTGCAATCGGGCTGGGTCTCGGTGGAGATGACGCTGCCGTCCGACACCATCGTCGCGCAGAACGCCGATGTCACCGGGCTGGCCTTCGGGTCCTTCGATCACGGCCGGATCACCCGCGACACCGCCTGGCTCGGCCCGGTCACGCTCTGGCATCAGGCGTTCTACATCGCCTCGCTCGTCGTCGTCCTGGCGCTCGTTCTCCTGCCCCGGCGGGTGCCGGGCGAGGTCAAGGCGCTCGCGGTCATGGTGATCCTCGGCATTCTCGCCAATGCGCTCGTCTGTGGCGGCATCTCGCAGCCCGCGACGCGCTACGGCGCGCGGGTGATCTGGCTTTTGCCCATGACGGCGACGATCCTGATGATCTTCGCGTTCCGGTCGCGGCGGTTCGAGGCCGCGGCCGAGGCTCGCGCATGATGGCGGCGGAGCGCCCCTCGATCTCGGTGGTGATGCCGGCGTTCCGGGCAGAGGCGCTCCTGCCGCGGGTGCTTGCGCCGCTGATGGCGATGCAGGCCCGCGGCGAGGTGTCGGAGGTGATCGTGGTCGACGACCGCTCGCCCGACGCCACCGCCGAGGTCGCGCGGCGGCTTGGCGCGCGCGTGCTCACGACGCCGCAGAACGGCGGGCCGGGGCTTGCCCGCAACCTTGCCGCGGGACATGCCACGGGCGAGATCCTGTGGTTCGTCGACAGCGACGTCATCGCCTGGGAGGACGGGGCGGCGAAACTCCGCCACGCCTTCGCCGACCCCGCCGTCGCGGCGGTGTTCGGCTCCTACGACGACACGCCGGACGGGGCGCCCTGGTTCTCGCGCTACAAGAACCTGATGCACCGGTTCTATCACCAGAAGGCCAGCCGCGACGCCCACACCTTCTGGGCCGGCTGCGGCGCGGTCAGGAGGGACGTGTTCCTGAGGATCGGCGGCTTCGACGTGGAAACCTACCGCGTCCCCTCGATCGAGGACATCGAGCTTGGCTACCGCATCCGCCGCGCCGGCGGGCGGATCGTGCTGGACCCCACGCTCCACGGCAAGCACCTCAAGGTCTGGACCCCGAGGAACGCCATCCACACCGACATCTTCCGCCGGGCGCTGCCCTGGTCGCGGCTGATGATTTCGCGCGAAGGGGTGGCGAACGATCTCAATACCAGCCACGGCGAAAAGCTGAAGGCTGCGGTGGCGGGGCTTCTGATCCTGTCGATCCTGGCGCTGCCCTTCCGCCTTTCGCTCTGGCCGCTGACGCTCGCGCTTGTCGCGCTCGCAGTCGCGCTCAACCGCGATTTCGCGGCCTTCCTCTGGCGCAATGGCGGCCTGGCCTTCGCGGCCCGCGCGCTCGCCTATCATCAGCTCTACTATGTCTATTCGGCGGCGGCCTTCGTCTGGTGCCTGTTCGAATATCACGTGCTTGGAATCAGGAACCGGCTGCACGTGCCGTGAGGCAGGGGCGCGCGCGGCAGCTTGGACGGAAAGTGGTGAAGGGAATGAAGGACATGAAGGATCGGACCACGGAGGCGGGGGCGATGACGAGCCTCGCGTCGGAGGTCGAGGGCATGTCGCTCAGCGTCGTGATCCCCGCCTACAACGAGGAAGGCGCGGTGCGCCACACGATCGAGGACGTGCGCGCAAGCATGGACCCCCTGGGGATTCCCTACGAGATCATC
>JAUQYB010000017.1 GCA_030837825.1 Albidovulum sp.
CCCCCCCCCCCCCCCCCCCCCCCCCCCCCCCCCCCCCCCCCCCCCCCCCCCCCCCCCCCCCCCCCCCCCCCCCCCCCCCCCCCCCCCCCCCCCCCCCCCCCCCCCCTTCCCGGCCACCCGGCCGCTCACGTCGCCGCGACATCGGCGCGCAGCCCATTGGAAGGGGCGCGCGTTGCCTCTATGCTCTGGCCATGATCGTCGAATTCGGCCATTTCGCCCTGAGCCTCGCGCTCATGATCGCCGCGGTCCAGGCCGTGGTGCCCCTGATCGGCGCCCACAAGGGCTGGCGGGGCTGGATGGCCCTGGCCGGTCCGGCGGCGACCGCGCAATTCCTCTGCATCGCGGTCTCGTTCGCGGCGCTGACCTGGGCCTTCGTCACCTCGGACTTCTCGCTGAAGCTGGTGATGGAAAACTCGCACACGCTGAAGCCGATGCTCTACAAGGTCTCGGGCGTCTGGGGCAACCACGAGGGCTCGATGCTCCTCTGGGTGCTGATCCTCTCTGGCTTCGGGGCGACGGCGGCGTGGTTCGGGGGCGCGCTGCCCGATCGGCTGAAGGCGCGGGTGCTGAGCGTGCAGGCGATGATCGGCGTGGCCTTCCTCGGCTTCATCCTGTTCACCTCGAACCCGTTCCTGCGCCTGGCCGAGCCGCCCTTCGACGGGCGCGACCTCAATCCCCTGCTGCAGGACCCCGGCCTCGCCTTCCATCCGCCCTTCCTCTACCTCGGCTATGT
Source organism: Albidovulum sp. (assembly GCA_030837825.1). Lineage (GTDB taxonomy): Bacteria > Pseudomonadota > Alphaproteobacteria > Rhodobacterales > Rhodobacteraceae > Albidovulum. The sequence continues at coordinate 734 of JAUQYB010000017.1, forward strand.
CGGGCTTTCGATGGCCTTCTCCTTCGCCGTCGCCGCGCTGATCGAGGGGCGGGTGGATGCCGCCTGGGCGCGCTGGGTGCGGCCCTGGACGCTGGCCGCCTGGATCTTCCTGACCATCGGCATCGCGCTGGGATCGTGGTGGGCCTACTATGAGCTTGGCTGGGGCGGCTTCTGGTTCTGGGACCCGGTGGAGAACGCCTCGCTGATGCCCTGGCTCGTCGCGGCAGCACTTTTGCATTCGGCGATCGTGGTGGAAAAGCGCGAGGCGCTGAAAAGCTGGACGGTGCTCCTGGCGATCCTCGCCTTCGGCTTCTCGCTGATCGGCACCTTCATCGTCCGCTCGGGCATCATCACCAGCGTCCATGCCTTCGCCAACGACCCCGAGCGCGGGGTCTTCATCCTGGCAATCCTCGCCGTCTTCATCGGCGGCGCGCTGACGCTCTATGCCGCGAGGGCGGGGACGCTCGAGGCGAAAGGGGTCTTCGGCCTTGTCAGCCGGGAATCGGCGCTGGTGCTGAACAACGTCCTTCTGTCGGTCGCGGCCTTCGTCGTCTTCGTCGGCACGCTCTGGCCGCTGATCGCCGAGCTTGCGTTCGGACGGAAGCTTTCGGTCGGTGCGCCCTTCTTCAACCAGGCCTTCACGCCCTTCATGGTGCTGCTCGCCGCACTTCTGCCCCTGGGCGCGATCCTGCCGTGGAAACGCGCGAGCCTCGGCCGCACCTTCGGCCGCCTCGCCGGCGCGTTCATCCTGGCGCTCGCGCTCGGCGGGCTGGCCTTCGCGGTGGGAACCGGGCGCTCGGCGCTGGCGCCGGCGGGGGTGGCACTGGGCTCCTGGCTGATCGGCGGGGCGGCGGCGGAGCTTTGGCTGCGCGCCGGCCGCATCCCCTCGCGTCTCGCCCGGCTGCCGCGGGCGGACTGGGGCAAGGCCGCGGCGCATTCCGGGCTCGGCGTCGTCTTCATCGGCATTTCCTGCCTGATGGCCTGGGACGTGGAGGACATCCGCGTCGCCAGGGTCGGCGAAAGCTTCGACGTCGGCGGCTACACCATCACGCTCGACAGCGTCGACGAGGTGGAGGGGCCGAACTACATCGCGACGGTGGCGACGATGCGCGCGACGAAGGACGGGCGCGAGGTGGCGCTCCTGCACCCCGAGAAGCGCATCTATCCGGTGGCCGCGATGCCCACGACCGAGGCCGCAATCGCCAACGGCCTCTGGCGCGACCTCTATGTGGTGATCGGCGATCCGCAGGCCGACGGCGGCTGGGCGGTGCGCACCTACGTCAAGCCCTTCGCCAACTGGATCTGGGCCGGGGCGATCCTGATGGCCTTCGGCGGCGCGCTGAGCCTTTCGGACCGGCGCTACCGGGTCGCGGCCGGTGCGCGCAGGGCGCCGGCGCTGGCGCAGCCGGCGGAGTGAGCGGGATGCGGCGGCTCGCGCTCCTGATCCTTCTCGCCCTCGCGGCGCCTGCACGCGCGGTCCAGCCCGACGAGGTGCTGGCCGACCCCGCGCTCGAGGCGCGGGCGCGGGAACTGAGCCAGGGGCTGCGTTGCCTCGTCTGCCGCAACGAGAACATCGACGAATCGAACGCGGACCTTGCCCGCGACCTCAGGCTTCTGGTGCGCGAGCGGCTGGTGGCGGGGGACAGTGACGCCGAGGTGATCGCCTATCTGGTCGACCGCTACGGCGAATACGTGCTGCTGGAACCGCCCGCGACCGGATCGACCCTGATCCTGTGGGTTGCCGGCCCCGCGCTTCTGGTCGTGGCGCTGGGAGGGGCCGCAGTCTACCTTCGCCGCCGCCGCGCCGCCGCCGATGCCGCGCCGGCGCCGCTGTCAGAGGCCGAACGCGCCCGGCTTGCGGAAATCCTGAAGGAGTGACGCGGGGTTTCGCTTTCCTGCCGGAGCCCCGGGGCTAGTCTCACGGCGGAGAAGACCCGGAGAAAGCCATGACCTACGAGACGATCCGCTACGCCGAGGAGGGCGGCGTCGCCACCCTCACGCTCGACCGGCCGGAGGTGATGAACGCGCTGAACCGCAGGATGCGCGCCGAGATCACCGCGGCGGTGACGCGCGCGGCGGCGAGCCAGCGGGTGATCGTGCTGACCGGCGTGGGCCGCGCCTTCTGCTCGGGCCAGGACCTCGGCGATTCCACCCCCGGCGTGGAGTTCGATGCCGCCCGCGTGCTGGCCGAGGAATACGAGCCGATGCTGCGCGCGATCATCGGCGCGCGGGTTCCGGTGATCGCGGCGGTGAACGGCGCCGCCGCCGGGGCAGGGGCCAACCTCGCGCTGGCGGCCGACGTGGTGATCGCGGCCGAAAGCGCGAGCTTCATCCAGGCCTTCACCCGGATCGGCCTCATTCCCGACGCGGGCGGCACCTGGATCCTGCCGCGCAGCATCGGGCTGGCGCGCGCGATGGGGGCGGCGCTTTTCGCCGACAGGATCACCGCGCGGCAGGCCGCCGACTGGGGGATGATCTGGGAATGCCTGCCGGACGACGCCTTCGCGGCGCACTGGCAGGCGCGTGCCGCAGCGCTCGCCGCCGGCCCGGCGCAGGCGCTGGCGCGGGTGAAGCAGGCGATGCGCGCCTCCTCCGGCCACGGGCTCGACGCCCAGCTCGCGCTGGAGGCGCAGTTGCAGGGCGAATGCGGCGCGAGTTTGGACTTCCGCGAAGGGGTCGCGGCCTTTCTGGAAAAGCGCGCGCCCCGCTTCACCGGACGCTGAGCCCGCCGACGGTCCGGATCCCGCGCCGGGCCGCCCGCCGTCCGGTTGCTTCCGCGTGCCTGTTCCGGCCAGGCTCGCGGGCAGGGGCTTTCCTTGCTTGACCCGCGCCGCAACCGGGCAGAGAGTTGGACCATGAGGGCGCATGGCCCGAATGGCACGGGGGCCAGCCAGCGCGCCCCAACACGTGCCGGGGGAACATCCATGCGCTGCTTCACGGTATTGGGGCCGTCTCAATCGGGGAAGACCGAGCTTGTCCGGGCGCTCGCCGCGCTCGAGGACGGGCATCCCCGGTCCGAGACGGCCGGCCATCTGACTCTGACGCGCTTCGGCTTCATGGGCGAGGACTGGTGCGCGCTTGACGTCTCCGGCGGGCCGGAGTTCGCCCGGATGGGCGGGGCCGCACTTCTCGCGGCCGACGCCGCCGTCCTTTGTGTCGCACCCGACCCCGACGAGGCGGTTCTTGCCGCGCCCTGGCTCAGGGCGATCGAGGCGGCCGGCGTGCCCTGCTTCATCTTCATCAACCGGATGGACGCGCCCAAGGGCCGGATGCGCGACATCGTTTCGGCGCTTCAGGCCTATACCGGCCACACCGTCGTCCTGCGCCAGATCCCGATCCGCGAAGGCGGCCAGATCGTCGGCGCGATCGACCTGATTTCCGAACGCGCCTGGCGCTACCGCGAGGGCCAGCCCTCGCAGCTCGTCGCCATGCCGAAGTCCGAGGCGGACCGCGAGCACGAGGCCCGGGCCGAGCTTCTGGAACACATGTCGGACTATGACGACGCGCTGCTGGAGGAACTGATCGAGGATCAGGAGCCGGCCACCGGCGCCCTGTTCGAGATCGCCCGGCGCGAGACCAGGTCCCGCGATGTGCTGCCCGCCTTCCTCGGCTCGGCGAGCCATCGCCACGGCATCCTGCGGCTGATGAAGGCGCTCCGCCACGAGGCGCCCGATGTCTCGGCGCTGAAGGAGCGGCTCGGGGTCGCGGAGGCGCTGGCAGTGGGCTTTCACGCCCAGATCCGCAAGCACTTGGGCAAATGCGTGATGGTCCGGGCGCTGGAGCCCGGGGTGAAGCAGGGCGCGGCCCTTGCCGGCGCGGGGATCGGCGGGCTGGCCGATATCGGCGGAAAGGCCGGGAACGACCATCTGGAGCGCGGCGAGGTCGGGATCACCGTCAAGTCCGACCAGCTTGATGCCGGCCGCATCTTCACCGCGAAGGCGGCACAGGAGGTTCCCGTCTGGGCCAGGGGCTGTCCGCCGGCGCTGGCGCGGATCGTGACACCGGTGCACGAACGCGACGAGGTGCGCCTGTCGGTGGCGCTGGCGCGGCTGGCCGAAGCCGATCCGATGCTTTCGCTCGGGCAGGATCAGGGCTCGGGCCACGCGCTCGTCAGGTTGCAGGGGCCGATGCATGAACGCCATATCCTGGCGACGCTGGCCGACGACTTCGGCGTGGAGGTGCAGATGCGGGTGCCGGACCCGCGGTATCTGGAAACGATCTCGAGTTCCATCGAAGAACATTATCGCCATCGGAAACAGTCTGGCGGGGCGGGCCAGTTCGCGGACGTGGCGATCACGGTGCGGCCGGCCGGCCGCGGCGAGGGGTTCTCGTTTGCCGAGGTGGTGAAGGGCGGCGCGGTGCCGCGCAACTTCATCCCCTCGGTCGAGGAGGGCGCGCGCGAGGCGCTCGACAAGGGGCCGCTGGGGTTTCCGGTGGCAGATCTTGTGGTGACGCTGATCGACGGCAAGCACCATGCGGTGGACAGCAACGACTTCGCCTTCCGCACCGCCGGCCGCATGGCGGTGCGCGAGGCTCTGGCCAAGGCGGGTCCGGTGCTGCTGCAACCCATCGACCGGGTCGAGATCCATGTGCCCTCGGTCTATTCCGGGGCGATGGTGTCGATGATCTCCTCGCTCAAGGGGCAGGTCCTCGGCTTTGACCGCGACCCCGATTTCCGCGGCTGGGACCTGTTCCGCGCGCGGCTGCCGGCCTCGTCCGAGGAAGACCTGATCCTCGCCCTCGGGGGGGCGACGCAGGGCACCGCCTGGCACGAGACGGAATTCGACCATTACGAGGAAATCTACGGCCGCGAGGCCGAGCGCATCTCGAAGGACCATGCGACGGCGGCGGCCTGACGGCGCGGCCGGGGCGGAAGGCAGGCCGGCGAAAAAAGAAAGGGCCCGCCGCAGGGCGGGCCGCTTTTGCCGTTCCGGTCCGGCTCAGCGCTTTCTGACGTCGACGTAATCGCGGCGCGTATGGCCGATGTAAAGCTGGCGCGGGCGGCCGATCTTCTGGGTCGGATCGCCGATCATTTCCTTCCACTGCGAAATCCAGCCGACGGTGCGGCTGACCGCGAAGATCGGCGTGAACATCGAGGTCGGGAAGCCCATCGCCTCGAGGATGATGCCCGAGTAGAAATCGACGTTCGGATAGAGCTTCTTGGAGACGAAGTAGTCGTCCTCGAGCGCGATGCGCTCCAGTTCCTTGGCGACCTTCAGCGTTTCGTTGTTGTGGATGCCGAGAAGGTCCAGCACCTCGTCTGCCGATTCCTTCATCACCTTCGCCCGCGGGTCGAAGTTCTTGTAGACCCGGTGGCCGAAGCCCATCAGGCGGAACGGGTCGTTCTTGTCCTTGGCGCGGCGGATGTATTCGGGGATGCGGTCGACCGTGCCGATCTCGCGCAGCATTTCGAGGCAGGCCTGGTTGGCGCCGCCATGCGCCGGCCCCCAGAGGCAGGCGATGCCGGCGGCGATGCAGGCGAAGGGGTTGGCGCCCGACGAGCCCGCCAGCCGCACCGTCGAGGTCGACGCGTTCTGCTCGTGGTCGGCGTGGAGCATCATGATCCGGTCCATCGCCTTGGCCAGCGCCGGCTGCACCAGATAGTCCTCGCAAGGGATGGCGAAGCACATGTGCAGGAAGTTCGACGCGTAATCGAGCGAGTTCTTCGGATAGACGAAGGGCTGGCCCAGCGAATACTTGTAGGCCATCGCCGCGATCGTCGGCAGCTTGGCGATCATCCGGATCGCGGCCACCTCGCGGTGCCAGGGGTCGGAAATGTCGAGGCTGTCGTGGTAGAAGGCCGAAAGTGCGCCGACCACGCCCACCATCGTCGCCATCGGATGGCTGTCGCGGCGGAAGCCGCGGAAGAAGTAGTGGATCTGCTCGTGCACCATCGTGTGCCGCGTGACCCGGCCCTCGAAATCGTCGATCTGCGCCTGGTCGGGAAGCTCGCCGTAGAGAAGCAGGTAGCAGACCTCGAGAAAGTGCGACTTCGCGGCAAGCTGCTCGATCGGGTAGCCGCGATAGAGAAGCTCGCCCCTGTCGCCGTCGATATAGGTGATCGCGCTGTCGCAGGCCGCGGTCGAGGTGAAGCCGGGGTCGTAGGTGAAGACGTCGGCCTCGCCGTAGAGCTTGCGGATGTCGACGACCTCCGGCCCGACCGTCGGCGTGAGCATCGGCAACTCGATCGAGGTATTCCCGAAACTCAGCGTTGCGGTCTTCTTCGCTTCGGCCATCGCGCATCCCTTTCTGTGCTTCGGGCGGAACCCGTCCCGAAGGTGAACGTCAAGAGGCCGGGGCGCGCGCCGGGGCGGGCTCAGGCCGTGGCATCCTGCAATCGGGCGAGGGTCTCCTCCCGCCCGATGACGAGCATCATGTCAAACACGCTGGGGCTGATCGTGCGCCCCGCGAGTGCGGCCCGGAGCGATCCTGCGATCTTGCCGAGGCCGATCCCGTGGGCGCCGGCAACGCGGGTCACGACCTCTTCCAGCGCTTCCCGGCTCCAGCTACCATTTCGCAGGTGCGGCGTCAATTCTCGCAGTATACCACGGGATACCGGGTCGAGCGCCTTTGCCGCCGCCTCGTCCGGGACGAACGGGCGATGAGCCAGAACGAAATGCGCCTTTTCAAGGAGTTCCGGGAAGGTCTTCGCACGATCCTTGAGGCTGTAGAGGGCGCGGGCCAACCCGTCTTTCTGCGCCGCCAAAAGGGCGGGCCGGCCGGCGGCCTCCAGGAACGCCTCAATTTCGGGCAGAAGTTCCGCGTCGGGCGTGGCGGCGATGTGCTGGCCGCAGAGATTCTCCAGCTTCCTGAAATCGAGCCGGGCCGGGGCGCGGCCGATTCCCTCGAGATCGAACCAGGCGCGCGCCTCGGCATCGCTGAAGAACTCGGCATCGCCATGCGCCCAGCCGAGCCGGGCAAGGTAGTTGCGCATCCCGGCGGCCGGATAGCCCATCACCTGGTATTCCTCGAGCCCCACGGCGCCGTGCCGCTTGGAAAGCTTCTTGCCGTCCGGCCCGTGGATCAGCGGGATATGCGCCCAGACCGGCACCCTCCAGCCCATCGCGTGATAGACCTGGGTCTGGCGCGCGGCATTGGTCAGGTGGTCGTCGCCCCGGATCACGTGGGTGACGCCCATGTCATGATCATCGACGACGACGGCGAGCATGTAGGTGGGCGTACCATCGGCGCGTAAACAAACCATGTCGTCGAGCTGGTCGTTCCGGAAGGTCACCGTTCCCTGCACCGCGTCCTCGATCACCGTGGCGCCCTGGCGCGGCGCCTTGAGGCGGATCACGTAGGGCGCGTCGGGATGGCTGGCCGGGTCGGCGTCGCGCCAGGGGCTCAGGAACAGGGTGGAGCGCCCCGCCGCCCGCGCGGCCTCGCGGAAGGCCTCGATCTCCTCCGGCGTGGAGAAGCACTTGTAGGCGTGGCCGCGCGCCAGCATCTCGAGGGCCACCTCGGCATGGCGGTGGCGTCGGTCGAACTGGCTGACCACCTCGCCGTCCCAGTCGAGCCCGAGCCAAGCCAGCCCCTTCAGGATCGCCGCCGTCGCCTCCGGCGTGGAGCGTTCGCGGTCGGTGTCCTCGATCCTGAGGAGAAACGTCCCGTTCCGCCCGCGGGCAAAGAGCCAGTTGAAGAGCGCCGTCCGCGCGCCGCCGATGTGCAGGTAGCCGGTGGGCGAGGGGGCGAAGCGGGTCACCACTCCGGAAGGCGCGGAGGGCTTTGGCTCGGCGGCGGGCATGGGCGCGTTAACCTTTCGGAAACCATGAGAGGGCAGGCTAGGGTTCATTAGTCAACAGGGCACGGGGAGACAAGGTGCGGCCGGTTCTGGCGGGGCTCGAGGCGCTTGGCGCGGCCAGGGGAAGGCTCATGCCCTGGGCGCCGGTCTTCCTGTCCCTGGGCATCGGGCTTTACTTCGCGCTGGGGGTGGAACCCGCCGCCGCGGCCATCGCCGCCGCCGCGGCACTGGCCGTCGCGCTGGCCTTGGCGGCATGGCGCGGGTCCGGGCTTCTGCGCGTGCCCGCGACCGGCCTCGGGCTGGTGGCGCTGGGGCTCGTCCTTGCCGCCCTGCGCGCCCATCTCGTCGCGGCACCGGTGCTGCCGTTCCGCTACTACGGCCCGATCGAGGGGCGGATCGTCGACATCGACCGCTCGTTCTCCGACGAGCTGCGGCTGACGCTGGACCGGGTGGTGCTTGAGGATGTGGCGCCGGACCGCACGCCGGGGCGGGTGCGCATCGCGCTGCACGGCGAACAGGGGTTCACCGACCTCGCACCGGGCCTCACCGTGATCCTGTCAGGCCATCTCTCGCCGCCGGACGGTCCGGTGGAGCCGGGCGGCTTCGACTTCCAGCGGCTCGCCTGGTTCTCGGGTCTCGGCGGGGTCGGCTATACCCGTTCGCCCGTGCTGGCGCTCCTGCCGCCCGAGGGCGGCCTCTCGCTTTTCGCCTTCCGGCTGAGGATGCGGCTTTCAGAGGCGATGCAGTCGGCGATTCCCGGTCAGGCGGGCGCCTTCGCCTCGGCGATGATGACCGGCGACCGGGCCGGGATGAACCAGGCCACGAACGATGTGCTGCGCGCCTCGAACCTCTCGCACCTGATCTCGATCTCGGGGCTTCACATGGGGCTTCTGGTGGGGTTCATCTTCGCCACCTGCCGCTACGGGCTGGCGCTTCTGCCGCCGCTCGCGCTCAGGCTGAACACCAAGAAGCTCGCCGCACTCGTCGCGCTGATGGCTGCGGCCTTCTACCTGATGCTCGCCGGGCCGAACGTCGCGACGCGACGCGCCTTCATCATGGCGGCGGTGATGCTTGTCGCCGTGCTTGCCGACCGCCGCGCGATCTCGCTCCGCTCGGTCGCGATCGCGGCGCTGATCGTGCTTGTCCTCGAACCCGAGAGCCTGGTCGAGCCGGGGTTCCAGATGTCCTTCGGCGCCACGGTTGCGCTGATCGTGTCGTTCCAGCCCTGGCAGCGGGTGCAGGCGCATGTGCCGAAACTGCTGCGGCCGGCCGCCATGATGGTCCTGTCGTCGCTGGCCGCCGGCACCGCCACTGCGCCGATCGCGGCGGCGCATTTCAACCGCATCGCCGAATACGGGCTTCTGGCCAACCTCCTGGCCGTCCCGCTGATGGGGGTGATCGTGATGCCGGCGGGTGTCATCGCGGCGGTGCTGGCCCCCTTTGGCCTCGCGTTTCCGGCGCTCTGGGCGATGGGAATCGGAACCGACCTGATCCTTCGGCTGGCGGCCTGGGTCGCCGGGATGAAGGGGGCGGTCGTCGCCGTGCCCGCCCCGCCCGAAGGTGCGCTCGCGCTCCTTGCGCTCGGCGGCATCGCCGCGCTGATCGGCCGGGGGCTGTGGCTGCGCGGGGCAGGGACCGCGGCGGCGGCGCTCGCGCTCCTGCTCTGGGCAGGGACCGAACGCCCCGCGGCCCTGGTCTCGAGCGACGGCGGGCTTGCCGGCGTGATGGCAGAGGCGGGCAGGGCGCTTTCCAAGCCGAAGGGGGCGGGCTTCGTCGCCAAGAGCTGGCTCGAGGACGACGGCGACCTGGCGGCGCAGGATCAGGCCTTCACCCGGCCGGGGTTCGAGGGCGCCAGGGGCGACCTCACGGCCGATGTCGCGGGTCTCACCCTCCGCCATCTCTTCGGCAAGGGGGCGGCCGAGAGGGCAGGCGCAGCCTGCCGCGATGGCGCCCTCGTCGTCCTGTCCGTTGAATGGGAGGGGCCGCGGCCCGGCGGCTGCACCCTCGTCGACCCGCTCAGCCTGAAGAAGACCGGCGCGCTTGCGATCTACGCCGGGCCGGACGGGCTCCGCATCGTCAGCGCGCGCGTGGCCGCGGGGGACCGCCTCTGGAACCGCCCTCCCGAACGCCGGGCGCGCGTGGCGGCGCTTCAGTAGCTGCGGATCAGTCCGACCAGCCGGCCCTGCACCTTCACCTGGTCCTCGGGCAGGACGCGGGTCTCGTAGGCCGGGTTCGCCGCCTCGAGCGCGATCATCCCGCCCCTGCGGCGAAAGCGCTTCAGCGTCGCCTCGTGGCCCTCGACCAGCGCCACCACGATGTCGCCGTTGTCGGCCGTCGGCTGTTCACGGATCACCACGATGTCGCCGTCGTTGATCCCCGCGTCGATCATCGAATCGCCCTTGACCTCCAGCGCATAGTGCTGGCCGCGCCCCGAAAGCATCGACCCCGGCACCGCGACATGGTGCGAGACCTCGGAAATCGCCTCGATCGGCACACCGGCGGCGATGCGGCCCATCACCGGCAGTTGCATCGCATCGGCTCCGCTCACCGGCATGGCGCCGCGCGGCGCGGGGGCGCGGTCGCCCTCGATCACGCGGGGCGAGAAGCCCGGCTTCTCCATCGCCTCGGGCAGCTTGACGATCTCGAGGGCGCGGGCGCGGTGGGCGAGGCGGCGGATGAAGCCGCGCTCCTCCAGGGCCGTGATCAGCCGGTGGATGCCGGACTTCGACCTGAGGTCGAGCGCCTCCTTCATCTCGTCGAACGAGGGTGGAACCCCGTCGCGGGCCACGCGCTTCTGGATGAAGTCGAGAAGTTCCAACTGCTTGCGGGTCAGCATGTGCCTGTTTTCCTTTGCCTGTGCCCGGTGCCGTTCGACAATGGTTCTACCCGCGTTCCCCTTTTGTGTCAATGTTTCCGGGTGCGATGGCCCCCCGGCAGGCGCCGCCGGCCCCGGCGCCGTCACCGCCCACGGGGGCCCGGCGGATCCGCCAGATCAGAGCGGAAGGTAGGCGACCTCCTCGCCCGGCCGCCGCGCCGGGTCGTTCACCGGACGGACGAGAAGCGCATCCGCCTCCGACAGCACCGACAGGAGCGCGCTGTCCTGCCGGTCGAATGGCGCGATCGTGGCGCCATGCGCATCGCTGCCGAGACGCGCCCGCATGTAATGCGCCCGCGGACCGTTGGCCTCCAGCGGGCAGGAAAGGCGGGCGCTGAGCCGCGGCGCGGGCGCCGCCGGAAGCCCCTGCATCGCCCGCAGCATCCGCAACATGAAGACATGCCCGCAGACGATTGAAGAAACGGGGTTTCCAGGCAGGCCGAGCAGCGTCGCGCGGCCCAGCCGGCCGGCCATCAGCGGCTTGCCTGGCCGGATCGCGATCTTGTAGAACGACCGTTCCAGCCCCATCGCCTCGGTCACCGGCGCGATCAGGTCATGATCGCCCACCGAGGCCCCGCCGATGGTCACGATCAGGTCGGCATCCGCCGCCAGCTCCAGCACGAAGCGCAGCGATCCGGCATCGTCCTGCGCGATCGGCAGCATCCGCGCCTCGGCCCCCTCGGCCTCGGCCATCGCCGCCAGCGCATAGCTGTTCGAGGCGATGATCTGGTCGGGGCCGGGCGTCTCGCCCGGCATCACCAGCTCGTCGCCGGTCGGGATGAACGCGACCACCGGCCGGCGGGCGACGGCGACCTCCGGCACGTTCATCGCCGCGATCAGGGCAAGGTCGGCGGGCCGGAGCCGCCGCGGCGCCGTGATCCGGTCGCCGGCGCGGAAGTCCTGCCCGGCGGCGCGGATGTTGCGCCCCTCCTCCAGCCGCCCCGAGAGCAGGATATGGTCCGCCTCGCGCGTCACGTCCTCCTGCAGGACCACCCGCTCGGCCCCCTCCGGCACCGGCGCGCCGGTGAAGATGCGGACTGCTCCTCCCCTGGAGAGAGCGCCGGAATATCCTTTTCCCGCAGCCGCTTCACCGATGACCTTCAGGCGTGCCCCGCTGACGTGGTCGGCTTCCCTTATCGCATAGCCGTCCATCGCCGAGGCCGCGAAGGGCGGCTGGTCCCGCCCCGCAACCGCATCGACGGTCAGCACCCGCCCGGCGGCATGGCGCAGGCCCACACGCTCCTCCGCCGGCGCCGGGCACAGCGCGAAAAGCCGTTTCAGCGCCTCTTCGACCGAGATCATGTGCACGCCTCCTCCGTCACGCCGCCTCGTAGCGGCCGGATTTCCCGCCGTCCTTCAGGATGACGCGCAACCCCTCGATCCGCATGGATTTCTCGGCGGCCTTCAGCATGTCGTAGACGGTCAGCGCGGCGACCGAGGCGGCGGTCAGCGCCTCCATCTCCACCCCGGTCCGGCCGGTGGTCCTGACGGTGGCCTCGATCCGCACGCCGGGGAGGCTTTCGTCGGGGGAAAGCTCCACCGCCACCCGGCTGATCGGCAGCGGATGGCAGAGCGGGATCAGATCGGCCGTGCGCTTGGCCGCCATGATCCCGGCCAATCGTGCCACGCCGAGCACATCGCCCTTCTTCGCCCGGCCCTCCGTCACCAGCGCCAGTGTTTCGGGCCGCATCACCACCCGCGCCTCGGCCACCGCCACCCGGTCGGTCACCGCCTTGTCGGAAACGTCGACCATATGCGCGTGACCCTCGGCATCGAAATGCGTCAGCGGCATGATCAGACCTCCAGCGGGTCGGCGAGAAGCGCCCGCGTCGCCGCCGCCACATCCTCCTGCCGCATCAGACTTTCACCGACCAGGAAGCAGCGCGCGCCGCAGCGGGCCATGCCGGCGAGGTCGGCGGGGGTGAAAAGGCCGCTCTCGCAGACCGCGATCCGGCCCGCCGGCAGCCGCGGCATCAGCCGCCGCGTCACTTCAAGAGACACGTCGAAGGTATTGAGATTGCGGTTGTTCATACCCACGAGCGGCGATTTGAGCGCCAGCGCCCGGTCAAGCTCCGCCTCGTCATGCACCTCCACCAGCACGTCCATCGCCCAGCCCGCGGCAGCGTCCTCCAGCTCCCGCGCCTGCGCGTCGGAAACCGAGGCGAGGATGATCAGGATCGCATCCGCCCCCCAGGCCCGCGCCTCGGCGACCTGGTAGGGATCATAGAGGAAGTCCTTCCTGAGGACCGGCAGCGCCACCGCCGCCCGCGCCGCCGCCAGATACTCCGGCGCGCCCTGGAACGAGGGCGCGTCGGTCAGCACCGAAAGGCAGGTGGCGCCCCCCTCCGCATAGGCCCGCGCCAGCGCCGCCGGGTCGAAATCGGCGCGGATCAGCCCCTTCGAGGGCGAGGCCTTCTTGATCTCGGCGATGAGCCCGTAGCCCGTGGCAGAGGCGTTCCGCAGCGCCGCGGCGAAACCCCGCGGGGCGGAGGCGTCCTGTGCCGCCGCCTCGAGTGTGGAGAGTGGTCGCGCCGCCTTCGCCGCGGCGATCTCCTCCAGCTTGTAGGCCCTGATCTTTTCCAGAATGTCCATGCGAATGTCTTATCGCCGGGAGGAGGGGCGGAAAAGCCCCAGTTTCTTCGTTGCCAAAATACCCCCGGGGGCGCGGGGGCGGGAGGCCCCCGCTCCCAGCCTATCCGCCCCAGTCGACCGGCGGCCCGCCGCGCGCCGCCAGCCAGCCGTTCACCCGGCCGAAGGGGCGCGAGCCGAGAAAGCCGCGTGCCGCCGAGAGCGGCGAGGGGTGGGTGGTCTCGATCCTGAGATGGTCGGCCCGGGTCAGGTGTCGCGCCGCCAGCGCCTGCGCCGGGCGACCCCAGAGGAGGAAGGCGCGCGGCCCGCCGCGGTCCAGCTCGTCCAGCACCTCGGCCACCAGCCGGTCCCAGCCGAGCCGCCCGTGCCCCCCCGGCCGCCCCTCGGGCACGGAGAGCGCGGTGTTGAGCAGGAGCACCCCCTGCCGTGCCCAGCCGGACAGGTCGGTGTCCTCCCGCGAAACTCCAATATCGTCGCGCAACTCCTTGAAGATGTTGCCAAGGCTGCCGAGGCGGCCGGAGAAACCGGGGGCGATGGAGAAGGCGAGCCCGTCGGCCTTGCCGGGCGTGTGATAGGGGTCCTGGCCGAGGATGACGACCCGCACGTCCTGAGGCGCGCAGGCGTCTAGGGCAATGAAAATGCGCTCCGGCGGCGGGAAGACGGCGCCGGGCTCGGCCGCGAGTGCAGCCCGGATCCGCGGCCAGTCGCGGCTGAAGAAGGGCAGGTGCGCCCAGGCTTCGGGGATCATGCCGCCTGCGTCGCCCGAACCAGCGCCGCGACCTTCGCCTTCGCCGCGCCGCTGTCGATGCTCTCGCGCGCCATCGCCGCGCCCTCCTTGAGGTCCGCGGCCCGGCCGGCGACGACGAGCGCCGCGGCGGCGTTCATCAGCACCGCGTCGCGGTAGGCGCCGGCCCTACCGTCGAGAAGCGCGCGGAGCGCCGCCGCGTTCTCCTCCGGCGTGCCGCCGAGCACCGCCTCGAACGGATGGACCGGCAGGCCGGCCTCCTCGGGATGGACCTCGAACTCGCGGACGGCGCCGTTCTCCAGCGCGGCGACCCAGGTCGGCCCGGCGATCGACAGCTCGTCGGTGCCGTCCGCGCCGTGGACGAGCCAGGCCGAGCGCGAGCCGAGCGCCGCGAGCGTCTCGGCCATCGGCCGGATCCAGGCCCGGGCGAAGGCGCCGGTGAGCTGGTATTTCACCCCAGCCGGGTTGGTCAGCGGCCCGAGCAGGTTGAAAACGGTGCGGGTGCCAAGCTCGGCCCGCGTCGGCATGACGTGGCGGATCGCGGGATGGTGCATCGGCGCCATCATGAAGGCGATGCCGCAGCTTTGCAGCGCGCGTTCAACCGCTTCCGCGCCGATCATCACGTTGATGCCGAGCTGTGTCAGCGCATCCGCCGCGCCCGACTTCGACGACAGGTTGCGGTTGCCGTGCTTGGCGACGGGCACGCCCGCGCCGGCGACGACGAAGGCCGTGGCGGTGGAGATGTTGAGCGTGCCCTTGCCATCGCCGCCGGTGCCGACGATGTCCATCGCGCCCTCGGGCGCGCGCACGGCGTTGCACTTCGACACCATGACGCGCGCGGCGGCGGCGATCTCGTCGACCGTCTCGCCGCGGGTCCTCAGCGCCATCAGGAAGCCGCCCATCTGCGAGGGCGTCGCGGCACCGTCGAACAGCGCCTCGAAGGCGCGCTCGGCCTCGGCCCGGGTCAGCGGGCGGTCGGCGGCAAGCCCGATCAGCGGGCGCAGATCGTCGCTCATGCCGGCACCGCGAGGGGCACGCCGGCCGCCTCGAGGAAGTTGCCGAGCAACTGGTGGCCGTGTTCGGAGGCGATCGATTCGGGGTGGAACTGCACCCCCTCGATCGGCAGCTCGCGGTGCCTCAGCCCCATGATCGTGCCGTCCTCGACCCAGGCGGTGATCTCGAGGCACTCGGGCAGGCTGTCGCGGTCCACCGCCAGCGAATGGTAGCGCGTGGCCTGGAAGGGCGAGGGCAGGCCGGCGAAGACGCCCTTGCCGCTATGATGGATCGTGCCCATCTTGCCGTGCACGATCTCGCGCGCGCGCACGACCTTGCCGCCGAACGCCTCGCCGATCGCCTGATGGCCGAGGCAGACGCCCAGAAGCGGCGTTTTCGTCTCGGCCGCGGCGGCGGTGAGCGCGAGGCAGATGCCGGCCTGCGCCGGATCGCAGGGGCCGGGCGACAGCACGATGGCCGCGGGCTTCAGCGCCATCGCCTGCTGGACGTTCAGCGCGTCGTTGCGGTGGACGACCACCTCGGCGCCCAGCTCGCCCAGATAGTGGACGAGGTTGTAGGTGAAGCTGTCGTAGTTGTCGATCAGAAGCAGCATGGTTCCCCTTCACGCCGGGGATCGCAATCTGGGGGTGAACGCGCCCGCGTGTCGGGCTATACATGGTCAGAGCCGCGCGGCCGGGTCAAGGCAAGAAGCGGCAAACGAGGCAAGACGTCGGAGGCGGACGTGGGCAGAGGCTATCTTTTCGGTTTGCTTGTGGGCGCTCTCGTGGCGGCGCTGGGGCTTGGCGGCGTGTCGCTGATGATGCCGGTCGGCGGGACCGGCGCGGACGGGACCGGCGGGACCGCGACCGAGACGCCGCCAGCCCCCGGGCCAGCCCCCGGGCCAGCTCCCGGGCCGGCTGCCGGGCCGGAGGCGGCGCCCGCTGCCGAGTCGGCCCCCGAGTCTGCCCCAGAGCCTACCGCCGGGACGCCCCCCGAGCCCGCTCCCGAGCCCGCCGCCGGGACCGCCCCGCAGCCGGCGCCCGCCACAGAGACGGCCGTCGCGGCGCCCGTGGTGGCGTCTGAGGCAGCACCCGCCGCCGAGACCGCGCCCGAAACAGCGCCGGCGGCCGCGCAAACGCCTGCCGCCGGGATCTCCACTCCCGAGGCCGCGGTCGTCGAGATCCCGCCGGGGTCGGAGTTCAACCGTCCGAAGCCCGAAACCGAGCCCGTCGCCCCCGCGCCGGAACCGGAGCCGGCGACGGCGCCGCTGCCGCAGGTTGCCACGCCAACCGTCGAGGCCGCTCCGGCGATGTCCGACGAGACCCCTGTCGGGCTGCCCGAGACCTCCCCCGCGCCCGCAGCGCCAGAGGCACCCGAGCCCGGGGCGCCCGCAGCCATCGCCGCTGCCCCCGCGGCCGAGGCCGCCATCCCGGTGCCGCCGCCGGGCGCGGCCGCCGCGCCGCCGCTCGCGGCGGAGGCGACGCCCGAGGTGCCGATGCCGCCTGCGACGCCTGGCTCCGCGCCCCTTCCCGGCGCAGCAGCCGGCCCGGCGGCGCTGCCGGAAACTGCGCCCGCTGCCGCGCCCGAGGCCGCGCCGGCGCCCGAACCGGAGCCCGAACCGGAGACTGAGCCGGCAGAGGTCGCCGAACCCGCCGCGCCGCCGTCCGATCTGCCCGCGCCTGCCGATGACGCGCCCGCGCCGCCCGAGGAGCTCGAGGAGGACGCGCCGGCGGCGGACGGCGGCCCGGTCATCATCGGCAGCGCGCCGGATGCGCCGAAAACCGGTTTCGGCCAGACCGTGCAGCCCGGCTTCGGCGGCACGATCCGGCCGGGGTTCGGCCAGTCGGTCCCCGGGGTCACGATCAACCGCCTGCCGCGCATCGAGGGCGGGGCACCGGAAGCCGGGGCCGAAGCCGGCGGCGAGCCCGCGCTCGAACCCGGCGCCGAAGCGGCCGACGCGATGCCCGCACCTGCGCCGGCGCCCGAACCTGAGTTCATTCCCGCTCCCGGCCGGGTGCCGGTGGCCGAGCCGATGCCCGCCGAACCCGCCCCCGGGGGATCGGCCGCAACCGATGGCGCGCCCGACACCGCGCTCCGGCGCTACGCCGCCGCCTTCGACAATCCCGACCAGAAGCCCCTCGTCGCCGTCGTCCTCGTGGACATCGGCGAGGCCAAGGGCGGGGTCGCGCCCGACGCGATCGCAGCACTCGGCCGGCCGGTCACGGTCGCGATCGACCCCGCCTCGGGCGACGCGGCGGCGCGGGCAACGGTCTACCGGCTGGGCGGCGACGAAATCGCCATCCTCGCCCCCGACCTGCCCGACGCCGCGACGCCGAGCGACCTGGAGGTGAGCTATCAGGGCATGGCCGGCGCCTTGCCCGAAGCGGTGGCGGTGGTGGGCAAGCCCGGATCGCTGTTCCAGACCGACCGCCGGGTGGCGCAGCATCTGGTTTCGCTCCTGGCGACCGAGGGCCGCGGGCTCGTGACCTTCACCGGGGGGCTCAACCCCGCCGGGCAGGCCGCCGAGGGCGAAGGGCTGCCCCATGCCGCGGTGTTCCGCGATCTCGATGCCGAGGGAGAGACCCCGGCGACGATCATCCGCTCTCTCGACCGCGCCGCGTTCGAGGCGGCGCGGTCGGGCGCTGTCGTCGTGCTCGGCACCACCGCGCCGGAAACCGTGGCAGCGCTTCAGGAATGGATCGCCGGCGGCGCCAAGGGCGCGGTGGTCGGCCCGGTCTCGGCGGTAATGCTCGAGCAGTGAGCGGCCCGGGGAAAGCGGGCGTCTCAGCCGTTGCCGCGGCGCACGAAGAGGCCCGCCTCTTCCGCCGCGGCCTTCAGCGCCCTGGACTTGTTGACGGTTTCCTGGAATTCCGCCTCCGGGTCGCTGTCGTAGACGACGCCGCCTCCGGCCTGGATGTAGAGCCTGCCGTCCTTCACCACGGCGGTCCTCAGCGCGATGCACATGTCCATCTCGCCGTTCGCGGCGAAATAGCCGACGCCGCCGCCATAGATGCCGCGCTTTTCCGGCTCCAGCTCGTCGATGATCTCCATCGCCCGGACCTTGGGCGCGCCCGAGACGGTGCCGGCGGGCAGACCGGCCAGAAGCGCCGACAGCGCATCCTGGTCCTCGCGGATCTCGCCCACCACGTTCGAGACGATGTGCATGACGTGGGAATAGCGTTCGATGATGAACTGCTCGGTCGGCCGCACGGTGCCGAGCTTTGCCACCCGGCCGACATCGTTGCGGCCGAGGTCGAGCAGCATCAGGTGCTCGGCCAGTTCCTTGCGGTCTGCCAGCAGGTCCGCCTCGAGCGCGCGGTCCTCCTCTGGCGTGCGGCCGCGCGGCCTTGTGCCGGCGATCGGGCGGACCGTCACCTCGCCGCCCCGGAGGCGGACGAGGATCTCGGGGCTGGCGCCGACGATGTGGAAGGCGCCGAAGTTGAAGAAGGTCAGGAACGGCGAGGGGTTGGTGCGCCTTAGCGAGCGGTAGAGCGCGAAGGGCGGCAGGGTGAAATCCGCCGTCCAGCGCTGCGAGGGCACGACCTGGAAAATGTCGCCGGCGCGGATGTAGTCCTTTGCCTTCTCCACCGCCGCCCGGTAGGCCTCGGGGGTGAAGTTCGACCGAAGCGGACCGACCGCGGCGGCGTCGCCGAGGCTGCGTGTCTCGCCTGCGGGCGCGCGTTCCAGATCGCGCACCGCGTCCATCACCCGCTCGGCGGCCTGGGCATAGGCCGCGCGCGCCGAAAGGCCGGACCCCGCCCAGGCGGGCGAGCAGACCGTCACCTCGCCCTTCACCCCGTCGAGCACCGCCACCACGGTCGGCCGCATCAGCACCGCGTCCGGCACCCCGATCGGGTCGGGCTTCACCTCCGGCAGGTGTTCCACGAGCCGGATCATGTCGTAGCCGAGATAGCCGAAAAGCCCCGCGGCGATGGCGGGTATCCCCGCGGGCATCTCGATCCGGCTTTCGGCGATCAGCGCGCGCAGCGTGGCCAGCGGGTGGCCCTCCAGCGGCTCGAAGGCGTCGGTGTCGAACCGCGCCTGCCGGTTGATCCGGCTTTCCTCGCCGCGGCAGTCCCAGATCACGTCCGGTTTCAGGCCGACGACCGAATAGCGCCCGCGCACCTCGCCGCCGGTCACCGATTCCAGCATGAAGCTCATCGGCTGCGCCTCGGCGAGCTTCAGCATCAGCGAGACGGGGGTGTCGAGGTCGGCGGCAAGCCGGGTGTGGACGAGCTGGTTGCTGCCCGCGGCCCAGCCTTTCTCGAAATCCTCGAAGGAAGGGGTCATCGCCACCGGGCCGCCTCAGTTCATCTGCGCATGGACGGCATTGATCGCCGAAGGGTCGAGCCGGATGCCCGCCCGGTTCTCCAGCCCCTGGGTGAAGAGCTGGAACATGTCCTGCGCCAGCGACTGGCCGAGCTGGGCCTCGATCGCCTCGCGCATCTTCACCACCTCGTCGCC
This sequence comes from Albidovulum sp., assembly GCA_030837825.1. Taxonomy (GTDB): domain Bacteria; phylum Pseudomonadota; class Alphaproteobacteria; order Rhodobacterales; family Rhodobacteraceae; genus Albidovulum. The sequence goes on from JAUQYB010000017.1 coordinate 20,141, forward strand.
GGCCGGATCGGCGGCATGGATCGCGGTGACCGAGACGACATGGACGCGGTCGGGAGTATCCACCACGGCCGTGCCGCCCTCGGGCAGCCTGAACGCCTCGGCCGCGACCTCGGGCGGAGTGTCGGCGATGTGGCCGCCACGGGCGAAATCCCCCAACCGCGTGGCCACCAGGCCGGTGGCGGCCAGCGCGGTGCCCGCCTCGACATTCGCCTTGATCTCGCCGCCCAGCGCCACCAGCTTGCGGTGCGTCTCCTCGCTCTGCCAGCCGGCGACCGCGTCGTCCCTCACCTCGTCGAGAGGCTTCAGCGCCGGCGGGTCTATGCCGTCGAGCCGCAGCGCGAAGACGCCGCCGTCGTCCAGCGGGACGAGCGCCGGGAAGTCCTCGGCCTTCGCGGCCCCGGCCGCATCGCGAAAGGCGGTGTAGGCGGCGATGCCGTCTTCGGTTTCGCTGGAGAAGTCGATGGCGGCAAGCTCCATCCCCTTTTCCTTCGCGACATCCTCGAGCGTCGCGCCCGAGGCCAGCAGGTCTTCGATCCCGTTGCTCTCCTCGGCGATCAGGCGGCGCGCCTGGTCCGCCGCAGCCTCGGCGGCGAGATCGTCGCGCGCCTCCTCGAAGGTCGTCTCCTGCGCGGCGAGAATTCCGTTCATCGAATAGAGCGCCGGGCCGAGGTCGGAGGGCAGCGGGCCCACCACCCCCGGCGCGTCGAGGGCGAAGACCGCCTCGCCGGCTGCGCCGAGCGCCTCTTGCGACACCTCGCCAAGGTCGATGTCGGCAAGCGCGAGACCGCGCTCCCGCGCCAGATCCTCGAACGTCGCCTCGCCCCCGTCGAGCCGCGCCTTCGCGGCCGCGGCCTCGGCTTCGGTCGGGTAGACCAGCCGCTCGACCAGCCGCCGCTCGGGCGTCACGAAGTCGCCGATGCGGTCCTGATAGGTCTTCCTCAGCGCCTCCTCGTCAAGCTGGACCCGCTCGGCCATCATCTCGGGCGAAAGCCAGACATAGGTGATGTGGCGGGTCTCGGGCCGGGTGAAGGCGTCGGGATGGGCATCGTAATAGGCCTTGAGCGCAGCGTTGTCGGGCGTGCCCACGGGTTCGGGCAGGTCGGCGGCGATCAGCTCGGCCACGGTGAAATCGCGGGTTTCGGTGGCCCAGGCGGCAAGCTTGCCCACCAGCGCCTCGGGCGCGGCGGTGGCGCCCAGAACCGCGCCCTGCAGAAGCGTGCGCGACGTCTCCTCGCGCAGCTTGCCCTCGAATTCCGACTCGCCGAAGCCCTCCTGCTTGAGGGCAAGACGGTAGGCGTCGCGATCGAAGGCGCCGTCGGGGCCGGTGAAGGCGGCGATCCCGGCGAGCTTGGCGCGCACCTCGGCATCGCCCACCGAAAGCCCGATCCGCGTCGCTTCGTTGTCGAGCGCGGCGGTGGCGATCACCTGCGCCTGAACCGCGCGGTCGATGCCGAGCGCCTGCGCCTGTTCGAAATTCACCGGCTGGCCGATCTGGGCCGAAGCGGCCTGAATCTCGCGCTGAAGCGTGCGGGCATAGTCGCGCAGGTCGATCTCGCGCTCGCCGACCGTGCCGACCGACCGCGTCGAGCCGCCGAAGTTGCGTGCGCCGAATCCGCCGAGGCCGAGGATCAGCAGGGCCATGAGGGCCCAGATGACGGTGCTGCCGCGCTTCCTGCTGCGCAAGGGGTTCGACATGGCGTTCGGTTCCCGAGATGACTGTCTCGCAGGTGTTTAGGGCAGCACCGGGGGCGGGGCAAGCCGCCAGTCTGCGGCAGCACGTCAGGGCCGGTCATGGCCGGGCGCCCGGGCGAGAGGGTGGGGCGTGGCGCCCCTCCGTTTCTCCCTCGCGCGGGCGGGGTGAGCCTGCAAGGAGGGCCGCGGCCGGGAACGGGCCGGCGCCGGAATAGGGATCGGCGTCGGATCGGCGTCGGGATCGGCGAAAGGCGGCGTCAGGGCGCCGACGGGCGCGGTGATCGCATCCTTTTCGGGATCGGCGTCGGGATCGGCGGCAATGATCTTGCGGCTCATGCTCAGTCTCCTTTCAGGTTGCAGATGGTGCGCAGCGCATCGGCGCAGTCGGCCTCCTCGTCGAGGTCGGCGAGCGTGTCCCTCAGCGAGGCGGATAGGGCCTCCCCGTCGGCGGCCGCGGAATAGATCTCCCGCTCGCGGCGCAGAAGCGCCAGGTATTCGGGGCTTGCCCTGTTCTTCAGTTTCTCCCTCGCGCGGGCGGGGTGAGCGACCCGCGCTCCCATAGAGATGCCCGCTTTCGCGGGCATGACAGGACGGTAACGCGCGACGCTGGCAAGGCTATCCGCGGCGCCGGTCAGGGCCGGAACGCGGCGAGACGGCGGACCAGTTCGCCGATGGCGGCGACGCCGATGTTGGCGAAGGCGATCCTGACCTCACGCGCGCCGGCCGGATCATCCGCGGGGCGGAACATCGTGCCGGGCAGCAGGAGAACGCCCGCCTCGCGCACCAGCCGCCGGGCAAGGTCGGGCGAGGCGAGGTCGAACGGATGTTCGGCATAGGCGAAGAAGGCGCCGCAGCCCATCAGCCGCCAGCCGGGCAGGGCGGCGAAGCCGGTCTCCAGCGCGGCGCGGCGGGCGAGGATTTCGGCGCGTTCGCCGGCGACCCATTGCGTGAGGTTCCGCATCCCCCAGAGCGCCGCGATCTGGCCGAGCTGGCCGGGGCAGATCGCCACGGTGTCGAGGAACTTCTCGACCTCCGCTAGCCGTGCGGCATCGGCGACGATGGCGCCGACCCGGTGGCCGGTCAGCCGGAAGGCCTTGGAGAAGGAGTAGAGATGGATCAGCGTTTCCCGCCAGTCGGGATCGGCGAAGAGGTCGTGCGGCGCGCCGGCCCGCGAGTCGAAGTCGCGGTAGGTCTCGTCGAGGATCAGCGCGAGGCCGCGGTCGCGGGCGAGGTCACGGAAGGCGCGCAGCGTCGCGGCCGGATATTCGACGCCGCCGGGGTTGTTCGGGGTGACCAGCACGATGGCGCGGGTCCGGTCGGTGATCAGGCCGGCTGCGGTGGCCGCATCGGGGATCAGTCCCGGCCCCGTGGGCAGTGGCGCGGCCCCGATGCCGGTCATGTCGAGCCACATCTTGTGATTGAAATACCAAGGGGTTGGCAGAAGAACTTCATCCCCCGCGCGGGCGATGGTCGCGATCACGGAGCAGAAGGCCTGGTTGCAGCCCTGGGTGATCGCGACCTCGTCGGCGGCAATCTCTCCGCCATAGGCCGCCGACCATTGCAGGGCGATCTCGGCCCTGAGCGCGGGCAGGCCGAGGACCGGGCCGTAAAGATGCGCGGCGGGTTCGTTCAGCGCCGCCTCGGCGATCGCGCGCCGCAACCCCTCGGGCGGGGCCTCCATCGGCGCGGCCTGGCTGACGTTGATCAGCGGCCGGCCGGGCGGGAAGGTCACGCCGTCGAGCCAGCGGCGCGCCTCCATCACCGGGGGGGCCTCGGTCGCGGCCATCAACGGATTGAGCGGTAGCGTCACCCCAAGCACCTCCTGCCGGTTCCACCCCGTCGAGGCGGCCGGTCATTCCCGGCCGCGATAGGGTTCGACATATTGCAGCGCCATGTCCCAGGGAAAGAAGATCCAGGTGTCCTGGCTGACCTCGGTGATGTAGCTGTCGACCATGGCGCGGCCGGCGGGCTTGGCGTAGACGGTGGCGAAATGCGCCTTGGGATAGAGCCTGCGGACCAGTTCCAGCGTCCTGCCGGTGTCGACGAGGTCGTCGACGATCAGCACGCCCTCGCCGTCCTTGCCCATGATCGCGGCCTGCGGCGGCTTGATCACCCGCGGCTCGGTCTGGGCCTGGTGGTTGTAGGACTTGACCGAGATCGTGTCGACGACGCGGATGTCGAGCTCGCGGCTGACGATCATCGCCGGCGCCATGCCGCCACGGGTGATCGCCACCACCGCCCGCCAGGCGCCGTCATCGGGCCCGTGGCCGTCAAGCCGCCAGGCCAGCGCCCGGGAATCGCGGTGGATCTGGTCCCAGGAGACGTGGAAGCCCTTCTCGTGCGGCAGCCGGTCCTTCATTCCTGCTCCTCTTTCAGTGCTGGACGATCAGCAGGATGCCGAGCAGCCCGATGGCGGCCGCGCAGGCGCGGTCGATCCAGAATCTGGCGGCAAAATAGCGCGAACGCATCGGCGCTGTCGACCTCAGAACCGCGACCAGCGCATACCAGAAAAGCTCGGTCGAGAGACAGAGCCCGTAGAGCGCGGCCTGTCCCGCAGGTGCCAGCGGGTCGGGGAAGACCGACAGGATCAGCGTGGCATAGAAGAGCGCGGGCTTGGGGTTCGAAAGATTGAGCGCGATCCCCCCGAGAAAACCGCGAACCGCGCCCTGGCCCGGCGCCGTTGCCGCTTCGGGAAGGGGCGCGGTCGAGGCCTGCCAGAGGTCGCGCGCGAGCCACAGCAGATAGAGGCCGCCGAAGACCTTCAGCACCGAGAACAGCATCGGGTTCAGCCGGAACACCAGCGCCAGCCCGAAAAGCGCCATCAGGCACCAGAGCGAGGCGCCGGTGGCAAGCCCGAGCGCGAAGGGCAGGGCGCGGCCGCGGCCATGCGCGAAGGCGGTCTGCACCGCGGAGATGATCGCCGGGCCCGGCGTCAGGATCGCCAGCGACAGCGCCGCCACCAGCGTCGCGGCCTGCGGCAGCGCGATCGCCTCCATCGCCCGGCCTCAGTCCCGGCCGTTGCCGTTCCGCCCGGTGACGACGTCGATGTCGGGCGCGTCGACCGCCTTCATGCCGACGATGTGGTAGCCGCAATCGACGTGGTGGACCTCGCCGGTCACGCCCGAGCCGAGATCGGAGAGGAGATAGAGCGCGGACTTGCCGACCTCCTCCTGGCTGACGTTGCGGCGGAGCGGCGAGTTCAGCTCGTTCCATTTCAGGATATAGCGGAAGTCGCCGATGCCCGAGGCGGCGAGCGTCTTGATCGGCCCGGCCGAGATCGCGTTGCAGCGGATGCCGTCCTTGCCGAGGTCCTCGGCGATGTAGCGCACCGAGGCCTCGAGCGCGGCCTTGGCGACGCCCATGACGTTGTAGTGCGGCATCACCCGCTCGGCGCCGTAATAGGTCAGCGTCAGGAGCGAGCCGCCCTCGGGCATCATCGCCGCGGCGCGCCGGCAGACGGCGGTGAAGGAATAGACGGAAATGTCCATCGCCAGCCGGAACCCCTCGGGGCTGGTGTCGACATAGCGGCCGCGCAACTCGTTCTTGTCGGCGAAGCCGATGGCATGAACGAGAAAGTCGAGCCGGCCCCAGACCGCCTCCAGCCGGGCGAAGAGCGCGTCGAGCGACTCCGGCTGCGCCACGTCGCACTCGATGACCTCGGTCGCGCCAACCTCGGCGGCGAGCGGTTCCACCCGCTTCTTCAGCGCCTCGCCCTGGTAGGAAAACGCCAGCTCAGCGCCCGCTTCGGCGCAGGCCCGGGCGATGCCCCACGCGATCGACTTGTCGTTCGCGACGCCCATGATCAGGCCGCGCTTGCCGGCCATCAAATTGGTTGCCATATCTGCCCCCGCGCCACTTTCTTATCGAGTTCCGAAGCATTAGGCTAAGTTCCAACCTGCTTCAAGGGCGGCAGAGGCCATTTGGCGAACTTGGTGCAGGGCGTGCAATCAGAACGAGAAACCGTGGGAATATCACGATAAATGGCAGATCGAAGCGGAATATTCGGCGGCGACGATCCATTCGCGATCGCCCGGGCCTGGCTTGCAGAGGCAGAAACCCGCGAGCCGAACGATCCCGACGCGATCGCGCTTGCCACCGTCGATCCCGAGGGCCTGCCGAATGTGCGGATGGTGCTTCTGAAAGAGATTGAGGCGGACGCCTTTCTCTTTTACACAAACTACGGATCGGCCAAGGGGCGCGAAATTGCGGCATCCGGCAAGGCGGCGTTCGTCATGCACTGGAAGTCGCTCAGGCGGCAGATCCGCGTCAGGGGTGTAACCAGTCGGGAAGACGGACCGAAGGCGGATGCCTATTTCGCCTCGCGGTCGCTGCAAAGCCGCCTCGGCGCCTGGGCGTCGCGGCAGTCCGAGCCGCTTGCCTCGCGCGCAGGGCTGATGGCGGAGGTGGCACGAGTGACGGCGGCGCACGGTATCGCGCCGAAGCGGCCGCCGGTCTGGGGGGGGATCAGGATCAGGCCGCTGGAGATCGAATTCTGGGCCGACGGGGCCTTCCGTCTTCACGACCGGTTCCGGTGGCGCCGCGCGACGCCGACGGAACCCTGGACGATCACGCGACTGAGTCCCTAACTTTCGCGCATGTAGTGACCAGTAGCTCGAGGTGCTAGCTGAACTTCAATCCGTCCGCGGGACTCCGGGGGGACGGGAATGGGAACGGACAATGACAGAAGAACAACAGGGCCAGCACGAGGTCTCAGGCCGCGTGAAATGGTTCGACCCGGCGAAGGGGTTCGGCTTCATCGTGGCCGACGAAAGCGGCGGCGACATCCTGCTCCATGCCAATGTCCTGAGAAACTTCGGCCAGAGCTCGGTGGCCGACAACGCCCGGATCAGGGTGCTGGTGCAGCAGACCGCGCGCGGCGCCCAGGCCGTCGAGGTGCGGGAAATCCTGCCGCCCGAGACCGAGGACAGCGCGCCGATCGAGGATCTGGACGACAGCGACGCGGCCGAGATCGCCGCGCTGCCGCTGGAACCCGCGCGGGTGAAGTGGTTCGACAAGGCCAAGGGCTTCGGCTTCGCCAACGTCTACGGGCGGCCCGAGGACGTGTTCATCCATATCGAGGTGTTGCGCCGGTCGGGGTTCGCCGACCTGCAGCCTGGCGAGGCGGTGTGCCTGAGGGTGATCGAGGGCAAGCGCGGCCGGATGGCGGCACAGGTGACGTCTTGGGAAGCGGCCCTCAGGGAACGGAAGTGATCCGCGCCGCGGCGGTGGCGCTGGCGGCACTCGGCTGGGCCGGGCAGGCGGCGGCCGAGACCTGCTCGGCGGCCCGGGCCGATTTCCGCTGGCCGGGCGGGCAGGCGCGATTCGCCGTCGAGATCGCCGACGACGAGGCCGAGCGCGCGCAGGGGCTGATGTTCCGCCGGGAGCTTCCGGCAAGTGCCGGAATGCTCTTCGTCTACGACCGGCCGCAGCGGGTGTCGTTCTGGATGAAGAACACGCTCATTCCCCTCGACATGGTCTTCATCGGCGCGGACGGCCGGGTGAACGGTGTTCATGCCGAAGCGGTGCCGGGTGACCTGACGCCGATTTCGGGGCCGCCAGAGACGCTCATGGTGCTGGAAATCCGGGGCGGTCTGGCGCGGCGACTCGGCCTTGCGGAAGGCGCGGAGCTGCGCCATCCCGGGCTCGACCAGGCCGGGGCGCTCTGGCCCTGCGGCTGAGCTTGGGCCTTTCCCTTGGCCCGCCGACTCGCTAGGAACGGAACTGTCGGGGCGTAGCGCAGCCTGGTAGCGCGACGGTTTTGGGTACCGTAGGTCGTGAGTTCGAATCTCGCCGCCCCGACCACAGAAAATCCCCCCGGAGCATCGGCGCAACACCACGTCGCCCCCCCTCGATGTGGATGGATTTCACCCGCGGTCGGAGAAACCGCATCCAACCGCCCGGCCGGAAAGCGATTTCCCGGCAAGTCCCTCGCGCCCGCCGGCTGTGGGTGAATCGGGGGGTGAATCGGGGCAACGAACCGGGCGGTGGCAACGCCCCCCGCCGACGCGATCCGTCAACTGAAAAACGCAGTCGCGACTGTGAAAAATCTGTTGACCGTCCGGGTCTCCTACGCCAGTTTGTGCGGGCCAACGAAAAAGCCACAACATCTAGTGGCGGCGGGACGGGACAGATCCTCAGCATCAGCCGGCATGAAGCCGGACCGCGGCGCGCGCACACGCCGCGCGGGCGAGGGTGTGTCCGGCCACGCCTCGGGGGTGACCAGTCGGCAAGACGCACCGTGAAGGGGCGCGCCGTGGAAACGACAGACGGATGGGGCAGAAAGAATGAAGATCGAACGCAGATTCACCCGGGCCGGGCAGGACGCCTATGCGGGTATCGCCTTCACGGTGACAACCTCGGAAATCCGCAACCCGGACGGCAAGATCGTCTTCCGCAACGAGGCGGTCGAGGTTCCCGAAGGCTGGAGCCAGGTCGCCTCGGACGTGCTTGCGCAGAAGTATTTCCGCAAGGCCGGCGTGCCGGCGCGGCTTCGCCGGGTGAAGGAAAAGGGCGTGCCGGAGTTCCTCTGGCGGTCGGTCCCCGATGACAAGGCGCTGGCCGACCTGCCCGAGGGCGAGCGCGCCGCCGGCGAATCCTCGGCCAAGCAGGTCTTCGACCGGCTCGCCGGCGCCTGGGCCTACTGGGGCTGGAAGGGCGGCTACTTCACTGCCGAAACCGATGCGCAGGCCTATTACGACGAGATGCGCTTCATGCTGGCCGAACAGATGGCCGCGCCGAACAGCCCGCAATGGTTCAACACCGGGCTTCACTGGGCCTATGGCATCGACGGGCCGAGCCAGGGTCACTTCTACGTCGATCATGTCACCGGCAAGCTGGTGAAATCCGACAGCGCCTATGAACATCCGCAGCCGCATGCCTGCTTCATCCAGTCGGTTTCGGATGACCTCGTGAACGAGGGCGGCATCATGGACCTCTGGGTCCGCGAGGCGCGGCTTTTCAAGTACGGCTCCGGCACCGGCACCAACTTCTCCTCGCTCCGCGGCGAGGGCGAGAAGCTGTCGGGCGGCGGCAAGTCCAGCGGTTTGATGGGCTTCCTCAAGATCGGCGACCGCGCGGCGGGGGCGATCAAATCCGGCGGCACCACGCGCCGCGCCGCCAAGATGGTGATCTGCGACATGGATCACCCCGATATCGAGCAGTTCATCAACTGGAAGGTGATCGAGGAGCAGAAGGTTGCCTCGCTCGTGGCGGGCTCGAAGGCGCACGAGAAGGGCCTGAACGAGATCTTCGCCGCGATCCGATCCTGGGACGGGGTCAGCGAGGATGCCGTCGATCCGGCGAAGAACCCCGGGCTGAAATCCGCGATCCGGGGTGCCAAGCGCGCGATGATCCCCGAAACCTACGTCAAGCGCGTGCTCGACTATGCAAGACAGGGGTATGGGAGCATCGAATTCCCGACCTACGACACCGACTGGGACAGTGAAGCCTATGCGTCGGTCTCCGGACAGAACTCCAACAACTCCGTCCGGGTGACCGACGCCTTCCTCAGGGCCGTGCGCGAGGATGCCGACTGGGAGCTGATCCGCCGCACCGACGGCAGGGTGGCCAAGACGGTGAAGGCGCGCGACCTATGGGCGCAGGTCGGCCATGCCGCCTGGGCCTGCGCCGATCCCGGCATCCAGTTCCACGACACGGTGAACGCCTGGCATACCTGCCCCGAGGACGGGCCGATCCGGGGCTCGAACCCCTGTTCGGAATACATGTTCCTCGACGACACCGCCTGCAACCTCGCCTCGATGAACCTGCTGACCTTCCACCGGAGCAAGGGCTTCGACGCCGAGGCCTATATCCACGCCACGCGGCTCTGGACGATCACGCTGGAAATCTCGGTGCTGATGGCGCAGTTCCCGTCGAAGGAGATTGCCCAGCGGAGCTACGACTTCCGCACCCTCGGCCTCGGCTACGCCAATATCGGCGGGCTCCTGATGACGATGGGGCTCGGCTACGACTCGCCCGAGGGAAGGGCGCTCTGCGGCGCGCTCACCGCGATCATGACCGGCGTCAGCTATGCCACCTCGGCCGAGATGGCGGGCGAACTCGGGCCCTTCCCGGGCTATGCGAAGAACGCCGCCCACATGCTCCGCGTCATCCGCAACCACCGCAACGCCGCCTATGGCCGGGCGGAGGGCTACGAGGCGCTGGCTGTCAGGCCAGTGCCGCTCGACCACGCGAACTGTCCCGACCAGACGCTTGTTTCCCTTGCGAAATCGGCCTGGGACGAGGCGCTCGCTCTGGGCGAGAAGCACGGCTGCCGCAACGCCCAGGCGACGGTGATCGCGCCCACCGGCACGATCGGCCTCGTCATGGACTGCGACACCACCGGGATCGAGCCCGACTTCGCGCTGGTGAAGTTCAAGAAGCTGGCCGGCGGCGGCTACTTCAAGATCATCAACCGCTCCGTCCCGGCGGCGCTGGAAACGCTCGGCTACGGCTCGGCGCAGATCGAGGAGATCATCGCCCACGCGGTGGGCCATGCCAGCCTCGGCAACTGCCCCGGCATCAACCACACCGCGCTCGTCGGCCACGGCTTCGGCCGGGCCGAGCTTGACCGGATCGAGGCGGCTTTGCCCTCCGCCTTCGACATCCGCTTCGTCTTCAACCAGTGGACGCTGGGCGAGAGCTTCTGCCGCGAAACCCTTGGCATCCCTGCGGAAAAGCTTGCGGACCCGACCTTCGACCTGTTGCGTCACCTCGGCTTCACCAAGGCGCAGATCGAGGCCGCGAACGACCATGTCTGCGGGACGATGACGCTGGAAGGCGCGCCGCATCTGAAGCCGGAACACTACCCGGTCTTCGACTGCGCCAACCCCTGCGGCAAGACCGGCAGGCGCTTCCTGTCGGTCGAGAGCCACATCACCATGATGGCGGCGGCGCAGTCGTTCATCTCCGGCGCCATCTCCAAGACGATCAACATGCCGAACAACGCCACCATCGCCGACACGCTGGCGGCCTATGAACTGAGCTGGAGCCTCGGCATCAAGGCCAACGCGCTCTACCGCGACGGCTCCAAGCTCAGCCAGCCGCTCGCCGCCGCGCTCGTCGAGGACGACGAGGAGGCCGAGGAAATCCTGAGCTCGGGCTCGGCGCAGGAAAAGGCGGCCGTGCTCGCCGAGAAGATCGTCGAGAAGGTCATCGTCAAGGAGCTGGTTCGCAGCCACCGCGAGAAGCTGCCCGAACGGCGCAAGGGCTATACCCAGAAGGCCATCGTCGGCGGCCACAAGGTCTACCTGCGCACCGGCGAATACCGGGACGGGTCGCTCGGCGAGATCTTCATCGACATGCACAAGGAAGGCGCGGGCTTCCGGGCGATGATGAACAACTTCGCCATCGCTGTGAGCGTCGGGCTGCAATACGGCGTGCCGCTTGAGGAATTCGTCGAGGCCTTCACCTTCACCAAGTTCGAGCCGGCGGGCATGGTCCAGGGCAACGACTCGATCAAGAACGCCACCTCGATTCTCGACTACATCTTCCGCGAACTGGCGGTGAGCTATCTCGACCGCACCGACCTTGCCCATGTGAAGCCGCAGGGCGCCAGCTTCGACGATCTCGGCGGCGGCTCGCACGAGGGCCAGTCGAACCTGACCGAGGTGAGCGACAAGGCCGCGTCGAAGTCGCTCGAGGTGCTGAAGCAGATCAGCTCCACCGGCTACCTGCGCAAGCGCCTGCCGCAGGAACTGGTGGTGTTGCAGGGCGGCATGGGGGCGACGGCGCTTTCGGGCGACCCGATCGCGGCGCTGAACACGCTGGTGCCGGTGACGGCGCAGGCGGTGGCGGGCGGCGCGACCGCGCTCGCCTCGGGCACCGTCTCGATGGACGCGCGCGCCAAGGCCAGGATGCAGGGCTACGAGGGCGAGGCCTGCGGCGAATGCGGCAACTACACGCTCGTGCGCAACGGCACCTGCATGAAGTGCAACACCTGCGGCGCGACGAGCGGATGCAGTTGAGGTAAGCGGATGAAAAACCTGAGAGATCTGTTCAAGCGCCTTCCGCCGGATGGACATGTGCGACACCTCCTTCGGAGCTTCAATCTGGCTCCGATCGCAGATGGCAAGGCAAAGTCGGTAAGAGTGCTCGCAGAGAGCCTGGGCTTTGATGTCGTGCGGTCGCGGCTCCCAACTGGTGTGGCTGGTCGCCTCGTCCAAGATGCGTTTTCCTCGAATGGGTATCGCATCGAAGTGAACGAGACGCTCAGTGTGCAGGCCCAGCGGTGGGCCGTTCTTCACGAGATCGGGCATTTCTTTCTGCACGTGGACCGCGACGATTTTCTGGCTAATCCATCGTATCTGGATCGCTCCGCGAATGCCTTCTATGTGGAGACGAACCACGAAAAAGAAGCGAATGAGTTTGCTGCTGTGCTCCTCTTCGGTGATGGGGCGTTAGCGGCTGCGCAATCTCTTCATGGCCGTGACCTCAAACTCCTAGCGAAGCTTTTCGGCGTATCTGAGAAGGCCATTGAGATTGCCTTGAAGCAGTTTAGGTGAGTTCCGGGGCGGGTGCGCTCGCCCCCGACGACGTTCAGGCCGCAGGCGAGAACACCGAGCGGTACGAAGGATGAGCCTGAACGGCGAGACTGGGGGGCCAACGGCCCCCCGATTTTTTTCGCGCGCCGATCCTTCACCCGCCTGCACCGGCTTGACGCCGGGGCCTCGGCGCTTTCTTGATAGGTCCAGAGGCAGCCGAAGGTAGGTCCAGTCGTGGCGATTCCGGCCGAAGCCTTCTTCCTTTCCCCCGGTGCGGCCGGCACGCTCCAACAGCAGATCCAGGAGATGGTGGCCGGTGGCATCCTGCGTGGCCGCTTCCGGCCCGGCGAGAGGCTGCCGTCGAGCCGGGGCCTTGCCCGCCATCTGGGGGTGAGCCGGATCACCGTGACGCTGGCCTTCACCGAGCTTGTGGCGAACGACTACCTGACGGCACGCGGACGGTCGGGCTACTACGTTTCGGACAGCGCGCCGAGCCATCCGGGATTCGATCTCGACACCGCGCCGGGGGGCGACAGCGTCGACTGGGACCGGGTCACGGGGCGGCGGTTCTCCGGCCACGACCTGCCGCCGAAACCCCGCGACTGGCACGCCTTCCGCTATCCCTTCATCTACGGCCAGGCCGACGCCACGCTTTTCGATCACCAGAACTGGCGACAATGCGCGCTGCGCGCGCTGGGGCGGCGCGACTTCGGGGCCCTCACGGACGATTTCTACGAGGACGACGACCCGATGCTGGTCGAATACATCGCGCGGACGATCCTGCCCCGCCGCGGGATCGCCGCCGGCCCCGGCGAGGTGCTGTTGACGATGGGGGCGCAGAATGCGCTCTGGATCGCGGCGGCGGTGCTTCTGGGGCCGGGGCGGGCGGCGGCGGTGGAAAATCCCTGCTATCCGGGGCTCAGGATGATCCTCGGCCAGCAGCGCGCCGAGGTGTGCCCCGTCGAGGTCGATGCCGAGGGCCTGCCGCCGGACGCCGTGCCGCGGGGCGTGGCCGCGGTCTTCACCACCGCAAGCCACCAGTGCCCGACCAACGCGACGATGCCGCTGGACCGCCGCGTGGCGCTGCTCGACCGCGCCGGACGCGACGATTTCCTGATCGTCGAGGACGACTACGAATTCGAGATGTCGTTCCTGAAGCCCGCCGCACCGGCGCTGAAGTCGCTCGACCGCGAGGGCCGCGTCATCCACATCGGCTCGTTCTCCAAGTCGCTGTTTCCGGGGTTGAGGCTCGGCTACCTCGTCGCGCCCGGGGGCTTCATCCGAGAGGCCCGCGCGCTCAGGGCGGCGATGCTGCGCCACCCGCCGGGCCATCTCCAGCGCACGGTCGCCTATTTCCTGGCGCTCGGGCACTATGACGCGCTGATCAACCGGCTGAACGCGGCCTACAAGCGGCGCCGCACGGTGATGGATGACGCGATCCGGGCGCATGGGCTGGAGGTCGCCGGACAGGGCGGCTTCGGCGGGTCGAGCTTCTGGATGCGGGCGGCGGGCGTTGACACCGCCGCGCTGGCGTCGAGGCTGCGCGAGCGCGGCGTGCTGATCGAGCCGGGCCGGTCGTTCTTCGCGCCCGGCACCGCGCCGGGCGATACCTACCGGCTGGCCTATTCCTCGATCGCGCAGAACCGGATCGCCGAGGGCGTGGCCCTGATCGCCGACGAATTGCGCGACGCTGGCATCAAGAGGCCGGTCTGACTGGCCCTACAGGCGCGCCGCGGCTGACCGTAAGCTTTCGCACCGCGCGCGCGGGCGCCCCGAAGAACTGAGGAGAGACAGGATGAGGATGACCACTGAGGAAGCCTTCGTGAAGGTCTTGCAGCGGCACGGGATCGAGCACGCCTTCGGCATCATCGGTTCGGCCTTCATGCCGATCTCGGACTATTTCCCGAAGGCGGGCATCACCTTCTGGGATGTGGCGCACGAATGCAACGGCGGCTACATGGCCGACGGCTTCACCCGCACCACCGGCAAGATGGCGATGATCATCGCCCAGAACGGGCCGGGCATCACCAACTTCGTCACCGCGGTGAAGACCGCCTACTGGAACCACACGCCGATGCTTCTGGTCACGCCGCAGGCGGCGAACCGGACCATCGGCCAGGGCGGCTTCCAGGAGGTGGAGCAGATGGCCGCCTTCCGCGACATGGTCGCCTGGCAGGAGGAGGTTCGCGACCCCGCGCGCATCGCCGAGGTGCTGAACCGCGTCATCACCAAGGGCAAGCGGCTGTCCGCGCCGGTCCAGATCAACGTGCCGCGCGATTTCTGGACCCAGGTGATCGACATCGAGCTTCCCGCGATCATCGACTTCGAACGCCCCTCGGGCGGGGCGGAGGCCATCGCCGAGGCGGCGCGGCTTCTCGACGGCGCGAAATTCCCGGTGATCCTGAACGGGGCGGGCGTGGTCCTCGGCGGCGCGATCCCCGCGTCGCGGGCGCTTGCGGAACGGCTCGACGCGCCGGTCTGCTGCAACTACCAGCACAACGACGCCTTCCCCGGCTCGCATCCGCTGTTCGCCGGGCCGCTCGGCTACAACGGCTCGAAGGCGGCGATGGAACTGATCGCCAAGGCCGACGTGGTGCTGGCGCTGGGGACAAGGCTCAATCCGTTCTCGACGCTGCCGGGCTACGGCATCGACTACTGGCCGAAGGCAGCGAAGCTGATCCAGGTGGACATCAACCCCGACCGGATCGGCCTGACGAAGCCGGTGGCGGTGGGCATTGTCGGCGATGCGAGAGCGGTGGCCGGGGCGATCCTGGCGCAGCTTGGAGACCATGCCGGAGACGCCGGGCGGGCGGAACGCAAGGCGCTGATCGCAAGGACGAAATCCGCCTGGGCGCAGGAACTGACCTCGATGGACCATGAGGCCGACGATCCCGGCACCGACTGGAACGATCGGGCGCGGAAGGCGCGGCCGGAGTGGATGAGCCCCCGGCAGGCCTGGCGGGCGATCCAGTCGGCGCTGCCGAAAGAGGCGATCATCTCCTCCGACATCGGCAACAACTGCGCCATCGGCAACGCCTACCCCTCGTTCGAGGCGGGGCGGAAATACCTCGCCCCCGGCCTCTTCGGTCCCTGCGGCTATGGCTTTCCGTCGATCGTCGGGGCGAAGATCGGCAACCCCGACACGCCGGTCGTCGGCTTCGCCGGCGACGGCGCCTTCGGGATTTCGATGAACGAGATGGTGGCGATCGGGCGCAGGGACTGGCCGGCGATCACGATGGTCGTCTTCCGCAACTACCAGTGGGGCGCGGAAAAGCGCAACACCACGCTCTGGTATGCCGACAACTTCGTCGGCACCGAACTCAACGAGGGCGCCAGCTATGCAGGCATCGCCCAGGCCTGCGGCCTCAAAGGGGTGCAGGCGCGGACGATGGCGGAACTGACCGCCGCGCTCGCCCAGGCGCTGAAGGACCAGAAGGCGGGCCGCACCACCTTCATCGAGGCGCTGATCAACCAGGAACTGGGCGAGCCCTTCCGCCGCGACGCGATGAAGAAGCCGGTGGAGGTCGCGGGCATCGACCCGGCCGACATGCGGCCGCAAAAACGGGTGTGATGGAGCTGCCCTTCGGTCTGTCCGCCGCGGCGGCGGGGTGGATGGCGCTGGCCATTCTCGGCTCGGCCTTCGTGCGCGGCTATTCCGGCTTCGGATTCTCGGCGCTGGTGATCGCGGCCGCGGGTCTGGTGACCAGCCCCTTGCATTTCGTGGCCGTGGCGACGGTCTGGGAAATGCTGATGAGCGTGCAGGCCTGGCGCGGCGTCTGGCGCGACGTCGACTGGCGCCGCGTCTGGCTGCTGGTCGGCGGCGCGGCGATAGGGCTGCCGCTCGGGCTCTGGGCGCTGACCTCGATCTCCGAGGATGCGGCGCGGGCGGCGATCTCGGGCTATGTGCTGTTGATGTGCGCGGTCCTCGTCGCCGGCTGGCGGATGCGGGCCGAGGCGGGCGGTGCCGCCACCGCCGCGATGGGCGTGGTGTCGGGCGCGGCCAATGCACCGGGGATGGGCGGGCTGCCGGTCGCGGCGTTCTTCGCGGCGCAGCCGATGCGGGCGCCGGTGTTCCGCGCCACGCTGGTGGCCTATTTCCCGCTTCTGGATCTCTGTTCCGCGCCGCTTTACTGGTGGCACGGGCTGATCACCCGCGACACCGGCCTGGCTGCCGCCTGGGGCCTGCCGCTGGTGCTGGCCGGCAACTGGCTGGGCGGACGGCATTTCTTCCACACCGGCCCGCAGGAGTTCCGCCGCTTCGCGATCCTCCTGCTGGCCGGGCTGGCGGCGCTGGGGCTGGTGAAATCGGTGATGTGACATGAGCAAAGACCCGATCCTTGTCGTCAACGCGGGCTCGTCCTCGGTCAAGGCGGCGCTGTTCGGCGCGGGCGAGACGCCGCTTGCGGCGTTCAGCGTGACCGAGGTCGGCGGCGCGGCGGTGCTGAAGACCGCCGCCGGGGAACGCCCCTGCGCCGCCCCCGACCACGAGGCGGCGATCGGGCTGATCCTCGACGACGCCGCCGCCGCGGGCTTTCCCGTCGCGCGGCTGGCGGGGGCTGGCCACCGGGTTGTCCACGGCGGGCGGACTCTGGTCGAGCCGGTGATCCTTGATGCGCGCGCGGTCGCCGCGATCGAGGCCTGCGTGCCGGTCGCGCCGCTGCACAACCCCCACAACCTCGCCGCCATCCGGGCGCTCGCGCTCCGCGCGCCCGACCTGCCGCAGGTCGGCGTCTTCGACACCGCCTTCCACGCCACCAATCCCGAGGTGGCGTTGCGCTATGCGATCCCTGCCGCCGAAGAGGCCAGGGGGATCCGCCGCTACGGCTTTCACGGCATTTCCTTCGCAAGCCTGGTCGAGCGGCTGCCGGCGATGCTGGACGGGGCCCTGCCCGGGCGGCTTCTGGCCTGCCATCTCGGCAACGGCGTCTCGCTCTGCGCGATCCGGTCGGGGCGCTCGGCCGCCACGACGATGGGCTATTCGCCGCTCGACGGGCTGACGATGGGGACGCGCGCGGGCGGCATCGACGGCAATGCCGTGCTGCGCATCGCTTCCGACCACGGGATCGACGGGGCGACGCGAATCCTCAACCGCGAAAGCGGCCTGCTGGCGCTCGGGCAGGCCTCGGACATGCGCGCGCTCCATGCCGCGGGAACGGCGGAGGCGCGCTTTGCCATCGACCATTTCTGCTACTGGGCGGTGCGCCATGCCGGTTCGATGATCGCGGCGATGGGCGGGCTCGACGGCATCGCCTTCACCGGTGGCATCGGCGAGAACGACGCCGAGGTGCGGGCGCGGATCTGCGCCGGGCTCGCCTTCCTCGGCGTGGCGGTGGACGGGACGGCAAACGCCCGGAACGCCCCCCGCATCGAGGCGCCGGGCGCGCTTCCGGTGGTGATCGTTCCGGCCGAGGAGGAAGCCTGGATCGCCGCCGCCACGCGCCGGCTGATCGCGGCGCGGGGCGGGTGAAGGCGGGCGCGCGGAACAAGCGGGTTGCGCCCGGGTCGAAACGCGGACAGTGTTCCGGCAGCGGGCAGGGCGTAGGGAACGGAATGGGCTTTCAGGAGCCAAAGGTCGAAACATCGCCCCGGGTCTCGGACGAGGTCAGGCGCACCACCTGCTACATGTGCGCCTGCCGCTGCGGGATCGACGTTCACCTGAAGTCGGGGCGGGTGAGCTACATCGAAGGCAACCGCGACCATCCGGTGAACCGGGGCGTCCTCTGCGCCAAGGGGGCGTCCGGGATCATGCAGGTGACCGCGCCCTCGCGGCTTCGCGCGCCCTTGCGGCGGGTGGGGCCGAGGGGATCGGGCGCCTTCGAGGAAATCACCTGGGACGAGGCGCTGGAGACCGCGGTCTCGTGGCTGAAGCCGCTGCGCGAGACGGCGCCGGAGCGCTTCGCCTTCTTCACCGGCCGCGACCAGTCGCAGTCCTTCACCGGCTTCTGGGCACAGGCCTTCGGCACGCCCAACTATGCCGCCCACGGCGGCTTCTGCTCGGTCAACATGGCGGCCGCCGGGATCTACACGATGGGCGGCGGGTTCTGGGAATTCGGTGCGCCGGACTGGGAGCGGACGAAGCTCTTTCTCCTCTTCGGCGTGGCCGAGGATCATGACAGCAACCCGATCAAGATCGGCATCGGCAAGCTCAAGGCGCGGGGCGCGCGCGTGATCGGGGTGAACCCGATCCGCACCGGCTACAACGCCGTGGCGGACGACTGGTACGGGATCACGCCGGGGACCGACGGGCTTTTGATCCTGTCGCTGGTCCACGAGCTGCTGAAGGCGGGGAAGGTCGATCTCGACTATCTCGCGCGCTGGACCAACGCGCCCGGCCTCGTCGGCGCGGACGGGCTTCTTCTCCGCGACGGCGAGGGGCGGCTTCTGGTCATCGACCGGCTGACCGGCGCGCCTGCGCCCTTCGACCGCAAGGGGGTGCGGCCGGACCTCGGCGCCCGGTGGCAGGGCTGCCGGACAGTGTTCCAGCACCTCGCGGAGCGCTACCTGTCGGCGGAGTATGCGCCCGAGGCGGTGGCCGCCACGACCGGCATTTCCGCCTGCCGGATCAAGACCCTGGCGGCCGAGATTGCGGCGGCCTTCGATACCCCCGTGGTGCTCGACCGCGCCTGGACCGACTTCCGCGGCGAATGCCACGAGACGATGGTCGGGCGCCCCGTCTCGGTCCATGCGATGCGCGGGATCTCGGCCCATTCGAACGGCTTCCAGACCGCCCGCGCACTGCACCTGCTGCAGATACTGCTCGGCGCTGTCGAGACCCCGGGGGGCTTCCGGTTCAAGCCGCCATACCCCAAGCCCTTCGACGCCCATCCGACGCCGCATTGCGACTGCGCGCCGGGCAGGCCGCTCGGCGGCCCGCATCTGGGCTTTCCCCGCGGGCCCGAAGACCTCGCGCTGAGGCCCGACGGCAGCCCCGCACGGATCGACAAGGCGTTTTCCTGGGAAAACCCGCTGTCGGCGCACGGGCTGATGCACATGGTCATCCCCAATGCCCATGCCGGCGATCCCTACCGGATCGACACGCTGATGCTCTACATGGCCAACATGGCGTGGAACTCGTCGATGAACACCGGCGCGGTGATGGCGATGTTGACCGATCGCGACGACACGGGCGACTACGTCATCCCGCGGATCATCTATTCCGATGCCTATGCCTCGGAGATGGTGGCCTATGCCGACCTCATCCTGCCCGACACGACCTATCTGGAACGGCACGACTGCATCTCGCTGCTCGACCGGCCGATCTCGGAGCCCGACGCGGCGGCGGATGCGATCCGCTGGCCGGTGGTGGCGCCGGAGCGCCCCGGACATGCCGGCGTGCGCGGCTTCCAGTCGGTGCTGGTGGACCTCGGCGCGCGGCTCTGCTTGCCCGGGTTCGTGGATGAAGATGGCTGCGCAACCTGGCGGGATTACGCCGATTACATGGCCCGGCACGAACGCCGCCCGGGGGTCGGGCCGCTGATGGGATGGCGGGGCGACGGCGACCGGACCGGGCGCGGCGCCCCGAACCCCGGCCAGATCGACCGCTACATCGCGAACGGGGGCTTCTGCCTGGCGCATGTTCCCGAGACGGCCGCCTTCTTCAAGCCGTGGAACGCCGATTATCAGGAATGGGCCGTAAGCCTTGGATTTTACGACAAGCCATCGCCGTTTCTCTTCTCGATCTGGTGCGAACCTCTGCAACGCTTCCGCCGCGCCGCCGAGGGGCATGGCGGGCGTCAGCCGCCCGAGCACCTGCGCGCGCGCCTGAAGGCGGCGATGGACCCGCTGCCGATCTGGTATCCGCCCTTCGGCGAGGCGGCGGCCGGAGACTACCCCACCCATGCGCTGACCCAGCGGCCGATGGCGATGTATCACTCCTGGGGGTCGCAGAACGCCTGGCTGCGGCAGATCCACGGGGAAAACCCGCTCTACCTGCCGACGAAGCTGTGGCAGGCGCAGGGCTTCCGCGACGGCGACTGGGCGCGCGTCAGCTCGGCCTCGGGGCAGATCGTGGTGCCGGTCGCGCTTATGGCGGCGCTGAACGAGGATACCGTCTGGACCTGGAACGCCATCGGCAAACGCCGCGGCGCCTGGGCGCTCGACCCGGCCGCGCCGGAGGCGACGAAAGGCTTTCTTCTCAATCACCTGATCCACGAACTTCTGCCGCAAAAGGGTGACGGGCTCAGATGGTCGAACTCCGACCCGGTCACCGGCCAGGCGGCCTGGTTCGACCTACGCGTCAGGATCGAGCGGGTGGCGCCGCGCGCCGTTGCCGAGCCCGCCTTCCCGTCGCTCGCCTCGCCCGTCCCGCCGGCGCCGAGGCACCGGCCCTGGAGAAAGGCGCCATGACCGCGCTGCCGCCGCCGCCGGCGCGGAAACTGGGCCTGGTGATCGACCTCGACACCTGCGTCGGCTGCCATGCCTGCGTGACCGCCTGCAAGGGCTGGAACGACCAGGGGCAGGGCGCGCCCCTGTCGGACCAGAACGCTTACGGATCAGACCCTTCCGGGACATTCCTCAACCGCGTCCACAGCTACGAGGTGACCCCCGCGACCGGCCCCGCCCAGGTCGTGAACTTTCCGCGGTCCTGCCTGCATTGCGACAACGCGCCCTGCGTGACGGTGTGCCCCACCGGCGCCTCCTACAAGCGCGCCGAGGACGGCATCGTGCTGGTGAACGAGGACGCCTGCATCGGCTGCGGCCTCTGCGCCTGGGCCTGCCCCTACGGCGCGCGCGAGCTTGATGCGCAGGCGGGGGTGATGAAGAAATGCACCCTCTGCGTCGACCGCATCTACAACGAGACCCTGCCGGAGGACGACCGCGTGCCGGCCTGCGTGCGGACCTGCCCGACCGGGGCGCGGCATTTCGGCGATCTCGCCGACCCGGAGAGCGCGGTC
>JAUQYB010000131.1 GCA_030837825.1 Albidovulum sp.
TTGTTTTTGCCTTTCATCTTGGCATGAATATCCCGGAGGCGCCAAGGGTGCGCCCCGGCCTTCTCAGGCGCGCAGCCGCTCGTTCTGCGGATCCCACAGCGGCCCGTCGGCCTGCACCACGGCGGCCCGCCGCTCGCCGTAGATCTCCACCTCGACCGCGGTTCCCGGCACCGCCAGGTCGGCGCGCAGCATCCCCAGCGCCAGCGAGGCGCCGACCCGGTAGCCCCAGGCGCCGCTCGTCGTCTCGCCGACAATCCTTCCCTCGTGCCAGAGCGTCGACATGTAGGGCGCGTCCGCCTCCCCCGCGTCGACCACCAGCGTGACGAAGCGCTTCCTCACGCCCCGCTGCTTTTCGGCCAGAAGCGCGGCCTTGCCGGGGAACTCCTTCTCCCACCGGATGAAGCGGTCGAGGCCGCCCTCCAGCAGACTGTAGTCGGTGGAAAGATCGCCCTTCCAGGCGCGATAGCCCTTCTCGATCCGGAGCGCGTTCAGCGCCCGCATCCCGAAGGGTTTCGCGCCGCCGGCCAGCAGCGCGTCGTAGATCGCCGACGCATCGGCATTGGCGGCGTGGATTTCCCAGCCCAGTTCGCCGGCGAAGGACACCCGCACCAGCGCCGCAGGCCGGCCAATGACCCGCACCTCCTGAACCGAAAGCCAGGGCATCGCCAGGTCGGCATCCGTCAGCGGTGCCAGCAGGTCGCGCGATTTCGGGCCGGTGACGATGAAGCAGGAGACCTCACCGGAATGGTCCTCGATGGTCACCCCCTTGGGCAGGCCTTGCCGCAGCACGTCGGCGTCATGCCATTGCGCCACGGCGGCGGTGATCAGCCCGACCGCCTCGTCGGAATGGACCATCGCCGTCATCTCGGTCAGGATGCGGCCTCGGGCGTCGGGAAAATAGACCAGCCCGATCCGTCCCGGCGCCGGCAGGCGCGAGGCGGTCAGGCCGTCGACATGCGCCCGCGCGCCCGGCCCCTTCACCAGAAGCCGTGTAAAGCCCGGCAGGTCGAGCACGCCGACCCCGTCGCGCACCGCCTCGCATTCCTCGCGGATGCGCTGCTCCCACGGGCCGGCGCGGGTCCAGGTCTGCGTCGCCTCCCAGCTTGTGTCATCGCCGGGCCTGGCGAACCATTCGGCGCGTTCCCAGCCATTGTAGGGCGCCATCTGTCCGCCCTGCGCCCGGATCCGGTCATGGACCGGCGACAGCCGCCGGTCGGGCGCGGCCGGCCAGCGCGCCATCGGGAAGTGCATGGCGTATTCGTGGCCGTAGACCTCCATCCCCTTCTGCACGCAATACTCGCGGTCAGTGTAGCCGGTGAAGCGGCGCGGATCGCAGGACCACATGTCCCATTCGGTCGCGCCCTCGGTCACCCATTCGGCCAGCACCTTGCCGGCGCCTCCCGCCTGGGCGATGCCGAAGGTGAAGACGCAGGCCTCGAAGGCATTGGGGACGCCGGGCATCGGACCCAGCAGCGGGTTGCCGTCGGGCGCGTAGGGAATCGGGCCGTTGATCACCTTCGACACACCGGCGCTGGCCAGAAGCGGCACCCGCGCCATCGCGTCCTCGATATAGGGTTCGAGCCGGTCGAGATCGTCGGGGAAGAGCTGGAAGCTGAAATCCTCGGGGAAGGGATCGTCGGGCCGCACCCAGTGGGCGCGGCAGTTTCGTTCGTAGGGGCCGAGGTTGAAGCCGTATTTCTCCTGCCGGAGGTAGTAGGAGGTATCGACGTCGCGCAGGAGCGGCAGCTTGTGCCCCACCTTCTGCGACCAGGCCTTCACTTCATCCACTTCCTCGAACAGCAGATACTGGTGGCTCATCACCATCATCGGCACGGTGCGCCCGCCAAAGGGCCGGAACCACTCGCCGACCTTCTGGGCGTAGTAGCCGGCGGCATTCACGACGATTTCAGCCCGGATAGAGCCTTTTTCGGTGTGCACGATCCATTCGCCACCCTCACGACTCACCCCCGTCGCAGGGGTGAAGCGCAGGATCGTCGCGCCCAGTTCGCGCGCGCCCTTCGCCAGCGCCTGGGTAAGCTGTGCCGGGTCGATGTCGCCGTCGGCCGGATCGTAGAGCGCACCCGTCAGGTCGTGGGTCTCCAGGAACGGATACTTGTCCCTGATCTCGGAGGGGGACAGCACCTGGATATCCATCCCCTGATATTGGCCCATGCCTTTCGCCCGGGCGAATTCCTGCATCCGCTCCTTCGAATGCGCCAGCCGGACCGAGCCGGTGACGTGGTAGTTCATCGGATAGCCGACCGCCTGCCCGAGCCCGCGGTAAAGCTCGGTCGAATACCGCTGCATGTTCATCAGCGACCACGAGGTCGAGAAGGTCGGCACGTTGCCCGCGGCGTGCCAGGTGGAGCCGGCGGTCAACTCGTTCTTCTCCAGAAGGACGCAGTCGGTCCAGCCTGCCCTGGCGAGGTGATAGAGCGCCGAGACGCCCACGGCGCCCCCGCCGATGATCACCACCCGCGCCGTCGTCGGAAACCCGGCCATGCGATCCCCCGTTCTTGCCGCGGCGGAGTATCGGCCGGCAGCGGCCGGCTTTCAATTCGTCATGCGCCGAATTATTGATCGGAAACTCCGATCAGGGAACGCCATGCAGATCGAACTGATCCAGACCTTCATCGACCTGTGCGAGACGCGCAGCTTCAACCGCACTGCCGAACGGCTGTCGGTCACCCAGTCGACCGTCTCGGGCCGCGTCCGGGCGCTTGAAGGGAGCCTCGGCCACCGGCTGTTCACCCGTTCCCGCGCCGGAACGGAACTGACGACCGGGGGCCTGCGCTTTGCGCCCCACGCCCGGGCGCTGCTTCATGCCTGGACCGAGGCCCGCCATGCCGTGGGCGATTCCGGCGGCGTCCTGACGATGCGGATCGGCATCCAGAGCGATCTCGTCACGCTCCATTTCAGCGAGCTGATCGGCGATTTCCGCGCCGCTCTGCCCGGCACCGCCTTCCTGTTCGAGGCGGACTATTCCGCGCAGATGTGTTCGGACCTGATGACCGGGGCGGAGGATCTCGCCATTCTGTTCAGCCCCCGCTACCACCCCGACCTGCATTTCGAGACGGTGGGGGAAATCACCTATCTGATGGTCTCCACCGAAACCGACCGGCTGTCCGACGTGCGGCAGGAAACCTACATCATGCCGCACTATTCCTATGCCATGCCGCAGCTTCACGCGGCGCTGCACCCGCGGCTGGCCACGGCGAGCCTGTCGATCGGGCAGAACACGGCGATGGTGCTGCTGCTCCGCTCGCTCGGCGGCACGGCCTATGTGCACCGGCCATCGGCGGAGGAGCTGATCCGGGCCGGAACCTGCCGGGCGGTTGCGGATGCCGCGCCGATCCAGCAGCCGGTCTTCGCCGGGCTCCACGTCCGCAACCGGCACCGTTCGGCGCACCGGCGGATGCTCCAGATCGTGCGGGGGCGGTTCGGCCCTTCCGGCGCCGCGCCCGCCCGCCGGCGGGGTGCATAGGACGGCTCAGGCCAAGAGCATCCGGCCATCATGGCCGGTGATGGCGGCGGCGATGATCCGCCCCTCCGGCTGGTCTGCGGCGAAAGCCACCTCGGTGAACTGCTCGGTCCGCCCGATCCGCGCCCCCTCGGTGAGGATGCGGTGGGTGTGGCCGGTCTGCGCCGCGAGATGGCGCGCCAGCGCCGCCTCGCCTGCGCCACGGAGCCGGGCGGCGCGGTCGCGGATCAGCGGGCCGCGAAGCTGCGGCATCCGCGCCGCCGGCGTGCCCTGGCGCGGGCTGAACGGAAAGACGTGCAGGAAGGTCAGGCCACACTCCTCCACGAGCCGCAGGGAGTTCTCGAACATCGCCTCGGTCTCGGTCGGGAAGCCGGCGATGATGTCGGCGCCGAAGACGATGTCGGGACGGAGCCGGCGCGCCTCGGCGCAGAAGCGGATCGCGTCGTCGCGCAGGTGGCGCCGCTTCATCCGCTTGAGGATCAGGTCGTCGCCATGCTGGAGCGAGAGGTGCAGGTGCGGCATCAGCCGCGGCTCGGTTGCGATCGCCTCCATGAGCCGCTCGTCGGCCTCGATGGAATCGATCGAGGAAATGCGCAGCCGCGCGAGGCCCGGCACCAGCCTGAGGATGCGCAGGACGAGGTCACCGAGCCGCGGGCCGCCGGGCAGGTCGGCGCCCCAGCTCGTCAGGTCGACGCCGGTCAGCACCACCTCCTGGAACCCCCGATCCACCAGCCGGCCGATCTGGTCCACGACGACGCCTGCGGGGACCGAGCGGGAATTGCCGCGGCCGAAGGGGATGATGCAGAAGGTGCAGCGGTGGTCGCAGCCGTTCTGGACCTGCACATAGGCCCGGTGCCGGCCAAACCCGTCGATCAGGTGGCCGGCGGTCTCCTTCACCGACATGATGTCGTCGACCATCACCCGCTCGGTCTCGCCGATCAGGTCGGGCACCTTCAGCGCCGCCCAGGTTTCCGGGCGCATCTTCTCGGCATTGCCGACGACGCGGGTCACCTCGGGCATGGCGGCGAAGGTCTCCGGCTCCACCTGCGCGGCGCAGCCGGTGACGATCAGGGCAGCATCGGGATGGTCGCGTCGTAGCCGGCGGATTTCCTGCTTGGCCTTGCGCACCGCTTCGGCGGTGACGGCGCAGGTGTTGACGACGACCGCGCCTTCCAGCCCGGCCGCCGCCGCCAGTTCCCTCATCGCCTCGGTCTCGTAGGCGTTGAGCCGGCAGCCGAGTGTGGAAAAGACCGGCGCGCTCATGCGAACCGCGCCAGAAAGGCGGGCGTCAGGACGCCGTCGAAGACATGGGCGGTCGGCCCGGCCATCCAGACGCCATCGTCGCGCCAGTCGACCTCCAGCGTGCCGCCGTCGAGATCGAGCGTCACTTGCCGGCCGGTCAACCCGCGCAGATGCGCCGCCACCGCCGTGGCGCAGGCACCGGAGCCGCAGGCGAGCGTGATCCCGGTGCCGCGTTCCCAGACCCGCATCCTGAGGCGGTCAGGGCCGGTAAGGCTTGCGTATTCCACGTTCGTTGCCCTGGGGAACAGCGGGTGATGCTCGACATCCGCGCCGTCGCGGGCAAGATCAACCATCTCGGCGTCAGGCACGAAGAAGATGCAGTGCGGGTTGCCCATGCCCACGGCGGCCGGATCACCCGGCAGCGGCAGGTGCATGAGGTCGGCCGCCTCCGCCAGCGGCACCCCCCGCCAGTCGAGGATCGGGGCGCCCATGTTGACGCTGACGAGCCCATCGGGCCGGCGCATCGCCGCGAGTGTCCCGCGCTCGGTCGTGAAGGTCACCGCATCCTGCCCCAGCACGCCCATCATGTGATCGGCCACGCAGCGCGAGGCATTTCCGCAGGCGCCTGCCCGGCTTCCGTCCGCGTTCCAGAAGTCGAGCGCATAATCCGCATCCGCCGCCTCGCGGATTTCGGCGAGCTGGTCGAAGCCCACGCCGCGATGCCGGTCGCCGAGTGCCGCGACCAGCGCCGCGGTGGTCACGGCCCCCCGGCCCCGTGAATCGACGATCACGAAGTCGTTGCCCGCGCCGTGCATCTTCATGAACGGCAGGCCATCGGAGGGGCGCGCATTCCGCATGCGCCGCCATATACGCCGCGGCCCCGGATTTTGCCAGTGGCGCCTGCTTTTACACTTGACCGTCAGGGGCGGGGTTCATAAAGAGGCGCCCTGTGATGGGCCCGTAGCTCAGTTGGTAGAGCAACTGACTTTTAATCAGTGGGTCACAGGTTCGAATCCTGTCGGG
>JAUQYB010000018.1 GCA_030837825.1 Albidovulum sp.
GCGACGGATGTTGGGCCTCGTTGTCGAGAACCAGCCGCACCGCGCGCTCGCGCACCTCAGGGGAAAACTTGTTCGTGGTATTGCTCATGATGCTCCATCCTACTCAAGAGTTGGAGCCTCCGGCAAACCCGGGGCGGTTCAATCCGCTCCTACGGGCACGGGGTGGAGGAGGAGATCCTGCTCTACCCGCGGCCGGACATCCGCATCGTCAGGAAGCGTCCGGAGCCTGTTGCCGGTTAGTCACAATCTTTCGTGCCGGCTCCGCCATCTTTCCGATCGTTTCGTCTTGACCTTGTCAAGATTCCCGGAATTCGGCAGTTCGTTGCCGTCAGGTAAACAGTGTCGGGGGTTGATCGCCATGACTCGCATGAACCGTGTGGCTCTCGGGCGTGCCGGGAAGCGGGTCTTCCTTCTGGTGGCGGCGCTTCGGCTGCTTGTCGCGGCGGTCTCGCTCGCGGCTCTGGCGATCCCCGGCAGCGCCCAGGCGCAGACGGTCGACTGGGTGCTGAACCTCGACGACATCGGCTCCGATCCGATCCCGGCGGGCGGCACCGTGCTCTACAACCTCCGCGTGGACAACAACGGCACCGGGGCTGCGGGCGCGACCACGCTCAACCTGACGATTCCCGCCACCACGACACTGGTTTCCGCCTCGGGCGGAATCACCGGCTGCGCGCCGCTGCCCGCCACAGGGGTTGCCGCCGTGACCTGCGCCGTGCCGCCGCTGTCGGTCGGGGGAACCGTGGGCCTCACGCTGGGGGTCAGGACCTCCACAATCGGAACGGTCTCGCTCCAGGCATCGGTGCCGACGGCAGGCGATTCGAACTCGGCCAACAACAGCCTGTCCGAAAACACCACGGTTCAGGCCGGATCGGACATCGGCCTGACGATCAGCGCGCCGGCGACGGCGGCCGCGGGCGGGTCGGTGACCTTTGACCTGATCGCCACCAACTACGGGCCGAACCCGGCCACCGCGCTGACCTTCCGCTTCCCGGTGCCCGCCGGCGTGACGAGTGTTGTCCCGCCCGCCGGCTGCACCCTGTCGGCGGGGGTCTATTCCTGCGTGGTCGCGGGTCCGGTCGCCCCGGGCGCCAGTGTCACGCGCAGCTTCACCGGTCAGGTTTCCGCGGCCGGGGGATCGACGGTCACCGCCGCAGGCAGCGTCATCAACGTCTCGCCAACCGATCCGCTGCCGGCCAACAACACCGCGACCGCAGCCACCACGATCACCGCCGGCAGCGACGTGTCGATCGCCAAGAGCCGCACGCCCGCAGGCACGCTGCTGGTCGGCGCGCCGGTCACCTTCACGCTTTCGCCGCGCTACTCCGGCGACGGGCCGGGGGCGCTGACGGTCACCGACACGGTGCCGACGAACTACACCGTCGGAACCGTCAGCGGCACCGCGCCCTGGTCCTGCTCGGCCGCCGGGCAGGCGATCACCTGCACCCACCCCGGCGGCGGTGCGGCCGGCGCGAACCAGTCGCTTGGCACGATCACCATCGCCGCCACGGCCGCCACGCCCGGAACGCCCGTCAACAGCACGACGATCGCGGCGGCGGCGACCATCGACCCGAATCCGGCCAACAACACCGCCACGGACGGCGGCGCCACGATCAGTGCCCCCGTCGTCGACCTGAGCGCCGGAAAATCCGGCCCGACGCCGCCGCTGATGGTCGTGGGCAACAGCTATACCTACGGGCTCAGCCTGTCGAACGTCGGCAACGCCGCCTTCGTCGGCACCGCGGTGATGACCGACACCCTGCCGGCCGGGCTGACCGTTACGGGTTACACGCCGAACGGCTGGAGCTGTTCGCCGGCGGTGCCCGTTACCGGCCCCGCGCCGATCACCTGCCAGCGCGTCTACGCGGCCGGCGCCCCGCTCGGCGCAGGCGCGACGGCGCCGGGCGTGACGCTTGCCGTCACCGCGACCGCCGCCGGCGCCATCGTCAACTCGATGACGGTGAGTTCGCCGGACGCGACGATTCCCGACACCAACCCGGGCAATGACACCGCGAGCTATGGCGTCACCGGCAGCACCGGCCCGAACAGCGCCGACATCTCGGTCCTGAAGACTGCGACCGTAGCGACCGTCCAGGCCGGCGACATCCAGACGTTCCGGATCGAGGTCGTGAACGCCGGGCCGCAGCCGTCGACGAACATCAGCCTGACCGACAGCCTGAACCAGTTGATCAACGGCAACGCCGGACCGGCCGGGGCCGGCTTCATCGGCGCGGCTGTCACCCCCAATGCTGCCACCGGCGCAAGCTGCTCCAGCGCCTCGGGCGGGGCGAGCAGCCGCAATCTGAGCTGCACCATCGCCAGCCTGCCGGTCTGCACGGCGGGCGTGGACTGCCCGGTGGTCGCTGTCCAGGTCCGCCCCGGCGGGAACGGCGGCGCCTACAGCAATCAGGCGACGGCGATCTCGTCGGTGACGGCCGACCCGAGCCTCGGCAACAACTCCGGCACGGCCGCTTACACCGTCACGCCGCGCGCGGATGTGACCGCGCTGAAATCGGCCAGCCCCGGTTCTGCGGTCGCGGGCCAGAACCTGACCTATACGATCACCGCGCGAAACCTCGCCAACGGGATGAGTGCTGCGCAGAACGTGACCGTGACCGACACGCTGCCGGCCGACCTGGTTTTCATTTCGGCATCGCCATCGACGGGGAGCTGTTCGATCGTGCCCGCGGCGAACTCCGTCACCGGCCCGGGTAACGATACCGTCACCTGCAACCTCGGCACGGTCGGCAACGGCGCGCAGCAGACGCTCAACCTGGTCGTGCGGCCGATGAATGCCACGCGGGGCACCACGCTGAACAACACCGTGGACGTCACGACCACGACCACCGAAACCGACACCACCAACAACTCGGCCTCGGTCGCGACCCCGGTCGCGGATCCGGCGCTGGACCTTCAGGTCGGAAAGACCGAAAGCGTCGATCCGCTCGCGGTCGGCGACAACACGGTCTACAGCCTGAGTGTCACCAACAACGGGCCTTCGGCCGCCGAAAACGTGGTCGTCACCGACCAGATGCCGCCGGCGCTGATCACCTACCAGTCGCATACGGTGCCGGCCGGCGGCGTCTGCGGCACGGTCCCCGCGGCGGGATCGACCGGCGGCACCTTGAGCTGTTCCTTCGCCGCGATCCCGGCCGGGCAGACCCGCGTCATCACCATCACCGCGCAGGGTCAGGGAAAGGGCACGGCGGTCAACCAGGTGTCGATTACCTCCGACGAGATCGCGGCCGGCTTCGATACCGATGGTCTGAACGACACCGATATCGAAAACACCACGGTTCGCACCAAGGCGGACATGCAGGTCGTCAGCAAGACGCCGTCGGTCAACCCGGTCAACGTCCGCGAGCCCTTCGACTTCGTGATCGTGGTCCGCAACAACACCGGCCCGGGTCTTGCCGAGGCGGACGACGTGCTGGTCAGCGACAGCCTGCCCGCGAACATGCAGCTTGCCGGCGCCCCCGCCGCGGCGGTGGTGAGCGGCAGCGCCAGCAGCACCACCTGCACGGGCGCCGCGGGCGCGACCTCGTTCACCTGCGACCTGGGCACCGTGACGGGCGGCGCGGTGGTCAACATCACCGTTCCGGTTCGGGTCGTGGCGGTCAGCAGCCTGCCGCAGAGCTTCACCAACACCGCGTCGGTCACCACATCGTCGCTGGACGTGAACGGCGCGAACAACGCCAATTCGGGCGGCGTCAACGTCAATTCCTCCTCGCTCGCCGGCAACGTGTTCTACGATTTCAACGACAACGGAGCGATCGACGCGCCCAATGATGGCGGCCTGGGTGGCATCGTCATGACGCTGACCGGCACCGCGGTGGACGGCACCGCCGTCAGCCAGACCGCGACGACCCAGCCGGACGGCAGCTACCGGTTCGATTTCGTGCCGCAGGGCAGCTATACGGTGACGCGCGGCGCCGTCGCCGTCGGGCACACGACGAACGGCAGCAATTCCGCCGGCAGCGCCGGCGGCACAGCCGCGACCCCGACCACGGTCACCGGTGTCGCCCTGCCGGCAAACACGGCGGCGACGGGCTATCTGTTCCCGGTGGTGCCGACGGCACGGGTCGGCATCGCCAAGGCGCTGGTCGCCGGGCCGACGCCGAACGCCGACGGGTCGTTCAACGCGACCTTCCGGCTGAACGTCACCAACTTCTCGATCGAGGCACTGACCGCGATGCAGGTCGGCGATCCGCTGGCCGGAGCCGCGCCGCTGTTCGGCACACATGCCGTTCTCGGCACCCCGTCGACCGATCCCTTGGCGCGCGGCAGCTACACGCTGCTGGCCGCCCCCTCGGGAAGCTGCGGCGGCATCAACGGCGGCTTTGACGGCTCGGCGGCGCAGACCGTGGCTTCGGGCTTCACGCTTGCCGCCGGCGCGTCGTGCCAGATCGACATCGCGCTGAGGGTGCAGCCCTCCGTGCCGATCCCGCCGGTCCTGCCGTCGGGCGGGCGCTACCAGAACCAGGCTTCGGTAACGGGCACCGGGTCGCTGTCGGGCCAGACCCAGGCCACCAACCCGAACCTTCAGGATCTGTCCGACAACGGCGCGAACCCGGACCCGAACGGCAACGGCCTGGCCGGCGACGCGGGCGAAAACGATCCCACGCCGGTCAACCCCGCCTTTGCGCCGGGCATCGCGCTGGTCAAGTCGGCCGACATCTCCGGCCTGTCGAACCCCCCCGTGGCGGGCGAGACCATCACCTACGCCTTCGCCATCACCAACACCGGCAACGTCACCCTGTCGAACGTGACGATCACCGACCCGTTGCCGGGCATCGCCATCGCCGGTGGGCCGATCCCGACGCTGGCCCCGGCGGCGACCGACCTGACGACGATCACCGCGACCTATGTCCTGACCCAGGCCGATGTCGATGCGGGACAGGTGACCAACCAGGCCACGGCGACCGGCACCGATCCCTTCGACACCGATGTGAGCGACCTGTCGGGCACGACGACGGGCGACGACACGCCGCTTGTCACTGCGCTGGTGCCGGCACCTGCGATCACGCTGGTCAAGAGCGCAACGCCGAGCTTCTCGACGCCGCCGGTGCCGGGTGACACAATCAGCTACGCCTTCACCGTGCGGAACAGTGGCAACGTCACGCTGACCAATGTGACGCTGACCGATACCCTGCCGGGCATCGTGATTTCGGGCGGGCCGATCGCCAGCCTCACCCCCGGCGCGACGGATTCGACCACATTCACTGCCCTTTACACGCTCACCCAGGCCGACATCGACGCCGGCCAGGTCGTCAACCAGGCCACCGCCAGCGGCACCCCGCCGACGGGACCGGCGGTCAGCGACCTGTCCGGCGCGACCGCGGGCGACGACGTTCCGACGACGGTTCCGGTCGGCGCCGCCGCCGCGATCGACCTCGTCAAGACCGCCGACGACAGCGACTTCCTTGACGGCGCCGATCCCGGGGATGTGGTGCGCTATGCCTTCGCCATCACCAACACCGGCAACGTCACGCTGACCAATGTCGCGCTGACCGACATCCTGCCCGGCATCGTCATCGCCGGCGGCCCGATCCCATCGCTGGCGCCGGGCGCGACCGACGCGGCGACCTTCACCGCGACCTACACGCCGAACGCGGCCGACTTCACCGCCGGATCGGTCGACAACACCGCGACGGCGACCGGCTTCTACGGCCCGGGTGGCGCGCTGAGCGTGGCGGACGTCGACACCGCGACGGCCTTCGTCGTCGCGATCGAGGCGAATCCGGAGGTCTTCCCGCCGTTCGCAACCAACGGCGGCACCACGACCTCGATGCTGGCTTCGGATACGCTCCGGGGCGGGCCGGCGACGATCGGGAATGTGTCGATCGGCATCCTCGCCAGCGATCCGGGGCTGACGCTCGACCCGGCAACCGGGCTGATCACGCTTGCGCCGGATTCGCCGGCGGGCCCTTATACGGTGAGCTATGAGATCTGTTCGATCGCGCCGCCGGTGATCTGCGACCAGGCGACCGAGACGGTGGTGCAGCTCGCCCTGCCAGCGATCGAGGTGACCAAGACCCAGACGGTGGTCGACGACGGCGACGGCGTGACGGGCGTCGGCGACCGGGTGGACTACACGATCACGGTCGAGAACACCGGCAACACGCCGCTCACCAACCTGACGCTGAACGACACGCTGACCTCGTTGGCGGGCGCGCCGCTCGCGCTCGACAGCGGGCCGACCTTCGTGTCCGCCTCGGCGGGTTCGCCCGCGGGCGATCTGGAGATCGGCGAGATCGCGACCTATACGGCGAGCTACACGCTGACCATCGCCTCGGTCACCGACGGCGGGGTCTCGAACACCGTGACAGGGACGGCGATGCCGGTCTTCGGACCGGGCGTGCCGGGAACGCCTTCGCCGATCAGCGACGTGTCCGACAATGGCAACGACACCGACGGCAACACTGCCGACGACCCGACCGTCCTGACGGTCAACCCGTCCTTGGCGGCGAGCGGGCTGACGGTCAGCAAGACCACCCCGCGCGGCGTGGTCGAACGCGGCAGCACCGTGCCCTACACGATCACGGTCAGAAACGACAATCCGGTTGTCGCCGGTCAGCTCGACATCGTCGACGTGCTGCCGCCCGGCTTCCTCTATGTGCCCGGCAGCGCCACGCTCGGCGGCGTCCCTCATGCCGTCACGGTGCAGGGCCGCGTCGTGACCTGGCCCGACATCCCCGTGCCGCCGCTGACGACGGTGATTGCGACCCTCTCGGCGCGGGTGCTGACCGGCGCTCAGGCGGGCGAACACGTGAACCGGGTGACGATCCGCAACCCGGGCACGAACGGGCTGCTTGCCCCCGAGGCGACGGCGACGGTGCGCATCATGCCCGAGCCGGTGTTCGATTGCGGCGACGTGATCGGCAAGGTGTTCGACGACAGGAACCGCGACGGCTACCAGAACCCGCCCGACGTCAGCGACGAACCGGGCATTCCCGGTGCGCGCCTTGCCGGCGTCGATGGCACGATCATCAGCACCGACGAACACGGTCGCTTCCACGTGCCCTGCGCCATGCTGCCGGCCGACCACGGCTCGAACTTCATCCTCAAGCTCGACACCCGGTCGCTGCCGTCCGGCTACCGGGTGACCACCGAGAACCCGCGCGTCGTCAGGCTGACCCCGGGCAAGATGACCGAGATGAACTTCGGCGCCGCGATCACCCGTGTGGTGCGGCTGGACCTGAACGGGCGGGCCTTCGTCGCGGGTGCCGATGGCACGGCGGAACTGTCGCCGGCGCTGCGGCAGGGGATCGCCGACCTCCTGCCAAGGATCGCCGGCGAGCCGGTGAACCTGCGGCTTGCCTACCATCTGCCGGCCAATGCCGGGAAGGACGAGGTGCGGCGCGCCAAGGGGCTGATGCGGATGGTCGAACGGCACATCCGCGACGGCTGGCACGAGGTGGGCCGGGTGAAGCTGACGGTCGAGCAGACGATCGTGCGGTCAGGCGAGTGACAGGGGTATGATCATGGTTGACAACATCATCCGCCGCGCCGGGGCGAAACGCGCGCTTGGTCTGCACACGACCGCGCTGGCGCTTGTGCTGGCGGTCCAGCCCGCCCTGGCGCAGACCCGCGATTGCGACGAGGCCGCGGTTCCGCAGCCCGAGGATTGCCGACGCGCCAACGGCGACATCGTGGTCACCATGCCGGTCGGTGATAATACCGAACTTGTCGACCGGGCACCGGGGCAGGGGTTCGATGCTGCCGGCTTCTCGATCTCGATCGACGGCGACACGGTGGCGGGCGCGCCTCCGCCGGCCGATCCGCGCCGCGCCGCCGATCTGTCGGCCGCCGCCGCGGATGTGGACGTCCGCTACGACGGCCTTGACATGAGGCGGATGCTCAACGTCTCGACCGATGATCTGCGCGCCGCCTTCCGCGCCGGTGAAACCGTCCGCTTCCGCGCCTCGTCGAATTATCCCGCCTTCATCGCCCGGGCCGAGGTCCGCATCCTCGATCGCGCTGCCCGCGGCCGTCCGACCGTGGCGGTATTGCCCGCGCCGCCGAACGGAGAGATCGGCTGGAGGATGCCCGCCGAAGGGTCGGGCGATCTGGCCTACGTGCTCAGGGTCTATGACGCCGATGGCCGCTATGACGAGACCATCCCGCGCGACCTGATCCGCACCGATCGCGCCTTCGACACCCACGACACCACCGGCGCACCCGTCGCCGCGGGCGAGGGCGAGGACTACACCCGCCTGCGCAACATCAAGGTCAGCGGCGGGCGCATCGTCGCCTCGGGTCACGGCGCGGCCCCCGGCGGCACCGTCCTCGTCATGGGCGAAACCGTTCCGGTGGATGCCTCCGGCGCCTTCGTCGTCAGCCGCATCATTCCCGCCGGCGATCATGTGGTCGACGTGCAGGTGGGCGGCCGCACCCTCAGCCGCGATGTCAGCATCCCCGACCGCGAGCTTTTCTATGTCGGCATCGTCGACACAACCGTCGGCCGGCGTCTGAAGGACGACCTCGCCTCGGCCGATCCCGACTACGACGCCACCTATGTCGACGGCCGCATCGCCGGCTACTTCAAGGGCAAGACCGCGCGCGGCTACACGATCACCGGCTCGATCGACACCGGCGAAGGGCCGATCGAGGATGCCTTCGAGCGGCTGTCGGACAAGGATCCGCGCCGGGTCATCGAGCGGCTCGATCCCGAGGACCTGTATCCGACCTATGGCGACGATTCATCTGCCTTCGACGATGCGCCGACCTCGGGCCGGTTCTACCTGCGGGTGGAGCGCGA
Organism: Albidovulum sp.; assembly: GCA_030837825.1. Classification (GTDB taxonomy): domain Bacteria; phylum Pseudomonadota; class Alphaproteobacteria; order Rhodobacterales; family Rhodobacteraceae; genus Albidovulum. The sequence continues at coordinate 8,762 of JAUQYB010000018.1, forward strand.
GCGGTCGAGCCTGACCTGGGGCGACTTCAAGGCCGACGTCACCGGGGCGGAGCTTCTGCGCAATACCCGGGCGCTCTACGGCGCAGAGCTTCGCTATGTCTCGCCGGGGGCAACCGGGCAGGGCGATCCGCGCGCCAGGGTCACGGTCTACGGCGCCCAGCCCGAAACCCTGCCGCAGCGCGACATCCTGCGCGGCACCGGCGGGTCGGTCTATTTCCTCAGCCGCCAGGACATCAACGGCGGGTCCGAGACGATCACCGTCGAACATGTCGATCCGGTCACCGGCCGGGTGGTCAGCCGGACCACCCTGACCGAGGGTATCGACTACGAGATCGACTACATCCAGGGCGTCCTGATCCTGACCCATCCGTTGCAGTCGTCGGCCTCGAACGGCAACCTGATCGGCACCGGATCGGGGGCGCTGGACGTCAATCTGGTCGCCACCTACGAATATACGCCGGTGACGGGCAGCCTTGACGGCATGGCTGTGGGCGGCCGCGCCGAGGTCTGGGCCACCGACCAGTTGCGTCTGGGCGTGACCGCGATGCGCGAAACCACCGGCGCCGCCGACCAGAACATGGCCGGCGCCGACCTGCGCTACGAGATCGGCGAGCAGAGCTATGTCGAGGCGGAAATCGCCCGCACCGACGGGCCGGGGTTCGGCCGGTCGATCTCGACCGACGGCGGCCTGACGGTCACGCCCTCGGGCATCGCCGGGGTGACGGGCGCGACCGCGCTGCGCTTCGACAGCCGGTTCGAACTGAAGGACCTCGGGCTTCGGCGCGACGGCTACTTCGGGGTCTATGCCGAGCACAAGGGCGCGGGATTTTCCACCCTGACCGAGGACATCCTCGAGGATCAGGACCTGATCGGCGTCGAGGGCGAAATCGCGCTGACCGACCGGGCGGCGCTGGGGTTTGCCGCGGAATCCTTCCGCAAGGACCTGGGCGACGAGAAGACCGAGGGCGAGGTCCGGCTGGCCTATCAGATCGACGGCGCCCGCAAGGTCACCGTCGGCGTCGCGCATGTCGACAAGCTGACCCAGACCGATCCGAGCGAGACCGGGCAGCGCACCGACATCGGTCTGCGCTATGACTACAGGCGCAGCGAGGACCTGTCGCTTTACGGCTTCGGCCAGGTGACGGTCGCCGAACAGGGCGGGATCGGCGCGAACCACCGGCTCGGCTTCGGGTTTGACGCGCAGCTCAGCGAGAAGCTGGCACTGGAGGGCGAGGTTTCGGGCGGCGCCAAGGGTGCGGGCGGGCTGGTGCGGCTGCGCTATGCGCCGACCGCCGACAACGAGTTCTACCTCGGCTACACGCTCGATCCGACGCGGACCGGCGCCGGCTATCAACTGGTCGGCAAGGATGGCGGCGTGTTCGTGGTGGGTGCGCGCTACCGCCATTCCGCCGCCGTCGCGACCTACGGCGAAAACACTTGGGACCTGTTCGGCGAGCGCCGCTCGCTGACCCGCACCTATGGCGTCACCTACACGCCGGATGCGCAGTGGACGGTTTCCGGCTCGGTCGAGACCGGCGTGGTGCGCGACAGCGTGAACGGCGACTTCGACCGTGACGCGATCTCGTTTGGCCTGGCCTATGCGGGCGAAGGGCAATCGGCGCGCGCGCGGCTGGAATACCGGACCGAGGACGGCACCGGCATCGCGCAGGATCGGCAGACCTGGGCGCTGGCGGGCGGCTACGAATACCGCATCAACCCGGACTGGCGCTTCCTCGCGAACCTCGACGCGCTGAAGTCGACGGCCGACACCGGCAGCTTCCTCGACGGCGAATATGTCGAGGCGAGTTTCGGCTATGCCTTCCGGCCGGTGAAACATGACCGCCTGAACCTTCTGGCGCGCTACACCTATCTGCGCGATCTGCCCGGAGCCGATCAGGTGACGATCGACGGCACCACCAACGGCGATCTTCAGGTCAGCCACATCTTCTCGATCGACGGCAACTACGACCTGACGCCGAAGCTGACGCTGGGCGCCAAATACGGCTTCCGCAAGAGCCAGGTCGCGCCGCGCGGCACGACGGTCTTTTCGGACCAGACGGCGCACCTCGGGATCCTGCGGCTCGACTGGCACGTGGTCCACAAATGGGACGTTCTGGCCGAGGCCCGCGCGCTTTACACCGAGCAGTCCGACATCACCGAAACCGGGGCGCTTCTGGCCGCCTACCGCCACATGGGCAACAACGCCAAGGTCGGTCTCGGCTATGAATGGGGCGAGGTGTCGGACGATCCGGCGCAGATAGACTATCTCGGCCAGGGGGTGTTCCTGAACCTGATCGCCAAGTTCTGACACCCGGCGCGTGCCGGGCCGGCGGGGCAACGCGGACAGCTTCCGGGCTGTCCGACCTGGGGGTGGGGATCAACCTGATGGCGCGGGCGGCGGCACCTGCGGCCACACCCGGGGGGAGCAATCCGGGCAGACCCGCAAGATAGCTGACCTATTGCCACGCACCTGCTATGGTCTCGCGCCGGCCAGTTGCGGGACCATAGCATGAAACCGATTCATCGCCGATACCTGCCGTCGCTCGGCGCGCTGGCCACCTTCGAGGTGGCGGCAAAGCACCTGAGCTTCACGCGCGCCGCGCGCGAGCTGAACATCACCCAGGGCGCGGTCAGCCAGCAGATCCGCCTTCTGGAACGCGCGCTCGACGTGGACCTGTTCATCCGCAGGCACAATGCGCTCGACCTGACCGCTGCGGGGCGTGACCTCGCCACGGCCGTCTCGGCGGGGCTGGACCGGATCGGCGCCGGGGTGGAGCTGGTACGGCCCGGTGCGGCAGCCGCGGTAGTGACCATCTCGGCTACCGATGCGCTGGCCGCGCTCTGGCTCAAGCCGTTGATCGACAGCTTCCGCGCCGGCCATCCCGCCGCCTCTTTCACCGTGCTCGCCTCGGACGAGGACGACGCCCTCAGCCAGCACGCCGAGGTGGATATTGCGCTTTTGTGCGGCAATGAACGCTTCGAGATCGGCGACGAACTGCACCTGATGTATCCCGAAATCGCCCAGCCAGTCTGCTCCCCGGCCTATCTGGCCGCGCATGGGCCGTTTCGGGATGCGGAAAGCCTGACCCGTGTGAACCTTCTGCATCTGCACGAACGGCACTGGAGCGCGGGGGCGATCCAGTGGCATCCGCTGGGGTGGGAGGAGTGGTTCACCGCGCAGGGCGTGGCCTGGCGCAAGGCGGCGTCCAGCCTTGCCACCAACAAGGTCACGCTCCTGACCGAGGCGGCGGTGGCGGGCGAGGGCGTGATGCTGGGCATCCACAACCTCGTGCGCGGGCACATCGCCAGCGGCGCGCTGGTCTTTGCCCATGCCGCACAGATCGCTTCGGGTCGGTCCAACTTCATGAAGGTCAACCCTGCCGCCCGGCAACGACCGCTGGTCGCCCGCTTTGCCGAACACCTGCTGAAGGATCTGCACGGGCATTAGTTCTGCTGATGCGGCGGGCGGCAAAATTCTCGTTTGCGCGCTACGGTCCCTCTGCCGGATACCCATGCGGACGGTCAGGAAAAAGGGGCAAGGCAATGGGCTTCAAGCGCACGATCCAGGCAATCGACACGCACTCCGGCATCCCGATGCGGGTGATTACCGGCGGGGTCGGGCACATCCCCGGCGCCTCGGTGCTGGAAAAGATGCGCTGGCTGGAAGCGAACGACGACCAGCTTCGCCAGCTTGTCCTGCGCGAACCGCGCGGCTATCCGGCGCATTGCTGCAACCTGCTGGTGCCACCCTCGCACCCCGAGGCGGATGCCGGCTACATCATCATGGAGCAGGTGGAATACCCGATGATGTCCGGCGGCAACACGATTTCGGTGGTCACCGTGCTTCTGGAAATGGGCATCCTGCCGATGAAGGAGCCGGTGACCGAACTGACGCTCGAGGCGCCGGCGGGGCTGATCCGGGTGCGGGCCGACTGCGCGAACGGCAAGGTCAAGGCGGTGACCTTCCGCAACGTGCCGGCCTTCGCCGCCCATCTGGACGCCGAGATCGACGTGCCGCATCTGGGGCGTGTCCGGGTCGATGTCGGCTGGGGCGGCATGTTCTACGTCATCGCCGATGTGCGCCAGTTCAAGGGGCTGAGCCTGATCCCCGAACACGGGCGCGAGATCGCGCGCATCTCGGCGATGATCCGTCAGGCGGCGCATGAACAGCTTCCCGTGGCGCATCCCGACTACCCCGGCGTCGGCATCACCATCTCGCAGCTTTCCGGGCCGACCGATGACCCGGGGGCCGACTGGAAGAACGCCGTGACGATGGCGACCGGCCCCCTGTCCTGGGACGACCCCTCCACCTGGACCGGCGCGATCGACCGCTGCCCCTGCGGCACCGGCACCTGCGCCAAGATGGCGGTGCTGCACGCCAGGGGGGACTTGCCGCTCGACCGCGACTTCCGGCACCAGGGTATCCTGAACACGGTTTTCACCGGCCGGCTGGTCGAGACCGCGCGGATCGGCGACACACCGGCCGTCGTCCCGACGATCAGCGGCACGAGCTGGGTCTTCGGCATCAACACGCTGGTGCTGGACCATGACGATCCGCTGCCGAACGGCTATACGATGGGCGACATCTGGGCGTGACAGGCCTGCCCCGACAGGCCTGCGGGCACCTCAGCCGAGGATTTTCTTCACCGCGCCGACCGTCGCGGCGACCACCGTGTCGGCCTCGGCGCGGGTGAGGCAGAAGGGCGGCGCGAAGCCGATGATGTCGCCCTGGGGCATGGCGCGAGCGATCACGCCGCTGTCGGCCAGCATCGCGCCGGCGATCTGGATGCCGACCTTGCGCGCGGGGTCGAAGAAGCGCCGCGCGTCCCGGTCCTCGACCAGTTCCACCGCCGCCAGCATCCCCTCGCCGCGAATCTCGCCGACGTTCGGATGATCGCCGAGCGCATCGCGCATCGCCCGGGTCAGGTAGGCGCCGACCTCGCCGGCGTTCCGCACCAGCCCGAGGTCGTCGAGGAGCTTCAGGTTCGCCACGCCCGCGGCCGCGCCGATCGGATGGGCAGAATAGGTCCAGCCGTGGCCGATGGCGCCGTTCTCGTCCGTCCCCCGCTCCAGCACCTTCCAGACCCGGTCCGAGACGATGGAGCCCGAGAGCGGCGCATAGGCCGAGGTCAGCCCCTTGGCGATGGTGATCAGGTCTGCCTCGATGCCGTAGTGGTCCGAGCCGAACATCGTGCCGAGCCGCCCGAAGCCGGTCACCACCTCGTCGGCGATGAGAAGGATGTCGTGGCGCCGGAGCACCTCCTGGATCGCCGCCCAATAGCCCGCGGGCGGCGGCACGATGCCGCCGGTGCCCAGCACCGGCTCGCCGATGAAGGCCGCGATCGTGTCGGCGCCCTCGCGCTCGATCAGCCGCTCCAGCTCGGCGGCGCAATGGGCGGTGAACTCCGCCTCGGTCTGCGCCCCGTCCTTGCGGCGGTAGTGGTAGGGCGCCTCGGTATGGATCACCTGGCCGAGCGGCAGGTCGAACTTCCTGTGGAAAAGCTCGAGCCCGGTCAGCGAGCCGGTCATCAGGCCCGAGCCGTGGTAGCCGCGCCAGCGCGAGATGATCTTCTTCTTCTCCGGCCGGCCGAGCACGTTGTTGTAATACCAGACGAGCTTGACGTTGGTCTCGTTCGCGTCCGAGCCGCCGAGGCCGAAATAGACCTTCGACATGTTGGCGGGGGCGCGGTCGAGGATCATCTTGGCCAGCGTGATCGAGGCTTCCGTGCCGTGGCCGGCATAGGCGTGGTAATACGCCAGCTCCCGCGCCTGCGCCGCGATCGCCTCGGCGATCTCCTGCCGGCCGTAGCCCGCATTGACGCAGTAGAGCCCCGCGAAGGCGTCGAGCAGGCGGCGCCCGTCGCGGTCCTCGATATGGACGCCGGAGGCGGTGCGGATCACCCGGTTCGGGCTTTCACCGCGCGCGTGCTGGGCGAGATGGGTCGAGGGGTGGAAGAAGTTCTCCCGGTCCCACTGGTCAAGCTGGTCGTTCCTCAGCATCACGGGCGTCCTTTCCTCACTGCCAGTCGCGGCAGACGTATTTGATTTCGGTGAATTCCTCCATGCCGAGCCGCGATCCCTCGCGGCCGAGGCCGGACTGCTTGCGGCCCCCGAAGGGGATCGGCGCGCCGGTGACCTTGGTGCGGTTCACCGCGACCATACCGTATTGCAAGGCGCGCGACAGGCGGTAGATGCGGCGCGGATCCTCGGTGTGGAGGTAGGCCACGAGCCCGTATTCGCTGTCGTTCGCGCGGGTCAGGGCCTCGTCCTCGCTGTCGAAGGGCAGGATCGCGGCGACGGGGCCGAAGGTTTCCTCGCGCAGGATCAGGGCGTCATCGGGCACGTCGGCCAGCACCGTCGGCGCAAAGAAGAGCGGGCCGAGCGGCAGGCGCACGCCGCCGCAGGCGAGCCTCGCGCCCTTCGCCAGCGCATCGGCGACATGCGCCTCCTGCTTTTTCACCGCCGCCTCGTTCATCAACGGGCCGAGGTCGCGGTCCTCGAGGCCTGAGCCCACGGTCAGCGCCTGCGTTGCCGCGGTGAACTTCCGGCAGAAGGCGTCGTAGGCGGGCCGTTCCACGAGGATGCGGTTGGCGCCGAGGCAATCCTGCCCCGAGGTGGCGAACTTTGCCTTGATCGTCTCTGCCACCGCATTGTCGAGGTCGGCGTCGGCGAAGACGAGCACCGGCGCATGGCCGCCAAGCTCCATCACCAGCCGCTTCACCGTGCCGGCGCATTGCCGGTAAAGCAGGCGGCCGATCTCGGTCGAGCCGGTGAAGGACAGGGCGCGGACGCGGGGATCGCGGGTCCAGGGCTCGACGATCGTGGGGGCAGGGCCGGTCACCACGTTGAAGACCCCCGGCGGCACTCCCGCCCGTTCGGCCAGTTCAGCGAGCGCGAGCGCCGAGAACGGCGTTTCGGCGGATGGGTGGCAGAGAACCGTGCAGCCCGCGGCAAGCGCTGCGGCTGCTTTCCGCGCCAGCATCGCCGTGGGGAAGTTCCACGGCGTGATCAGCGCGGCCACGCCCACCGGTTCGCGCCACAGCTCCATCTCGGCGTCGGCCAGGTGGCTGGTGATGCCCTCGATGTTCGGCCGCTTCGCCTCCTCGGCGTAGAACTCGACGAAGGCCGCGCCATAGTCGATCTCGCCCCGCGCCTCCGACAAGGGCTTGCCCTGTTCCAGCACCATGATGCGGGCCAGGTCCTCGCGGTTGGCGATGATCTCCTCGAACCAGCGGCGGAGAAGGGCGGAACGGTCCTGCGGCAACCGGCCGGCCCAGCCGGCGAAGGCTGCCTGTGCGGTGTCCACCGCGCGGGCGGCCTCCTCGGCCGAAAGCGAGGCGACCGCGCCGAGGGTCTCGCCCGTCGCCGGATCGCTGACCGGGAAGGTCCGGCCGGAGGCGGCGGCCGTCCATTTCCCGCCGATGTAGGAAAACCCGCGCACCAGCCGCTTGTCGGCGATCTCTGCCCGTGCCGTGAGTGCCGTCGATCCCATGCCGTTCCTCCGTCCCTGTCCAGGGGATACTGCCCCGGCCGGGGCGGAGGATGTGACCGAATGCGGCGCACGGCGCAGAGGATTCCTCTGCCGGCGGGTGCGGGCGCAGTCCGGATCAGTCGGGATCGAACAGCGCCTCGAACGGCGGCGGGGCGGGGCCCTTGACCGGCTTGGTCACGATATAGGTGAAGTAGCGGGCGAGCCCGATCCGCGCATCGAGCATCGCGTCGATCAGCCGCTGATAGGCGTCGATGTCGCGGGTGACGATCTGGAGGAGATAGTCGAACCCGCCGCCAAGCGCCCAGCAGGCCACCACCTCGTCATAGCGCCCCATCGCCTCCTCGAAGGCGCGGAAGCGGGCCGCGGTGTGGTCGGCAAGCTCGGCCGCGACGAAGACCGTGACGTGGGGGCCGAGCTTCCTGAGCGCGATCTCGGCCCGGTAGCCCTCGATCAGGCCCGCCTTCTCGAGCCTGCGCAGACGTTCCCAGCAGGGGGTGGCGGAAAGCCCGACACGGCTCGCCAGATCGGTCTTGGATATCCTGCCCTCGGTCGCGAGGGTCCTGAGGATCGCGATGTCGCGCTGATCGAGTTTCATCGGTTCACACCACTGTCGGCCCCATCGGCGCCTGCGTCAGAAGCTCCGGCCCCCCGGGACCGAGTAGCGCGCAGTTCGACACGAAGAAGTCGCCCCGGCCGGTTTCGGTGAACCAGGACAGCAGGTGAAAGCACATGCCTTCGCGAACCTCAAGATCGCTGTCGTGGCGCAGGCCGGTGACGGTGTTGCCGCCGGTCCAGGACGGCGGAAAGCCGATGCCGACGAGATAGCCGCAGTGGTGGCGCCGGTACTGCGGCATCCCCGCCCCATCCACCACCGCCTGCCAGTCGGCATAGACCTCGCGCGCGCGGCGGCCGGGGCGCAGGCCCGCCAGCGCGGCGTCGAAGGCGCGCTTGGCGATTTCGGCCATCGCGGCATCCTCGTCGCGGATATGGCCGAGATGGATCAGCCGGCCCATCGGCGCATGATAGCGCGAGACGCAGCCGGCCAGTTCCAGCATCACCCGGCCGCCGGCGCGGTAGGTGCCGTCGCCCCAGGTCGTGTGCTCCTCGGCGATGCGCTCGCCGGGGCGGAGGAAGGGGCCGAAGCCGGGCGGGTTCGATCCGGCGCGGATCATCGCCGCGGTGCATTCGGCGGCCACCTCCGCCTCGCGCGCCCCGTCGCGGATCGCGGCGATGGCGGCGAGCGTCCCCGCGTCGGAGGCAAGCGCCGCCCTTCGCATCAGCGCCTGTTCCTCGGCCGACTTTACCTGCCTGAGGCCGGCCGTCAGGTCGGAAATGTCGGCCCAGCGGTCCGCCCCGAGCGCCGCGGCAAGCTCCTGCCCGGCGGCGAAGGTGAGGCCGGAGGACTGCGCCTCGAGCCCGACCCTCGCGCCGGCCAATGGCCCGAGTTCGCGGGCAAGATGGCTCGCCGCCGTGACGCTGTCGGAATGGCCGGAGAAGCGGGCGTTGCGGACCTGATGCTCGATCGTCACCCGTTCCATCGCGCGGGTGACGAGCACCATCTCCCCCGCCGCCGGCACGATCAGGCGGTGCGGCGCGAAATAGCCCCAGTGATCGAGCCCGGTCAGGTAGAAGACGCTTTCGGGGGCGGAGAGGACCGCGACGTCGACCCCGCGCGTTGCCATCCCCTCGCGCACGGCGCCGACGCGGCGCACGAGTTCCTCGTCAGAGAAGGGGTTTCTGAACATGGCTCAGGCCCGGATGATGGTTCCGGCAGACCCGAACCGGGCGCGGACATGGCTGGCGATGGCGGTATCCTGCGCGCCCGTCCCGGTCAGGTCGCAGAGGGTGATGTCGCCGGGCGCGGTCCGGCCGGGCCTGGTGCCGAGGATCACCTCGCCAAGTTCGGCCGGCGTGCCTTTCGTCCAGAGCCCGGTCGCACGCGCCGCGCGCAACTCCCCCTGCCTTTCGCACTGGCTCACCCGGTCGCAGACATAGGCATCGGCACGGACGAGCGCCGCGGGCTCGATCTCGTTCTTGCCCTCCTGGTCGGAGCCCATCGCGGTGACGTGCAGCCCGGGGTGCAGCCATTCGGCCTTCAGGACCGGCGCGCGGGCAGGCGTCGTGGTGACGACGAGCTGGCTTTCGGCCACCAGCGCCGCGGGGTCGGCCACCGCCTCGGCGGCGATGCCGAGCGTCGAGGCAAGATCGGCGGCGCAGGCGCGGGCCCGGTCGATGTCGCGCCCGTGGACGAGGACGCGGGCGAAGGGGCGGACCAGATGCGCCGCCTGCATCTGGAGCCGCGCCTGCACCCCGGTGCCGATCACCCCGGCGGTCTCGACGGTTCCGGGGGCAAGGTGGCGGGCCGCCACGGCGCCGGCGGCGGCGGTGCGGATGTCGGTCAGATAGCCGTTGTCGAGGAACACCGCCTGCACCAGCCCTGTGGTGGCGGACAAGAGGATCATCAGCCCGTTGAGGCTGGGCAGGCCGAGCTTCGGGTTGTCGAAGAACCCGGGGCTCACCTTGATCGCGAAGCCGTCGAAGCCGGGGATGTAGGCGGTCTTGACGTCGACCTCGCCGTTCGCCGCGGGCAGGTCCATCGACAGGATCGGCGGCATCACCACGCCGCCCTTCGCCAGCGCCGCGAAGGCCCGTTCAATGACGTCGACCACCGTCAGGTCGAGCGTGACGAGCCCGCGCAACTGCGCCTCGGTGACGATCTGGATGTCATGCGGCATGGGTCTTTCCCTTCACGGCCAGGTCGCCGAGCGTCACGTCCCCGCCGGAGACGATGCGGGTGAAGACGCCCATGTCGGGGTTCCGGCCGGTGACGATGGTGGCGACCGGCCCCTTCGCTGCCGGAGCCTTGCCCGCCAGCACCGCCGCGAGGCCGACGACCGCGGCGCCTTCGGCCACGATCTTGTCCTCGAAATAAAGCACCTGCATGGCGTCACGGATTTCCTCCTCGCTCACCAGCAGGGTGTCGTCCAGGAGGTCGCGGCAGAGCGGGAAGGTCAGGCGGTTCTCCAACCCGATCCCGCCGCCGAGGCTGTCGGCGAGCGAGGCGAACTCCGGCACTTCCACGGGGTGGCCGGCGCGGAGCGACTGATACATCGCCGCGCCGCGGTCCATCGTGATGCCGATGACCCGGATCTTCGGGTTGATCGCCTTCGCCGCCACCGCGACCCCGGCGGCAAGCCCGCCGCCCGAGAGCGGCACCAGGATCATGTCGAGGTCGGGGCGTGCCTCCAGCATCTCGAGCGCGACGGTGCCCTGGCCCGCGATCACCCTTTCGTCGTCGAAGGGCGGAACCTCGACCAGCCCCTCGGCGTCGCGGAGCCGCAGGCTTTCCGCCATCGCCTCGTCCTGGCTCGTGCCGGCGATGCGCACCTCGGCGCCAAGGGCGCGGATGCCGTCGACCTTGGCCTTGGGCACCAGATGCGACAGGCAGACCACCGCCCGCATCCGCCGCCCTGCCGCGGCATGGGCGACGGCCCGGCCGTGGTTGCCGGTGGAACAGCAGACGACGCCGGGCGCGTCACCGGGCAGGGCAAGCACCGCGTTCAGCGCGCCGCGCAGCTTGAAGGCGCCGGTGGGCTGCGCGGTCTCGAGCTTCAGCAGGAACTCCCGGCTGACCCTTGCGCTCATGAAGGGCGAGGGGACGAAAGGCGTGCCATCGGCCAGCCCGCGGATGCGGCGGCGTGCGGCGAGGATGTCGGCGAGCGTCACCGCCATCAGTCGGCTTCCTTCACCGCCGAGAGGAACTGCCGGGTGCGGTCGCGCTGCGGGTTGCCGAACAGTGCCTCGGGCGGCCCCTGTTCCTCGATCCTTCCGCCGAAGAAGAAACAGACACGGTCGGAAATGTCGCGGGCGAAACCCATCTGGTGGGTGACCATCAGCATCGTCAGGTGATGTTCGGCGACAAGCTTGCGGATCACGTTGGTGACCTCGCCGATCACCTCGGGGTCGAGCGCCGAGGTCACCTCATCGAAAAGCATGACCTTGGGCCGCATGGCAAGGGCACGGGCGATCGCCACCCGCTGCTGCTGCCCGCCGGACAACCGCGAGGGGTGCTGGTCCTTCTTCTCGATCATCCCGACCATCGACAGAAGATCCTCGGACCGTTCGCGCGCCTCCGTCTTCGACAGGCCGAGCACCTGCACCGGCCCCTCCATGCAGTTCTGAAGCGCGGTCATGTGCGGAAAGAGGTTGAAGTGCTGGAAGCACATGCCGATCGACGCGCGCATCTTCCGCAGGTGCCGCTCGTCGGCCGGCACCAGCCGCCCGCCGCGCTCCATATGCGTCAGCGGCTTGCCGTCGAGATAGATCACCCCGCCGTTGATCGTCTCCAGCGTCATCAGCATCCTGAGCACGGTGGTCTTGCCCGAGCCGGAGGGCCCGATGACCGACACCATCTCGCCTTCCGCGATGTCGAGGTTCAGCCGGTCGAGCACGGTGAGCTTGCCGTAGCTCTTGGTCACGTTCATGAACCGCACCATCGGGCGGTCGCCCTCGGGCAGTTCCAGAGGAAAGTCGGTCGCGTCCATGTGTCAAAGCCCCAGCTTGCGGCGCACCCAGCCTTCGAACAGCCGCACGAGGCCGGCCGTGGGCAGCGAGATGGCGAGGAAGATCACGCCCACCAGCGTGTAGGGTTCGAGGAAGCGGTAGCTCTCGGACCCGATCGCATTGGCAGCGTGCATGAGTTCGGTGACGCCGATGACCGACAGCATCGGCGTGTCCTTGAAGATGCCGACGAGGTAGTTGCCCATTCCGGCGACGGAGGGAGGCAGCGCCTGCGGGATGATGATCCGCAGGTAGGTGTCGCGGGTCGACATGTTGATCGCGCGGCACGCCTCCCACTGCCCCTTCGGCACCGCCTCGATCCCGGCGCGGTAGACCTCGGACAGATAGGCCGAATAATGCAGGCCGATGGCGATCATCCCCGAGACCCAGGGCGAGAGGCGGATGCCGAACTGCGGGCCGACGTAGAAGACGAAGAAGATCTGCAGGACCAGTGGCGTGGAGCGGATGAACTCGATCGTCTCGCGCACGACAAGCGTGAGCGGCTTCCACGGCGTCCTTTGCGCCAGCGCGAGCACCAGCCCGAGGACGAGCGCGATGGCATAGCCGATCCCGGCCGCGAGCAGGGTGTTGACCGTGGCATGAAGCAGACGCGGCAGGATTTCCCAGGTGAAGGCCCAGTTCCAGTGGAAGGTCATGCGCGGCCGAGCCTCCGCGCCATGACCCGCTCCAGCCAGCGCATGAACGGCGTGAGGATGGCGCGCGCAAGCACATAATAGACGACCAGCGCGATGCCGAAGGACTGCGCCGACAGGAAGGTCGAGGCGTTGATCTGCTTGGCCTGGAACATCAGGTCGGCGACCGAGATCAGCGAAACGAGCGCGGTTCCCTTCAGCAGCTCGATCAGGAGGTTGCCCCAGGGCGGCAGCATCAGTTGCACCGCCTGCGGCAGGATGATGCGGCGCATCCGCCGGGCCGGCGACATCGACAGCGCATAGGCCGCTTCCCATTGCCCCTTTGGCACCGACCGGATCGCGCCCCGGACGAGTTCCGCGCCATAGGCGCCGACGTTCAGCCCGACGGAAAGGAATCCGGCCCAGAACTTTTCCAGCGTGATCCCGAAGAGCGGCAGGACGAAGAAAATCCAGTAGAGCTGGACCAGAAGCGAGGTGCCGCGGAAGATCTCGATATAGACGGTCGCCACCCCCCGGACCGCCAGGTGACGGGAAAGCTTTCCCAGGCCGGCGACCAGCGCGACGGTGACCGCCACCGCCGAGGCCAGCAGGAACTGGGCGCAGGTGATCAGCGTTCCGCTGACGATCTGCCCGCCGTAGGTTTGGATGAAATCCCAGATCGGCATGTGCCGCCCCCGTGGCGGGAAGGCGGGGAGCGGCCGCGCCGCCCCCCTGTTCCGGTGTCAGCGGTTGGCGCAGACCCACTCGGTGGTCACGTCGCCCGGCAGCGAGGCCTCGCCATAGCCGTATTCGGCCACCGCCGCCATCATCGCCTCGGAGCCGAGATAGTCCTTCTGCGCAGCGTTGAAGGCGTCGACGAAATCCTGGTCCTCCTTGCGGAAGCCGATCCCGGCCCAGTTGAACGATTCCTCGGGCATGGCGTTCGGATCGGTCACCTCGACCGCGCCGTTGGAACTGTCGGCGAGCTGCTTCATGGTGAAGTAGGTGCCCGTTCCGGCATCGGCGCGGCCGGCGGTCACCGCGGCGAGAATCTCGGTCGGGCCCGGCACCTGCATGATGTTCGCCTCGGCCACGCCGGCGGCCTTCGCCGCCTCGATGTTGGAATAGCCTGCGCCGGTGACCATCACCGCGCCCTTGTCCTTCACGTCGACGTAGGTCTGGATGCCCTTCGGGTTGCCGGCGGCGACGATGAAGGCGTCGCCGATCTTGGCGATCGGGTCGGAGAAGGCGATGTTCTCGCAGCGCGAGGCGAGGATGTTCATGCCGCCGGTGATGATGTCGAAGCGGCCGGCCTGAAGCCCGGGGATGAGCCCGCCCCAGTCGGTCTGCACCGGCTCGATGCTGGTGTAACCCATCTTCTCGAGCACCCCGAGCGTATGGGCGTTGACGAAGCCCTTGGGTTCGCCGTTCGGGCCGGGATAGGCAAAGGGAATCTCGTTGGCAAAGCCGATGCGGATCGTCTCGCCCGCGGCGATTCGGTCGCTGAGCGGCCCCGCGAAGGCCGCCGCTGCGGTCGTCCCGAGCGCGATGGCGGCCGCGGCGATCGTTCTGAATGATTTCTTCATCTCTGGCTCCCTGTTGTTTGCCCCCGGGCCGGGCGGACCGGGAGTCCTTAAGTTGTGCACATCATTGTCCATAGGGAAGTCATGTCAAGCGAAATCTGTCGCAATTGGCTCACGAACATGGAAGAATATCTTAGGTCAGGTGCTTATGATGATTCGTTGTGCACAACTTGTCGGGGTGAAGCGATGGCTGGCTTGATACGGCAGGGGTTCCGCGGTCGCGCGCCGGGGCAGGCGAATGGGGGCGACGTGCCGCCGCGCCACAGGATCGCCCCTTGCCCGCCGGTTGCCCGACCATGCGCGCCCGTAATCCCGCCCGTAACCCCGCTGTTGTCCGGCGCAAACCTGAGAAGGGGGCGGAGATGACCTGCGAAACTCCGGCCACCGGCGGCAGCGCGCGCGATCGCTTCGAACGGATGCACGACGAGATCCGCACGCGCATCTGCCTTCTGGACTACGCGCCCGGCACCCGGCTGTCGGAAGAAGCGCTTGCGGCAGAGCTGGGAACCAGCCGCACGCCGCTTCGCCGGGTGCTGGCCCGGCTGGAAAGCGAAGGCCTGCTGCAATCGGTGCACGGCGTCGGCACCTTCGTCACCGACGTGGACCTGCGGGAACTGGTGCAGACCTTCCGCGTCCGGCTCGAGCTTGCCGAACTGATCGGACGGCTGGACCCGGTTGCACCGTCGGCGGCGCTGCTTGCCGAATTCCGTGTGCTGCAGGCGCGGTCGAAGACATTGCGCGACGATCCCGATCCGCGCCGCTTCGCCCAGATCAACATGGATTTCTTCATCGCGCTGATGCGGCTCACCGCGAACCAGCCGCTCCGTGAAATGTCCGAGCGGCTCTATTTCCGCACCACCCGCATCTGGCTGAAATCGATCTTCGCCTCGCTGATCGACCTGAAGGATGAAGTGGAGGTCTTCGACCGCGAGATCGACGACATTTTGCGTGCGGTCGAACTCGGCGATCTTCAGGCGGCCGCGCTGATCCGCCGCGCCCATATCTCGATGAGCTTCGAGCGAATGCGAAAGGCGGCAGCGGGCGTGACCGGTGCGGCCGTCACACCCTGACCGGATCGGCCTTTGCGATCCGGTCGAGCGCCATCAGCGTGTCGAGAAGCCGCGGCATTTCCGCGAGGGGGACCATGTTCGGCCCGTCGGACGGGGCGCGATCCGGGTCTTCGTGGGTTTCGATGAAGACCCCCGCGATGCCGAGGCTGACCGCCGCGCGCGCCATCGCCGGCGCGAATTCGCGCTGGCCGCCCGACGATCCGCCCTGGCCGCCCGGCTGCTGCACCGAATGCGTCGCGTCCATGATCACCGGGTAGCCGGTCTTGGCCATGATCGGCAGCGAGCGCATGTCGGCCACCAGCGTGTTGTAGCCGAAGGAGACGCCGCGCTCGGTCAGAAGGATGCGGGCGTTGCCGGTGCTCGCGACCTTGGCCGCGACGTTCGCCATGTCCCACGGCGCGAGGAACTGGCCCTTCTTGATGTTCACCACCGCGCCGGTTTCCCCGGCGGCGAGAAGAAGGTCGGTCTGGCGGCTGAGGAAGGCCGGGATCTGGATCACGTCGACGACGCGGGCGGCCTCGCGCGCCTGGCCGGAGTCGTGGATGTCGGTCAGCACCGGGCAGCCGATCCGCGCCCGCACCGCCTCCAGCACCTTCAGCCCCGCCTCGATGCCGATGCCGCGCCGCCCGGCCAGCGAGGTCCGGTTGGCCTTGTCGTAGCTGGCCTTGAAGACGAAGGCGGCACCGGCTTTGGCGCAGGTCTCGGCCATGCCGCCCGCGATCATCAGCGCGTGGTCCGCGCTCTCGATCTGGCAGGGTCCGGCGATCACCGTCAGCGGCCGGTCGTTGCCAACCTGCAGCCCGCCCACCTCCACGTCCTTCATCATCGTCATCACCGCCTCCGTCACGAGGTCGCCTGTTCCCGCAGGATCGATGCGGTCAGCGACAGCATCAGGTAGATGCCACCGAAGATCAGCAAGGCCAAGAGCGTGTTTTCGAACGCGCGCGGATAGGTCGGCTCGTCGGGGGCGACGGGGCTGACCGCAGTTTCCAGATAGCGGACCTGGCGGTTCGCCTCGATCCGCGCGGTCTCGAGCTGCTGGAGCGCCTGGCTGAGCATCAACTGGCGGTTCTCCAGCTCCGCCTCGGCGATGCGCAACTGGCCGGACACCTGCGCCAGCGACGCGGTGCTGGCGGTGCCTTCGGTGAGCTGCGAGCGCAGGCTGCGGATCAGCTCCTCAAGCCGGGCGATGTCGCCTTTCGCGCCATCGACGCGGGCTTGGTTCGGGCTGGCGTTGTCAAGAAGCTGCTGCAGTTCCAGCCGCTTCTTCTGCAACTCCACTTCGAAGGTGGCGACCTGGCTCATCACCGCGTTGGATTCCGACATCGGATCCAGCACGCCAAGCCTTTCCTGCAGTGCCAGCACCTTCTGCTGGGCCGCCTCCACCTTCGCCTCGGCATCGGCGAAGCTGTCGCGCGCGCCTTTCATCTGGTCTTCGCGCAGCCGCGCCGAAAGCTGGTCCACCTGTTCCTCGGCATAGCCGATCAGCGCCTCGGCGAAGCTCTGGCTGACGGCGGGGTCGGCGGCGATGACCTCCATCTTGATCAGCCCCTCGGTCGGGTCGTAGCCGATCTTGACGTTGCGCTGATAGAGCCGGTAGGCGGCCTCGTTGGAGGCGCCGGGGTCGAGCCGCTGGATCGGGTCGATGAAGGCTTGTGTGTAGTGCGCCTTGAAGCCGAGATCGCGGTCGAGCCTCAGCATCGCGTCGCGCGACTGAAGGTAGCCCTGGACGGCGATGGAATCCTGCGAGGTCGCGAACTGCGTGCCCCGGAACATCGAGCCGAGGCCGCCCACCTGAGCGTCGGCCTGCTGGATGATGAATTCCGTCTTGGTCGCGTAAAGCGGCGTGGCGATCCGGGTATAGTACCAGCCGGCAAGAATCGTCGGCAGGAAGACGAAGACGGCAAGGCGGGCAAGCAGCATGAGGAAATTGCGCCTGCGCCGGCGGACGATGTCGCGCTGGATGTCCATGATCTCGCGCGCGCGGGCGGCATCGCGGGCGGCATCGTCGGCCGGCTTCGCGGGCAGCCCCGGGGGTGGCACCGTCTGCGGCAGGCGTGGCGTCCCCGCCTCTTCCGCCGGCTTGCGTTCGATGAGCTGGAGCACCGCCGCGGGCCGGAACGGGTCGATCCCCCGGCGCCGCAGCAGGCGGACGGCATCGTGGTCGGAGGCGGCGTCGATCCCGTGCTTCATCGCGACGCGGCGCGCGGTGCGAAGCTGCCGGCCCGTGAGCCCCTCGGCGCGGACCGCCTCGAGCTCTGCGTCCGGCGTCTGCGGTGCGGGGCCCAGCACGTCCTGATCGGCGGTCGGGAAGGGCTCGTCCCCGAAGCCGTCGTCGGGCGCGGCAGGCCTGCGCGAAGGGTTGCCCGGGATGGGCACGGTGCCTGTGCGGATGCGGAACCTTGCGGCTTTAGGAGGCGTAGTCATACATCCGTTTCGCTTCTTCGAGGGTGTCGAACATGTGCAGCCGCCCATGCCGCAGCACCGCGGCCGAGCGGCAGAATTTCTCCAGCGTCGCGGGCTGGTGCGACACGACGATGACGGTCGCGGTCTTCAGCCGGTCACGCAGGATCGTCCCGGCCTTGCGGTTGAACTCGACATCCGTGGTCGAGGGCATCCCCTCGTCGATCAGGTAGATGTCGAACTCCATCGCCAGGAGCAGCGAGAAGGTGAAGCGCGACTTCATGCCCGCGCTGTAGGTGCCGACCGGCATGTCGAAATATTCCGCGATGCCGCAGAGCCAGCGGCTGAACGCCTCGACATAGTCGGGATCGAGCCCGTAGAGACGGGCGATGAAGCGGGCGTTCTCGCGCGCCGAATGCCTGGCTACGACGCCGCCCATGAAGCCGAGCGGGAAGGACACCCGGCAGGTCTTTCGGACCCTTCCCTCGTCCGGCTTCTCGAGCCCCGCCATCATGTTGATGATCGTCGTCTTGCCGGTGCCGTTGGGCGCGAGGATCCCGAGCGAGTGGCCGAGGTCGACGCGGAAGGACGCGCGGTCAAGGATCACCTTGCGCGTCCTGCCTGTCCAGAAGGACTTGCTCACATTCTCGAACTCGAGCATCCGATGGCCCCGGGCCGCCTGCCTCGCCGTCCTTGATAGGTCCGGCCGGTTAATTTTGCCGTTACACCGGTCTTTGGGCGCCATTATGGCGCAAGCCACTGCATCGAGAAAGCCCCGGCGAGGGCGTGGCGTGGGGTCAGGTGATTTCGACCTTCTCGACCCTGAAGATCCTGCCCGCCACGAGGGAAAGGAGCGCAGCGCCGAACGAGAACAGCGCCCCCATCTTGGCGGCGTCCTGCACCGGGCCGGGCGGGAAGGCGACAGAGGCCACGAAGAGCGCGACGGTGAAGCCGATCGCGGCGACGCAGCCCACGACGACGAGGTCGGTGGTCCGCATGCCGTCAGGCAGGCCAAGCTTGAGGATGTTCGCCGCGAACCAGCCAAAGAGCGAGATGCCCAAGGGCTTGCCGATGACGAGGCCGAAGAGCACGAGCCATGTCGGCGCTCCGATCGCGCTGAACTCGACGCCTGCGTTCAGGAGGCCGAAGAAAAGGAGGACAAATTCCACGGGGTATTTCAGCCTGTGCTCGATCCAGTTCAGAAGGTCGGTCAGGCGTTCTTCGGCTTCGGCGAATATGCCGAAGGCACGGTCGGCGTGCGGGATCGTCGGCACGATCGGCAGAAGGCCGAGCGCGGGGTGGATGCCCGCCTCCTGGAAACCGAACCAACTGAGACAGCCGGCCACGAGATAGGGCCAGAACGACAGCTTCTTGCGCACCCAGGTGGAATTCGGGCGCAACTGGTTGCCACGGTCGAGCCGCCGGGGCAGCCAGTTGAAGAAAACGAAGGCCGCGATGGCCGCCCCGAGCGACAGGAGAAGCCACTGCGGTGCGAGATCGCCGGTCGGATAGAAGATCGCCAGGATGATGAGGCCGCCCGCGTCGTCTGCGATGGCCAGAAGCAGCAGGAATCTGACCGCCGGGTGGCCCGCGCCGAACACCATGCGGCCGACGAGGTAGGAAAAGGCGATGTCGGTCGCCGTGGGAATCGCCCAGCCGCGATGCACGTCTCCGAGGATGCCGAGCGCGGCGGCGAGCGTCAGATAGACCAGGACCGGCCCGAGCATGCCCCCCGCGGTGGCGATGAGCGGCGTGATCGCCTTCGCGCCGCGCAGCGAGCCGTGCTCCAGGATCACCGCCTCCCAGACTTCCTTCGCGGCGATGGCGAAGAAAAAAGCCATGAGCACGTCGTTGACGAGGAAATGCAGCGTCAGCGTGCGTGTCGTCCCGCCGCCCTCGTGCTCGAGCATGCCGATGAGGAAATTGTCGATCAGCACGGCGTGGACAAGCGCGTGGTAGCTGTCGGGATCGGTATTCGCCCAGATCAGCGCGATCACCGCGCCCCCGATCAGGAGAAGCGAATAGGTGGTGACGTAGTTCCAGACCCGATACATTGCGCGCCCCCTGGCCTGCCCCTCCGGCCTCGATACTGGAAAGGGGGAATCGGGGCAACCGGCCGCGCCACGGCGCCGCGTTGCACGGTCCGGGCGCGCTCCTTAAGTGGGGGGCATGACCGTCGATCGCACCTCCGTTTCGCGCGAGATCGCCGCCTGCCGCCTCTGCGCGGAAGGGTTCGCCGCGACGGCGACCGCCCATGCGCCGAGGCCGGTCGTCTGGTTCCGTCCCGGCGCGCGGGTTCTCATCGCCGGGCAGGCGCCGGGCGCGCGGGTGCACGAGATCGGCCGGCCCTTCGCGGATCCCTCGGGCGACCGGTTGCGCGCCTGGCTCGGGATGACGGAGGCGGAGTTCTACGATCTCGACCGCGTCGCCGTGGTGCCGATGGCGTTCTGCTTTCCGGGATATGACGCGAAAGGGTCCGACCGGCCGCCGCCGCGCCGCTGCGCCGAGACCTGGCGCACCCGGGTGATGGAGAGCCTGCCGGGCGTCCAGGTTACGTTCCTGATCGGCGGCTATGCCCAGGCCTGGCACCTGGGCCGCGAGGTCGCAAAGGCTGGGGTGACCGCCACCGTCGCCCGCTGGCGCGACCAAGCGCCACGCGCCTTTCCCTTGCCTCACCCGTCCTGGCGCAATACCGCGTGGCTGAGGCGCAATCCCTGGTTCGAGGCGGAGCTTCTGCCGGTGGCGCGGGCGCGGCTCAGGGAGGTTCTGGATGGAAACTGATCTCGACCGGCTGCACCGCGCGATGGAGGCCGCGCCCGAAAGCGACGCCGTGCGGCTCGCCTTCTACGACCGGCTGGCGGATGCGGAACTCTACCTGCTGCTGGCGCGGGAACCCGCGGGCGACGCGATCGAGCCGGCTCTGTTCGACCTGGCGGAGGGGCGCGTGGCGCTGGCCTTCGACCGAGAGGAGCGGCTGGCGGCCTTCGCCGAAGGCCCGGCACCCTATGCCGCCTTGCCGGGACGGGTGGTGGCGCGGATGCTCGCGGCCGAGGGGCTCGGGCTCGGCCTTAACCTTGGGGTTGCACCCTCGGCCTTCCTCATGCCGGCCGAGGCTCTGGGCTGGCTGACCGCGACGCTCGGCCATGCCCCCGAGCCGGCGTCCTCGCGCCCCTTGGCCTATCGCCCGCCCACGGACCTGCCCGAGGCGCTTCTCGCCGCGCTCGACGCCAAGCTGGCGCGGCTTTCCGGGCTGGCCCTGCGCGCCCATCTCGTCGTCGCGACCTACGAGGGTGGCGGGCAGGGGCCGCTTCTGGTCTTCGAGGGTGCGCGCGAGGGCACCGAGGCAGCGCTTGCCAAGGCGGTGTCCGAGGCGCTGGTGTTCTCCGGCGTCGAGGCGGGCGCGCTCGACGTGACCTTCCTGCCTGCGCGCGATCCCGCGCTGGCGCGGCTCTGCCGTCACGCGCTGACCTTCGACCTGCCGCTGCCGGAGCCCGAGACGGCGCAGATCGTCTCGCCCGCCGCACCGGGCATGGACCCGGGCCGCCCGCCGAAGCTGCGCTAGTTCAGTAGCCCCGCGCCCGGTCGACGAGGTAAAGGAGCGGCTCGCCCGCCTCGCCGCGGCGGATGTTCTCGGCCACGACGGCCGACGCCGTCAGGGGACGCGTGCTGGCGGCGATATGGGGTGTGACGGTGACCCGGGGATGGGTCCAGAACGGATGGCCCTTCGGCAGCGGCTCGTTGCGGAAGACATCGAGCGTGGCATGGCCGAGGTGGCCGCGGTCAAGCGCGGCGAGAAGGGCCGCATCGTCGATCAGGGGGCCGCGGCCGGGGTTCAGGATCACCGCGCCCTTCGGCAGGCGGGCGAGCCTTTCGGCGTTCATCAGGTTTTCCGTCCCGGCGGTGAGCGGGACAAGGAGGATGACGATCTCGGCGCGCGACAGAACCGCCGCCAGCCCGGCATCGCCCGAATGGCAGTCGATGCCGGAAATGTTCTTCGGTGTGCGGCTCCAGCCCATGACGGGGAAGTTGAGCGCCGCCAGCGCCTCGCCCGCGGCCCGTCCGAGTGCGCCGAGGCCAAGGACCGCCACCGGCCGCTCGCGCGCGATCGGCGGCGTGATCTCGTTCCGCCAGACGCCGTCCTGGTTGAGGATGTGCAGGTCCATCCCGAGATGGTGGCGCAGGGTGTGGCCAACGACCCATTCGACCATGCTTTCCGTCATCGCCGGATCGACCATGCGGGCGAGGGGCTGGGTCAGCGTCGTGTTGCCGATGATCCGCTCCACCCCTGCCCAGAGATTCAGCACCGCCTTGCAGTTGACGTAGGGCGAAAAGTCCTGGATCTCGCCGCTGGGCGCGAAGACGATGTAGTCCACAGCCGCCGGATCGGGCGCGGTGAGAAGGATTTCGGCCTGCACGCCGGCATCGGCAAGCGCCCGCGGCAGGTGGTCGTGATACTCCCGCCAGGCGGCGGGTCCGGCGGCGAAATGGACGGTGACGGGCATCGGCTACCTCGGGCGGTGGATATGGGCGCTCTGCACCAGCCCGAAGGCGGCGAGCAGGATGATCATGGCGGTCCCGCCGTAGGATACAAGCGGCAGCGGCGCCCCCACCACCGGCATCAGCCCCGTCACCATCCCCATGTTGACGGTGAAGAACAGGAAGAAAGTGCCGGCGATGCCGAAGATCAGCAGCGCCGAGAACCGGTCGCGGTTGGCCAGCGCCGAACTGATGCAGAAGACGAGGATGAGAAGGTAAAGCGCCAGAAGCGAGACGGCGCCGACGAAGCCGAACTCCTCGGCCAGCGTGGTGAAGATGAAGTCGGTGTGCTTTTCGGGCAGGAAGTTCAGCCGCGACTGCGTGCCCTGCATGAACCCCTTGCCCGCCCAGCCGCCCGAGCCGAG
>JAUQYB010000132.1 GCA_030837825.1 Albidovulum sp.
CGGGCGGTCTTTCCGCTTTCGCGGCGACCGGCCCCCGCGCGAGGCCCCTATTCGGCATTGCTCCCGGTGGGGCTTGCCTTGCCGGTCCTGTCGCCAGTCCCGCGGTGGGCTCTTACCCCACCGTTTCACCTTTCCCCGTCCAGGGACGGGCAGTCTCTTCTCTGTGGCGCTTTCCCTCGGGTTTCCCCGGCCGGGCGTTACCCGGCACCGTCGCTTCATGGAGTCCGGACTTTCCTCGCCCCCGGACGGGTCCGGGACCGCGGCCATCCGGCCCTCCGCGCGACCTCCACTTAAGAACGCAGGCCGACGGCGTCAATCCAGATCCGCCGGAACATCCGGCGGGCAAAGGGGTTGTCAGTCCGGAAGGATGAAACCATGACCTACCGCATCGTCCTCTTCATCGCCTTCATCACGACGGCGCTCGCCCTCGGCGGCGGGCTCGCGCATCTCTATGCCATCGCGAACAAGCTGGACCTGCCGGTCGACGAGTATTTCGCCGCCCAGCGGGCCTATGACGGCTGGGACATGCTGGGGGTGGTGCTGTCGGTCGAGCTGACGGCGATGATCGCTGCGGCGGTGCTGAGCCGGTCCGACCGCCGGGTGTTCCGCCTGACCCTGCTGGCGATCGCGCTCGTGCTCGCCGCGCAGGTGATCTTCTGGGCCTTCACCTTTCCCGCCAACCGCGCGACAGCGAACTGGACCGAGGTGCCGGAAAACTGGGAGGCGCTGCGCAGGCAGTGGGAATACTCGCACCTCGCCGGCGCGCTCTGCCATCTCGCCGCCTTCGCTGCCCTGGTCGCGGCCATGCTCGTGCGGCTGACGCCGCCGGTCCGGTGCTATGCGCTGCCGCCGCCGTCAACCGGATAGCGGCGCGCCAGAGCATCGGCCAGCGCGCGGTCCTCGGCGGTCTCCGGCCCCTCGGCCCAGGGGCGGAACCGCAGGCGGAACGCCGCCAGAAGAGTTTCGCGTGTCGCATCGGGGTAGCCAGCGGCGCGCAGCGATGCCGCCAGGGGTGCGGCCGGGTCGCCCCCGTCCGCCGGCCAGACGGAAAGGCCGGCACGCGCAAGCCGCCGCCAGTCGAAGCGCGGCCCGGGGTCGCGCTTGCGCCCCGGCGCCATGTCGGAATGGCCGATCACCCGTTCGGGCGGAATCGCCCAGCGCGCGATGACATCGGCCAAAAGCCGCTCCAGCGCCGCCATCTGCGGTTCGGGAAAGGGCGCGTCGCCGGGGTTGGCCAGTTCGATGCCGATCGAGCGGGAGTTGACATCGCTCACCGCCCCCCAGGCCCCCGCCCCGGCATGCCAGGCGCGCGCCGCCTCGGGCACGAGCGCCTCCACCTGGCCGGTCTCCGAGATCAGGTAATGCGCCGACACCTCGGCCGCAGGGTCGCAAAGCCGCGCCCGCGCCTCGGCGCAGGTGGGCATCGCGGTGTAGTGGATCACCACCAGGTCAGGCCGCCCGTCGCCGCGCCGCTCGCCGAAATTCGGCGAGAGGGGGGGCGGCGGCGCGGGCGCGGTCACCTCAGTTCTTCGCCTGCTGGAAGGGCGTCGGATCCCAGTAGCAGGCGAAGCCGTCGCCATCGGGGTCGAGGTTCTTCGGGTCGCGCTTCGGCCCGCCGGAGGACAGGAACGCCTGTTGCGCCGCCTCGGGCGAGGGATAGCGGGCGCAGGCCTTTTCGGTGCGGGTCAGCGCGATCCGCGACCGCGCATAAACAGCCTCGCCCAGCCGGTTGGGCGCCTTCAGCGCATACTGGACGAGGTCGACCGCCGCCCCGGAGGCACCGGTGCGTTCGGGGTTGTCGGTCGGCTGGACCTGCTGATAGGCGGCGCGGTTCTGGGCGATCCGGGCCTTGTCCGATTCGATGGTTTCGCGCGACGCGACCGCCTGGAAATCGTTCTCGTCGGAGATGCCGGCGTGGGTCGTCACCGGATCGGGTGCCGGCGCGGCGGTGCCCGGCGGGTAGTAGGCCGGCGTATCGGCCACCGCAGGGTTCGCCGGCGGAACGCCGGCCGGCGGCGCCGGATCGGTCGCCTGCGGCGTGGTCGGGTAGAGCGGCACCCCCGCGGGCGCCGCGCCGATCCCCGCCCGGGCAAGCTCGGCCGCCGAGGGCGCGCCGGTCCCGCCGGGCACCGGCGCAAGCGCGGTGCCGCCTGCGGGCGGCGGGAAGGGCACCGCGGCGTTCTGCACCGGCCCCGGCACCGCCAGCGCGCCCTGCCCCGCCGCCCGTGCGGACGCGGCCTCGGCGACATGGCGCCGCTGGTATTCGGAATAGCTCTCGAAGCCGACACCGGCCGGACGGCTGTCGGGCACCGGCGGCTCGCAGCCGGCCAGCAGCAGGACAGAAAGCCCAAGGGACACAAGTGTGCGCATCAGGAAAACCCCCGAAACTCCGTTTTGGCCGAACGGCCTACCACCATTTCGCCGGCTTGGAAACAAATCCGGCCGCGCGTTCCAGCACATAGGCGTGATTCAGCAGATCGCCCTCTTCCCAGGGCCGCCCGATCAGTTGCAGCCCCAGGGGCAGTCCCTGCCGGTCGAGGCCCGCCGGAACCGCGATGCCGGGCAGGCCGGCAAGGTTCACCGTCACGGTGAAAACGTCGTTGAGATACATCGCGACCGGATCGGCATCCGCCATCTCGCCGAGGCCGAAGGCGGCCGAGGGCGTCGCCGGGGTCAGGATCGCGTCGATCCCTCGCGCGAAGACCTCCTCGAAGTCGCGCTTGATCAACGCGCGGACCTTGCGGGCGCGGTTGTAGTAGGCGTCGTAGAAGCCGGCCGACAGCACATAGGTGCCGATCATCACCCGGCGCTGCACCTCGTGGCCGAAGCCCTCGGCGCGGGTCTTTTCATACATCTCGGTGATGCCGTCGCCCTGCGCGAGCTTCGCCCGGTGGCCATAGCGGACCCCGTCATAGCGCGCGAGGTTCGACGACGCCTCGGCCGGCGCCACGACGTAATAGGCGGGCAGCGCGTATTTCGTGTGCGGCAGGCTGATGTCGACGATCTCGGCGCCTGCGTCGCGCAGCATCTCGGTGCCTTGCTTCCACAGCGCCTCGATCTCGTCGGGCATGCCCTCCATGCGGTATTCGCGCGGGATGCCGATCTTGCGCCCGCGGATGTCGCCGGTCAGCGCGGCCTCGAAATCCGGCACCGGCAGGTCAGCGCTGGTCGAATCCTTCGGGTCGTGGCCGCACATCGCGCCCAGCATGATCGCCGCGTCGCGGACGTCGCGGGTCATCGGCCCGGCCTGGTCGAGCGAGGAGGCGAAGGCGACGATCCCCCAGCGCGAGCAGCGGCCATAGGTCGGCTTGATCCCGGTGATGCCGGTGAAGGCGGCCGGCTGGCGGATCGAGCCGCCGGTGTCGGTGCCGGTGGCGCCAAGGCAGAGGTCGGCCGCCACCGCCGCCGCCGACCCGCCCGACGACCCGCCGGGGGTGAGTGGCGTCGTCTCGTTGCCGCGCCGCCAGGGGTTCACCACATTGCCGTAAGCCGAGGTCTCGTTCGACGAGCCCATCGCGAACTCGTCCATGTTCAGCTTGCCGAGCATCACCGCGCCCGCGTCCATCAGCTTCTGGCTGACGGTGGATTCATATTCCGGGCGGAAGCCCTTGAGGATGTTGGAGGCCGCCTGCGAGGGCACGCCCCTGGTGCAGAAGAGGTCCTTGATCCCGACCGGGATGCCGCACATCGCCGGCGCATCGCCGGCCCTCAGCCGCTTGTCGGCCGCCGCCGCGCGCTCGCGTGCGATCTCGGGCGTCTTGTGGACGAAGGCGTTGAGCGCCCCCGCCGCCTCGATCGCCGAAAGGCAGGCTTCGGTCAGGTCGGCCGAGGTCAGTTCGCCTTTCCTCAGCGCGTCGCGCGCGGCGGCGATGGTCAGTTCGTTGGGCCCGTTCGTAGCCACTTGTCTACTCATTCCACCACCTTCGGCACCGCGAAGAAGCCTTCCCGCGCGTCGGGCGCGTTCGACAGGATCTGTGCCTGGATGCCGCCATCGGTCACCACGTCGGCCCGCCGCTTCAGCCGCATCGGCGTCACCGAGGTCATCGGCTCCACCCCCGTCACATCAACCTCGTTCAACTGCTCCATGAACGAGAGCACCGCCGACAGTTCCCCCGCCAGCGCCGGCAGGTCCTCTTCCTTCACGGCGATCCGCGCCAGATGCGCCACCCGCCGCGCGGTGTCGGTGTCGATGGACATGGGATGCTCCGTCCTGAAAACGGATGCGGTTTAACGCCCCATCGCCCTCAGGACAAGGGCGCGGAGCGCCATGACCACGCCAACCAGCAGGCTGGTGGAGACAAGGCCCGCGCCGATGGCGACGATACGGGCGGCGCCTTCGCGCGGCTGCATCGTCACGGGGATCAGGACGGCGATGAACACCACCCCGGCCGCGAGCGGAATCCATCGTCCGCTCACCCCCTCGGTCCTCAGCATGGTCAGCACCAGCCCGACCGAAAGCGCGATCCGGAACGGATCGCTCAGTTGCGCGATGATCTCCTCGGCCACGGGGCGCCCCTCCTCTGCCTTGCCATGTCTGGGCTATCGCGCAAAATGGCGCAAGACAGAAGGAGGACGTCATGCGCATCACCTGGCTCGGCCATTCCGGCTTCCGCATCGAGATCGAGGGCGCCGTGCTGCTCGTCGATCCCTGGCTCGCCGGAAACCCGATGTTCCCCAAGGGGCGCGAGACCGAGGCGACACGGGGCGCGACCCATGTCCTCCTGACCCACGGCCACGGCGACCATGCCTCGAACGCAGTGGCCATCGCGAAGCAGGGGGGGATCAAGATTGCCTGCATCCACGAATTGTCGGAAGTGCTGGAGGCCGAGGGCGCCGCGACCATCGGCTTCGGCAAGGGCGGCACCATCGAGCTTGCGGGCGCGAGGGTGACGATGGTCAACGCCTGCCATTCCTCCTCGATCGACTTCAAGGGCGGGCTCGGGCCTGCGGGATCGGAGGCCGGCTTCATGATCGCGGGCGAAGGCCACACGATCTATGTCAGCGGCGACACCACGGTGATGGCCGACATGGAATGGATGGGCGACTACTTCGCGCCCGACATCGGCATCCTCTGCGCTGGTGGGCACTACACGATGGACATGAAGATGGCGGCCTGGGCGGCGAAGCGCTATTTCGCCTTCAGGACCGTGATCCCCTGCCACTACCGGACCTTCCCGCTTCTCGCCCAGTCGGCGGAGGAGTTGAAGGCGGGCCTGCCCGGGGTGCGGGTGATCGAGCCCGAGGTGCTGGACCCGATCACCCTCTGAGCGGGCCCGAAAGGCCCTTTCAAAGCTCCCGCCAGTCGCGGCGCCGTGGAACCGGCGGAAGCCCGATGTCGCGCCGCATGCGGTCGGGAAGATCCGCGTCCGAGACGCGCCGGACCCGGGGCCGCGGACGGGCCAGAAGACCGGCCAGGGCCAGCGCCACGCGGACGGTGCCGAATTCCGCGACCAGCGCCCTGACCCCCGCCGCGGGGGAGGCGAAGTCGCGATTCACTTGTGCGTTCATTTGGTCACTCAGCCCCGTAGCAGCCGGGGCTCCTCAAT
Organism: Albidovulum sp.; assembly: GCA_030837825.1. Classification (GTDB taxonomy): domain Bacteria; phylum Pseudomonadota; class Alphaproteobacteria; order Rhodobacterales; family Rhodobacteraceae; genus Albidovulum. The sequence continues at coordinate 5,547 of JAUQYB010000132.1, forward strand.
TGGGATTGGATGGAATGCGCCCCGAAGCCCGGCCGAAGCCGGATGCGGAGACGGGTTCTGGGATCAAAGGGCGTGGGCCGGCGAAGGCCGGATCAACGTCCCGCGGGCGCGCGGAGGCTCAGCAGTTGGGCCGGAGAGCCCTGCCCGCTCCCGCTCGCATCGAGCCGGTCCAGGCAGCGATTCCGAAAGCCGCGCCAGCACCTGGAAGGAGCGTCGCGTGATCATAGGTGTTCATCCTGCGCCTCCTTCGTTCTGGTGTCGGGACGGGCGCTACCATACACTGTTCCGTCAGGATACAAAGCGCGGAATTGTACCCCCGCCGCCGGGGCGATTGTATGTGCCGTATCTGACACAATGTCGCACCCACCCGGACGACGCGGCGCGCTACCGCCGGTCGCGGAAGAACTCCGTCAGCAGGTGGGCGGCCTCCGCCGCGCCGATGCCGTCATAGACCTCGGGGACGTGGTGGCACTGGCGGTGCGAGAACACCCGTGCGCCGTGCGCGACGCCGCCGGACCTGGGGTCCTCGGCACCGTAGTAGAGCCGGGCGATGCGGGCGAAGGAGATCGCCGCGGCGCACATCGGGCAGGGTTCCAGCGTGACGTAGAGGTCATGCCCCGGCAGCCGTTCCGATCCCGCCGCCGCGCAGGCCGCCCTGAGCGCGAGAATCTCGGCGTGGGCCGTGGGGTCGGCCAGTTCCCGCGTCCGGTTGCCCGCCGCGGCGACGATGCGCCCGTCGGGTGCCACGACGGCGGCGCCGACCGGCACTTCGCCGCGCGTCCCCGCCGCCCGCGCTTCGGCAAGTGCGGCCGCCATATGGCTGGTGAACCGTCCCATGCCCCCTCTTGCCGCGCCATCCGCGCTTGCGCAAGCGCTTCCCCCGTGGCGCGATTGGCGCTAGAGGAGTCGCTTCAGCCAGCCGGGGGCCAGGACCATGACCGACGAGACCGCAACGGGCGAACGCATCGCCAAGGT
>JAUQYB010000133.1 GCA_030837825.1 Albidovulum sp.
GCCGCCGTCGCGAGCGCCGTCCAGAGCCACTGGCGCTGGTGCGCCGCGGCGGGCGCATCGCCGCGGGCCGCCGCCGCGCGGTAGGCGTCGAGTTCGGCCGAGACCGCGCCGGCGCCATCGCCGAAATCCACCGCGACCGCGCCCCAGGCATCGCCGATCCGCTTCAGCCGCGCGTCGATGTCGGCCGCACGTTCGGGCGTCGCGGCGCGGTAGAGCAGCCGCTCGATCCGCCCCGCCTCGCTGCGGATCGCGTCCGCCGCCGCCCAGGGCGTCTCCGCCAGGGACGATAGCGGCAGGAGCAGCAGGGCGAACAGCGCGGCGAGGAGCTTCATTGCGTGGCTTCCGGCAGGTCGGCCGAAAGCTCGGCCAGGGTGAAGGGCGGGATGGCGATGTCGCGGCGCAGATTGGTGAAGACCAGATCGGGCAGCGCGACGCGGTAGAGAAGCCGCGCCCTGAGATGCAGCGGCCCCGGCGCGCCGGCGGCAAGGGGCAGGTCGTAGCCCACCACGTCCTCGCCCCGCGCCGGGATCGGCTTGCGCACCCAGACCACCTCGGCGGTGGAGAAGGTCAGGTGATCGGTCAGCCGCTTGCCGTGCGGATCGACGAAATGCTCGATCCAGGTCACCGCCTCGGGGTCCTCGACGCCCAGCCGCTCGGCCGCGCCGCCGGAGCGGAAGACGGTGTTGCCGCCGGCATCGGTCACCTCGACCTCCAGCCACATGTGCTTCTGGTCGTTGACGCCGGTCGGCAGGTTGTGGCCGGCGCCGAGGTTTCGCACCGCGATGTCGAGGCGGAGCCCGCCGGCGCCCTGCCGCAGGTCCCGCAGCTCGAGCGCCGCCGCGGTGCGCAGGAAGGCCGCGGTCTGGCGCGCCTGTTCGTCGAGCGTGGCCTGTGTCGCCGCGGCGTCCATCCCCGGCAGGAGGCCGCCGCGCAGCACCGACAGCGCGTCGCCGAGCCCGGTGTCGGCCATGACGTGGTTGGCGCCGATGAAGCGGTGCGAATAGCGGTCGGGCTTCACCGGGGTGCTCTGCCTGAGCGCCATCACCTGCGCCGCCGGATCGGCGGCCATGTGGCAGTCCTGGCAGGTGACGTTGTTCTGCCCATACCAGCTATCGCGCCATTCGGTGAAGGTCGACTGCACCGCCTGCGGGGTTTCGGCCTTCGACATCGAGCGGTCGTAGATCTCGACATGGCAGGTGCCGCAGAGATCGGCGCTCTTCATCAGCGCGGTGGTGTCGGGCGCGCCGAAGGCGGCGAGATGGGCGCGGGGGTCGGCCAGCAGGGCGGCGCCCTGCGGCCCGTCGCGTTCCGCCTCGGCCCGGCCGTAGGCGAGGGTGACGGCGCCGTTGCCGGCCACCGGGTCGGCATGGGTGGCGGTGTGGCAGGTGATGCAGGCGACGCCCTCGGTCAGCGCCTCGGCCGGCGGCACGGCGGTGAAGCGGGTGACCCGGCCGGTCAGCATCTCGTTCGGCGCGTGGCAGCCTTCGCAGAACCGGGTCTGCTCGGGGTTGCGCACGACCGCCTCGTTGGCCTCGACCGTCGCCTCGTAGACGAGGTCGCGGTCGGCGATGGCATGGAGCGAGGCCGCCCATTCCTGGAACTCCTGCCGGTGGCAGGTGGCGCATTCGGCCGAGGAGGGAAGCCGGGCGGGATCGCTGAAGAGACCCGTGGCGCTTTGCAGCCGCGAGGGCCAGAAGGGGCGGTCGGCGCCGTCCGCGTCGGGGCCGAAGGGCAGGCGGTAGAACGGGATCGCCGACAGCGCCACCCCCACCGGCGCGACCGGCGGCGCCAGCGTCGCCCAGAGCGCGAGCCCGACCAGCGCGGCAAGCCCGAATGCCGTCAGCGGCTTGGCGTGATAGCGAAGCTGGGTCTTGAGGGTCACCGCCGCCTCCAGTGCCGCATCCAGAGGTGGAGGACGAGGCCGGAAGCCGCGGGCCAGGCGCTCCAGTAATGCGCGAAGGACAGGGCCTCGGTCAGCGCGCGGGGCGGGAACCAGACCGTTCCGGCGAACCAGAGCGCCGCGGGCAGCGCCATCGCCAGGCCCGAGAGGAGGAGGACGAGCCAGGCCGCGAGCAGCGCCCAGGAAACCAGGGTGAAGGCCCGCCGCTCGCTCCGCGCCAGGCCCTGCGGCACGTGGGCGGCGAGCCAGGGCAGGAGTGCCGCGGCCAGCACCGCGCCGGCGGCGAGGTGGAGCCACAGCACCGCGCCGGCCCCGGGGCTGAGCCAGAGCCAGAGGCCCGAGACGAAGAGAAGCGCCGAAACGCCGCTCTGCGCGCCCGACCGCAGGCTACCCCCGCGCGGGCGGGGAAAGCCGCGGACGCGCGCGAAGGCGGTTACCGGCTGGCTCGCGGCATGGCTCATCTGGGTGTCACCCCCGGATTTCCACCCCGTGCTTCGCGGCGGCCTGCAGGACCTGCGCGACGATCCGCTCGGCGATGTCCTGCGCCTCGCTGCCCAGCGCATCGGCCTCCTCGGCGGTGAAGCGCTCGCCCGCTTCCTCGCGCGCGCGGCTGTCGCCGACCAGCGCCAGAAGCTCGGTGTAGTCGCTGGTGATCGCGGCATCGAGCGCGCCGTCGGCCGTCGCCAGAACCGGCGAGATCGCCGAGACATACATCCGCTGACAGCCTCCCATAATCCCCAGCACGTCGACGAGCCGGCTTTGCGCCACGAAGGCCTCGCCCCCGCCGCCGAGGAACTGTGATTCCTTCCATTCGCCGAAATAGTCGCCGACCGTCGGCGTCATCGTCACCACGGCGGTGAAGGCGTCGTCACGGTTGGGCTCCCACGCGGTCATCTCGGCCTCGAGTTCCTTGGACCAGTGCACGAGCCCCTCGGCCGCGCCGAGCGCGAGATTGGCGTCGAACAGGACCTCGCCCGCGCCGGTCTCACCGTCGCCGTTGATGTCGGCGACCAGCTTCACATGGCTGGGATCGGTGCCCCAGAGCAGCGGTTCGGTGATGATGTGGAAAAGGCTGCCGGGCTTTTCCAGGACCGTGCCGTCGGGCAGCGGCAGGTCGTATTCCGCCACGTCCTCGGTCTCGGTGCCCGGATTGCCGGCGTCGAGGATCAGGTCGTATTTCGCGGTGGCGGGGATGCCGGCGACGATGCCCTCGATGGTTTCGTACTGGTTGGAGGCGGCGAGCCACTGGACGCGCATCGCGGCGATGGTCTCGGCCAGCTTCGGTCCCTCGGCGGCCCAGGCGGCGGCATAGTCGTTGCCGTGGGCTGAAAGGATCGCCGCATAGCCGGCGGCGAGGTCGCGCAGCTTGCCGGCCTCGGCCACGAGAGCGGCGTTGTGTTCCAGCGTGAAGGCCTTCACCTGGGCGAGCCCCTCGGCTTCCGAGAGCGCCCAGACGGGGGCGGCGCTGGCGATCAGGGCGGCGGCGGCATGGGAAAGGGCGCGGTGCATCGGTGCGGTCTCCTGGTCTCGGGGCCCGCTCGCGGGGAACGGGGGATTCTGTTCATGCCCGAGTGATATTGTCGGAAATCGCCGCGGTCAATTCCTTAGCGCTTTTGTCATCTTTGCGGCCCGACCCCGGCCGCGGCCCCGCCGGAGGCGTCAGGCCGCCGCGGAGAACAGCCGCCCGACCGCGCGCGGCCGCAGGCCATCGCCGTCCTCGCGCATCAGGATGAGCGCGTCGAGGCCGCAGCGGCGGGCGCAGTCGGCGCCGCTTTCCGGCCCCAGCACCATCAGCGCCGTGGCCCAGGCGTCGGCCTCGGCGCAGGTCGGCGCAACGACCGTGACCGAGGCGGGCGGGGCGCCGAGCGGCGCGCCGGTGGCGGGGTTCATCGTGTGCGACAGGCGCCGTCCGCCGACCGTGAGCCAGTGGCGGTAGTCGCCCGAGGTGGCGATCGCGGCATCGTGAAGGCTGACGACCGAATGCGGTGCGCGCCGGCCGGGGTCGGGGGCCTCGACCGCGATCGCCCAGGGCGTGCCGTCCGGACGCAGGCCGAGGGCACGCATCTCGCCGTCGATGCCCACGAGGGCGGAGGCGATGCCGAATCCCGCCAGCACCCCGGCCAGCCGGTCCACGCCATAGCCCTTGGCGATGCCGTTCAGGTCGAGCGTGACCGGCAGCCGCTTCAGCAGGCGTCTGCCGTCGAGGTCGAGACAGTCCCATGCCGGACGCCGCGGCGCGGCGATCGCGGCGCGGATCGCCGGGGGCGCCGCTTCGGCCGGGCCGAAGCCCCAGGCCGTGACGGCATCGCCGGTGGCGATGTCGAAAGCCCCGCCCGAGGCGCGCCCGATGGCAAGCCCGAGGCGCAGCACCTGCGCCAGATCCTCGGGCAGGTCGTGCCACTCACCCACCGGCGCCGCGTTCAGCCGCATCAGGTCGCTTTGCGGTTTCCAGGTGGACATCTGCCCCTCGACACGGTCGACCGCCGCCTGCAACGCGGCAGCGACCGGGCCGGGATCGAAGGCCGCCGGGGCGAAGAACAGCGCCGACCAGCGGCTGCCCATCGTCGGGCCGTTCAGCGCATGACGCGCGAGGTCAGTAGACGTCTTCGACATAGCGGCCCTCTGCCTTCAGCGTCATCGGCGACAGGCCGGCGGGTGCGAGGATCTCGGCCAGCGCCTCGGCCACGCCCGCGGCCATCTCGCGCCCGCCGCAGACCATGACGCGCGCGCCTTCGCGGATAAGCGCCACCACCGCCGCGCCCTCGGCCCTGAGCGCGTCCTGTACGTAATGCGGCCGCGCCCCGCGCGAGGTTGCGGTGACGAGGCGGCTGAGCCTGCCCTCGGCCCGCCAGGCATCGAGTTCCTCGCCGTAGAAGAAATCGCTCGCCCGGTCGCGCAGGCCGTAAAAGAGCTGCACCGGCCGCCCCCGGCGGTTGGCCCGGATCATCCCGGCGAGCGGCCCGACCCCGGTGCCGGCGCCGATCAGCAGCAGCGGCGTGCGGCCGCGTCCGGCATGGAAGGCCGGGTTGCGGCGCAGGAAGGCGCGCACCGTCTGCCCCGGTTCGAGCGCGACGAGCCGGCCCGAGCAGAGCCCGCCGGGGTATTTGCGCACCACGATCTCGACGAAGCCGTCGCGGCTTGACGAGGCGAGCGAGTAGAACCGCGGCACGTCGGACCCCTCGGGCAGGATGCCGATCAGGTCTCCGGCCTCGAACCGCGCGAAGCCCCGGCGCCGGAGCCTCTGCCAGAACGGGGTCTTCGGCGGGGCGAAGCGCAGGATCGCGCCCGGCGCCTGAACCTCGGCCCCGAAATCGCGCCGCGCGATCAGCGTCAGCGCCCCGGTTTCGGGCACCGCGGGCTTGTGGGCCAGCGCCAGCTCGAGCCCGATCGCGCGGCCGAGGGCCTGCCCCCAGCGGGCGAAGTCCTGCGGCGACTGGCGGTCCACCGTGGCGAAGGGCAGGAGCCCGGACCAGCCGAGATCGGCCGCCGCCGCGGCGACGGCCTCGCCATAGGCACAGAAGGCGGGGAAGCTGCGGTCGCCGAAGCCGAGGACGGCCACAGGCGCCGCCGGCGGCCGCTTCATCGCGGCGAGCCCGTCGAGGAACCCCCGAGCCCCCGCCGGCGCCGCGCCGTTGCCATAGGTCGCGGCCATGACGATGAAGCGCCGGGCGCGGGGGAAGCGGGCGGGGTCGAAGCCCGCCATCGGCGCGGCATGGACCTCTTCTCCCCCGCGCCTCAGGGCGGCGTGGAGCGTGGCGGCGAACCCCCAGGTGCTGCCGCCCTCGCTGCCCACCAGGATCACCGTCGCCGCCCGCGCCGGCGCGGCGTTGGCGGCGATCCGCGCCCGGCCGCGGCGGCCGGAAAGCCAGATCGCGACGCCGGAGGCCGCCATCGCCGGCACCGCCAGTGCCATCAGCCCGAGGGCGAGGCCGACGGCCGCCGCACCCTGGCCGGTGTGCAGCATGAAGACGGTCTCGTCCAGCCGGTCCCGGAGGCCCGCCTCGGCCCAGGCAAGCGTCGCGCCGGTGCCCTGGTCGAGGTAGCCGCTGCCCCGGCCGGTCTTCAGGGTGAAGACGTCGGTGGCATCGCCGGGATAGGGGAAGGTCAATTCCCGCAAGGCGCTGACGGGCGTTTCGGCCAGAAGCGGCATCGCGGCCAGCGCCGCACCGGTCTGGCCGCTGACCTCGGCGGGGAGAATGTCGGCCCCGCCATTGCCCGGCAGCAGGTCGAAGGTGGAGGCGGTCATCCAAAGCGCCGTCGCCGAGGAGAGCGCGAGGCCAAGCACCGCAATGCGCGCAAGTTCCACATGCACGCGGCCGGCGAGCGGGCCACGCAGCGGCGCGAACCAGCGCCGCCAGCCGCCGGCCCTCCGTGCGACCAGGAAGGCGCCGGTGGCCGACAGCAAGAGCATCGCCGCCGCCCCGGCCGCCATCACGATCCTGCCGGCATCGCCGAGGAAGAGCGAACGGTGCAGCGTCGTCAGCCACCGTTCGGCCGGGTTCGGGTCGGCGGACCCCACCCCCCGCCCGGTCGCCGGGTCGATCACCGCGGCGCCTGGCGCGCCGCCGTCGAACCAGTAGGCGGTGATCCGCCCCGAGGGCGCGCGCCGAATCTGCTCAACCCCCGGATAGGCGGCCCGGATGCGCGCGGCGAGGTCGGCCACGCTCAGCCCCGCCGCGGCCTGCGGCGCGCCCAGCCGTTCGGTGGCCGGAAAGACCGACAGCGCCGCGCCGGTGAGCGCGAGGAGGGTGACGAGCACGAGCGCCGCGAGGCCCGGCCAGCGATGGAACGCGCGGAGCATCGGCCGCAGTCTCACAGGTCGTAGCGGAACGAGGCGATGTAGCGGCGGCCCTTCACCGGCTGGCCCGCACCGGCGGTCGTCAGCGGCACAGCGACCTCGCCGGGGCTGTCGCGCATCTCCTCGACGGCGGCGTCGATGTGCAGGGTGTAGCCGGCATCGAAAAGCGCGTCGGCAAGGTCGAGGGTGATTTCCAGCGACCGGCCGGCGCCGACGCTGGCGCCGGTGATGCCGTTGATCTCGGCGGGGTTGCCGCCGGTCGCGCGATACCAGTCCGACAGGTGCTCGTAGTATTTCGACTTGCCCCCGGCCATCCACAGGCTGCCGACATAGGCGCCCGAGGCATCGGTGACGTAGAGCGCGAGATAGGCGCCGTCGCCGCCGTAGGTCGTCAACGTCGTGGTCAGCGCGACCGGGCGCGCGAGCGCGAGAGAGGGAAGCGTCAGCGCCGTCGTCAGCGCCAGCGTTGCAAGAAGGGATTTCATCGGACCGGACCTTTCAGGGTTTGTGGGCCAAGGTTTGTGGGCGTGACACGTTCGGGCGGAGGGTTCCACCCTTCCGCGGCATCGTCAGTTGACCTTGACCTGCGGCGGGGCGCCGTTGCCGAAAAGGCCGTTGGCAGGGGGCACGACGGTGCCGGCCGGGGCGGGGCCGGGCATCCGTCCGCCACAATCGTCGCCATCGTCGTCGCAGTCGTCATCACCGTCGTGGTCGTCGTCGTCGTCGTCATCGTCGCCGTGATGGAGCGAGGCCGGGCGAAAGAGCCCGTCATCGTCGTCATCGCCGCCGGCCAGGAGGAGGATCTCCGCGCCCGTGGCGGCGCCGGGCGTCGTCAGCGCGGATGCCCCGCCCGGCCCGGCGGGGCTTGCGCCGGCGCTCCAGCCGGGCAGGCCCGTCGCCGCCGCTAGGGCCGTCGAGGCGACGAGAAGGGCGAGAGGTTTTCGCATGATAGGTCTCCGTTCTTCTGCTGCGGCACTCTGGGCGGGCGCGCTGAGCTGTTCCTGACGGCACCGCGCCCACCGCTTCAGCCCGCCGTCAGGAAACGCCCCGCCGGGGGGCACTTCGTTGCGTCAGTTCGTCTGGCCGCCCGACGGGGGCGCGGCCTGCGTCCCGTCGATCGCGGCGAAGGCCGTGATCCTCGCCTTGAGGACATCGAGCGTCGCCGGGTCGATCTCGACCTTGAGGAGGTTGCCGCCGCGATCGGTCGCCCGGACCTCGTAGCAGCCGTCGTCGATCTCCATCGCGCTGAGGGTCCAGCCGTAGTTGCCGGCCACCTGGGCTGCGGCCTCGTGCAGCGGCATCGCCGCCGCGGGGGTCACGCAATCGTCGTCGTCGGCAAGCGCCGCACCCGGCAGCGCGGCGAGAAAGACGAGCGCGGCAAGCATCGGTTTCATGGGTCAGCCTCCATACTGCGGTTTTCCACTGACCGAACCCTCGGCGATCAGGCTGACGCCGGGCTGAACCGGCGGAACGGATGTCGTCAGCCTGCCGTCAGGAACGACGAGGCCCCGCGCGACGGCGGGGCCGGGAAGACCGGGGGCATGGAACCCCGCGGCGCAGCGGGAACCCTTCAGGCGATGTCGCCCGGCGCGGCCGCGCGTTTGCGGCCGGTGACCATTGCGCGCACGAGGTTCTCGCGGTGGCGGAGCGACGCCACCGCCACCCCGCCGACATGCAGCGCGACGAGAAGCAGCGTGAGGTTGGCGAGCGCCTCGTGCAGGTCCTCCGCCGCGCCGCCGCGCGCCTCGCCGCCGTCTTCCCCGTCGTCGTCATCGGCCCGGGCGGGCGCGACGATGCCGGAAAGGTCGGGCAGAAGCGCGATGCGATCGGGCCCGGCGATCAGCCAGCCGGTGAAGGCGGTGCCGGAAAGGCTGAGAAGCAGTGCCACGATCATCGCCGCGCCCGCGGGGTTGTGGCCGAGGTGGCGCCGTTCGCGGCCGCGCACCATGTCGCCGAGATAGGCGGCCGTCGCCTTCGGGCCGCGCAGGAACCGGGCGAAGCGGGCATGGCGGCTGCCGGCAAGACCCCAGACCAGGCGAAAGCCCACCAGCGCGGCAATCGAATATCCGGCGATCTCGTGCAGTGGCTGCATCTCGTCGGCGCTCAGCCAGGCGGTCGCGAAGGCCGCGACGAGGCTCCAGTGAAAGACCCGCACCAGCGGATCCCAGACCGGGACCGTGACCGCGCCCGTCGCCGCGGTGGCGCCGGCGGGGGTTTCAGTCGTCATTGCGAAGCGCCCCGGTTCCGCGCGGTGCGCCGCGCCCGTCCTCGTAGTCGATCTCGATCACCTCGAGCGTGGCGGGGTGCACCGTCACCTCGATCTGCCGCCCCGCCGCGTCGCTGCCCTTGATCTCGTAGCAGCCGTCGTCGATCTTGATCCGGCGGACCGTCCAGCCCTGCTCGGCCGCAAGCTGCGCCACCGCCTCGCGCGGCTGCCAGTCGGCCATCGGCACGAGGCAATCGTCATCGGCCAGCGCCGGCCCGGCGGCCAGCCCTCCGGCGAGGGTCAGAATTGCAAGGCTTCTCCGCATGCGCCAAACTCCGGTCACGGGCCATCCTGCTACGACTGTGGCGGGCGAAGCTGACGCCATCCTGAAGACCGGGGGGCCAGCCTGGTCAGCTTTGCGTCAGGCGGGCGCGCGAAGGATGGGGCCGGAAGAGGAACGGGGAAGGCGATGCGCATCCTGCTGGTCGAGGACGATACGGTGCTGGGGGCCGCGGTGCGCGACCAGATCGCGGGCGACGGCCAGTCGGTGGACTGGGTGACGCGGCTCGACGCCGCCGGCGACGCGGTCCGCGGCGCGGCCTATGACCTGATCCTGCTCGACCTGATGCTGCCCGACGGGCGCGGCATCGGCTTTCTCAAGGCGCTCAGGGCGCGCGGCGACGTCACCCCGGGGATCATCCTGACCGCGCTCGACCAGGTCAGCGACCGGATCGAGGGGCTGAACGCGGGGGCCGACGACTATCTTGCCAAGCCCTTCGACCTTGCCGAACTGTCGGCCAGGATCGGCTCGGTCTCGCGCCGCTACTCCGGCAACCCCAATCCGATCATCAGCCACGGCGCGCTCGACATCGACCTCGCCCGCCGCTCGGTCCACCGCGAGGGCCGGCCCGTGCCGCTGACGGCGCGGGAATGGGCGCTTCTCGAGGCGCTCCTGGCGCGGCCGGGGCAGCTTCTGTCGAAGGCACAGCTCGAGGACAAGCTCTATGCCTTCGACGCCGAGGTCGAAAGCAACACGATCGAGGTCCATGTCAGCCGGTTGCGCAAGAAGCTCGGCGCCGAGGTGATCGAGACCGAGCGCGGGCTTGGCTACCGGCTGGGGCGGGCATGACCTGGCCCGCAAGCCTTCAGGCCCGGCTCGCGCTTTCGCTCGGAATTCTGCTGACAGTCCTGTGGATCGGCGCGGCGATGCTGACGGCGGTGCTTCTGCGCCACGAGATGGACGAGGTCTTCGACGCGGCACTCGAGGAGGCGGCGCAGCGGCTCCTGCCGCTTGCCGTGGTCGACATCGTCGGGCGCGAGGACGAGGGCACGCCCCAGCGCCTTGCGGCGATCCGCGCGCATGACGAATTCTTCACCTACATCGTCCGGGACGATGCGGGCCAGGTGCTGCTGCAATCCCACGCCGCCGATCCGGCGGTCTTTCCCGCCTATGACGGGCGCGGCTTCCGCCAGACCGCGAGCCACCGGATCTTCAACGACGACGCGCTTCGGGGCAGCATCCGGATTTCCGTGGCCGAACCGCTCGATCATCGCGCGGCAGTGGCGCGCGAGATCCAGATCGGCCTCGGACTGCCGGTCGTGGTGGTGATCCCGCTGGCGCTGCTGGCCGTCGTGGCCGCGGTCAGGGGCAGCCTCGCCCCGCTCAGGCGCTTCCGCGAGCGGCTCCGGGCCCGGAGCGCGCGCGACCTCTCGTCCTTGCCGGCCGACGGCCTGCCTGCGGAAATCCGCCCGGTGGCGGCGACGCTGAACGAGCTTCTGGCGCGCCTCGTCTCGGCTTTCGAGGCCGAACGCAGCTTTGCCGCCAATGCCGCGCACGAACTGCGCACCCCGCTTGCGGGGGCCATCGCCCAGGCGCAGAGGCTGGCCGCGGAAACCACGGACGAGCCTGCCCGCAGGCGGGCGCAGGAAATCGAGGCCTCGCTGAAGCGGCTCACGCGGACCTCCGAACGACTGCTGCAACTCGCCCGCGCCGAGGGCGGCCCGCTCAGGCTCGACCATGCGGCCGACCTGCGGGTCGCGGCGCGGATCGTCCTTTCCGATCTCGTGCGGCTTCCCGGCGCCGGGCGGATCGTGGCGACGCTGCCCGACCGGCCGGTCCTGTCCGACCTCGACCCCGACGCCTTCGGCATCCTCTGCCGCAACCTCGTCGAGAACGCGCTGCGCCACGGCGCGGCAGGGCCGGTCGCGGTCACGCTTGGCCCCGATGGCATGCTGAGCGTGGAGAACGACGGGCCGGTCGTCCCGTCCGGCGACCTCGCCCGGCTAGCGGAACGGTTCGAGCGGGGGCAGGGGGCCGAAAGCGGCAGCGGCCTTGGCCTTGCCATCGTCGCGGCGATGGCGGAACGGATCGACTCCCGCCTGGTGCTGGAAAGCCCATGCCCCGGAAAGGACACGGGTTTCCGCGCCTCGCTCAGGCTTCCGGTGGCGGGCTGATCCGGCCGCGGCTGGCAGTCTGCCGGCCGATGCGGTAGGACAAGACGACTCGCGAAGGGAGGAGGCGATGCCGGCAGGCGCTGCGGATTACGACCGATCGCTCGCGGCCTTCCATCCCGTCTCCGCCCCGCCCATCGCCGAGGCCGAGTTCCGCGCCCGGCTCGACGGGCTGCGCGCGGCGATGCGGGGGCAGGGGATCGGCGCGACGTGGCTCGACGCCTCCTCCTCGCTGACCTACTACACCGGCCTCTCGCTCGGCCTCTCCGAACGCATCCACGGCGCGCTGGTGCCCGCCGAGGGGCCGCTGACCTACCTCAGCCCCGCGTTCGAGCGGCCGAAGCTGGAAACGCTGATCCGCCTTCCCGGCGAGATCGCCACCTGGGAGGAGGACGGGGATCCCTTCGCGCTGCTCAGCGCTCTGGCGCCGGGACGGATCGCGCTCGACCCCGCGATGCCCTTCGGATTCGCCGCGCGGGCGATGGCGGCGGCGGAGGGGCGCATCCTGCCGGCCCAGCCGCTGATCGTGGCGCAGCGGCAGATCAAGTCGGCGGCCGAGATCGCCATCATGCAGACCGCGATGGACGCGAGCCATGCGGTGCAGCGGGCGGTCCATGCCGGCCTGCGACCCGGCATCTCCACCCGCGAGGTGGCCGCCTTCATCGACGCGGCGCACCGGGCGCTGGGGCTGAAACCGCTCTTCGCCGCCGTGCAGTTCGGCGAGGCCACCGCCTATCCGCACGGCGTGCCCCACGAGCAGCACCTGAAGGACGGCGACATGGTGCTGATCGACCTCGGCGGCATCCTCGAGGGTTACCGCTCCGACATCACCCGCACCTATGTCTTCGGCACACCCACGCCGCGCCAGCGCCACCTCTGGGACTGCGAGGCGCGCGCCCAGGCCGCGGCCTTTGCTGCGGCGCGGATCGGCGCGCCCGCACAGGCGGTCGACCGGGCGGCGCGTGCGGTGCTGGAGGCGGAGGGCTTCGGCCCGGGCCATGCCGTGCCCGGCCTGCCGCACCGCACCGGCCACGGGCTTGGCCTCGACATCCACGAGGAGCCCTGGATCGTCGCCGGCAACGACACTCCGCTTGCGCCGGGCATGTGCTTCTCGATCGAGCCGATGCTCTGCGTCTACGGCGAATGCGGGGTGCGGCTCGAGGACATCGTGCAGATGACCGAGGCCGGTCCGCGCTGGTTCTGCCCGCCCGCTGCAAGCCTCGATGCACCGTTTGCACCGATCCCCACTTGACGTCGCGTCGCCCATTGAATGAAGTCGCCGGATAGGGTGCTTTGGACCAAGTGATCAAATCCCGGCAGGGAAACGAATATCACGGCAAACCCGAACCGGCGGAACCGCCGGAAACCAACGACTCAACAGTGAGAGAAAGGAACGATCCATGAAACGTCTTTCGCGCGGCCTGCTGGCCGCCTCGGCGCTGGCGCTGGTCTCTGCGATGCCGGTTGCGGCAAAGACCTTCGTCTACTGCTCGGAAGCCTCGCCCGAAG
>JAUQYB010000134.1 GCA_030837825.1 Albidovulum sp.
GCGGGCGCTCGGCGAGGCGCTTGCCCGGGTGATGGCCGGCGCGGCCGAGGCCGACCCCGCCCGGGTGGCGCAGGAACTGGCGCTTCTCGCCGTCAAGGCCGACGTGACCGAGGAAATCGACCGGCTGTCGGCCCATGTCGCGGCGGCGCGCGGGCTTCTGGCCGAGGCGGGCGCGGTAGGGCGCAAGTTCGACTTCCTGATGCAGGAATTCATGCGCGAGGCGAACACGCTCTGCGCGAAGTCGGGCAATGCCGCGCTGACCCGGATCGGGCTTGACCTCAAGACCGTGATAGACCAGATGCGCGAGCAGGTTCAGAACGTGGAATGACCATGAAACGCAAGGGCTTGCTCATCATTCTTTCTTCGCCGTCGGGGGCCGGGAAATCGACCCTGGCCAAGCGCCTCATGGCCTGGGATCAGAGCTTGCGCTTTTCCGTCTCGGCCACCACGCGCACGCCCCGTCCGGGCGAGGTGGACGGCAGGGACTACTGGTTTCACAGCCGCGCGGAATTCCTGTCGATGGTGGCGGCGGGCGACATGCTGGAACATGCCGAGGTTTTCGGCAACCTCTACGGCTCGCCCAGGGCGCCGGTCGAGCAGGCGATGGCCGAGGGGCGCGACACGCTCTTCGACATCGACTGGCAGGGCGGACAGCAGATCCGCAACTCGGTCCTTGGCAAGGATGTCGTGTCGATCTTCGTCCTGCCGCCCTCGATCGCCGAGCTTGAACGCCGGCTGCGGTCGCGCGCGCAGGACAGCGACGCGGTGATTGCCGGCCGCATGGCGAAATCGGAATCCGAGATCAGCCATTGGGCGGAATACGACTATGTCCTGGTGAACGAGGACGTCGACCGCGCCGAGGCCGAGCTCAGGACGATTCTCCTGGCCGAGCGGATGCGGCGCGACCGCCAGCCGTGGCTCAGCGATTTCATCCGCGGCCTGAACCGGGAGTTTGATGCAAGATGATATATGAACTCGATGGAATCGTTCCCGAAATCCCGAATGACGCCTGGGTCGCGCCCGACGCCAACCTGATCGGCCGGGTGGTGCTGGAGGCAGGCGCGAACGTCTGGTTCGGCGCCACGCTGAGGGGCGACAACGAGGAAATCCGGCTGGGTCGCGGCTCGAACGTGCAGGAGAACGCGGTCTGCCATACCGACATGGGCTATCCGCTGGTGATCGGTGCCGACTGCACCATCGGCCACAAGGCGATGCTGCACGGCTGCACGATCGGCGACGGCACGCTGATCGGCATGGCGGCGACGGTGCTGAACGGGGCGAGGATCGGCCGCGGCTGCCTGATCGGGGCGGGGGCGCTGATCACCGAGGGCAAGGAGATCCCCGATGGAAGCCTTGTCATGGGCGCGCCGGGAAAGGTCGTCCGGCTGCTCGATGCCGCGGCACAGGCAAAGCTCCTGGCCTCGGCAGCCCACTACCGCGAGAATGCGGCCCGGTTCCGCCGCGGAATGAAACCGGTCCGCACCTGACCGCGGCCGGGGTCAGCCGCCGTCGCTGCCGCTGCCCCCGTCGCGGCCGGTCACGACGAGGTCGAAGGCGATCCCCGGCGCGTGGCTCAGGACTTCGGCGCGCACCGCCTCGGGCCGCGGCAGGGGCGCGGTGAGGGCGTAGAGCCGGCCAGCGAAAGCCACCCCGGCGAGTCGGTCGGCAAGATCGAGAATGTCGAAGTCCGGCCCGAACAACGGAGCGAAAACGACGTCGGGTGCCGCCAGCGCGAGGAAGTCGGGAGTGAGTTTCGCGAACCGGACGAAGACGCAGGCGCGCAGCGGCCCGGTCAGCAGCGCGTCGATGTCCCCGGCGACGAGATCGACGGCGAGCACGCTTGCCCCCTCGGTGCCCGGCCCGGCGGAAGCCGTGCCTGACGCCGCGTCATGTCGCGCTGGCTTGTCGACCTCCGGCATAGCGCATCCCCCCACCGTCCACGCCGATCGCTCCGCCGGGATCGTCCATTTCGGGAGTGGCCGGAGGTGGAATCGCGCTTAACGTGTATCAATGACAATCGCCCCCGCCAAGAGCGCTGCGGCTTGATCCGCACCCGGTTTCGCCCGAGACAGGAAGAGGGCGAAAAGGGGTGGTCATGCAGACGGCGGAGATTGGACGATTGCTTCAGGCGGTGCCGATGGCGCTTGTGCTGGTGGACGCCGACCAGCGTGTCCTCGCAGCCAATCCGGCTGCCGTGGCGCTGTTCGGCCAGCCGCTCGAAGGCCGGTCCTGCGCCACCTTCCTGCGACATCCCGAATTCCTCAACGGGCTGGAATCCTGCCTGTCCGGCCGGCAGCAGTCCAGCGCGCGAATCGTCCTGGCCGGCATGGCGGGCCAGACCCATCTGGCGGTCACCTTCACCCCGGTCGCCACGCCCGCGGACGAGGGTGTGCTGATGGCCTTCGACGATCTCACCCAGCTTGAACATGCGGTGGCGATGCGGCGCGACTTCGTCGCCAACGTCAGCCACGAGCTTCGCACGCCGCTCACCGCGCTGGTCGGCTTCATCGAGACACTGCGCGGCCCCGCGCGCGACGACCCGGCGGCGCGCGAGCGCTTCCTCGTCATCATGGAGCGTGAGGCGGGGCGGATGATGCGGCTTGTCAACGACCTGCTGTCGCTGAGCCGGGTCGAGGCCGAGGAGCGCCGGCGCCCCGACGCCAGGGTCGATGTCATTGCAGTGCTGCGCACGATGCTGGCGAGCCACCGCGATCCGGCCCGGCAGGCCGGCGTCGACCTGGTCCTTGACGCCGAGGAGGACAGCATCGCGGTGCGCGCCGATGCCGACCAGTTGGCGCAGGTCTTCCACAACCTCGTGGAGAACGCGATCAAATACGGCGCCGCCGGGCATCTGGTGACCGTCCGGGTGCGGCGGATCGCGCGCGAGCCGGTGCTGAGGGGGCCGGCCGTGCAGATCGAGGTGATCGACCGGGGCGAGGGAATCGATCCGCTGCACCTGCCGCGCCTGACCGAACGGTTCTACCGGGTGGACAGCGACCGGTCGCGGGCGAAGGGCGGCACCGGGCTCGGCCTCGCCATCGTCAAGCACATCGTCAACCGCCATCGCGGCCGCTTCCGAATCGAGAGCGAGCCCGGCAGGGGCAGCCGGTTCATCGTCATCCTCCCGTCGGCGGACCCGGAGGGCGCCCGCGCGGGGTGACAAGCGGCTGCGATGCGGCGGGCCGCCGCCGCCCGTCATCAAAGAGTTACATCCATGTCACAAAACCATAGCCGCCGCGCCCTAAGCCGGGGCAGGGCGATCCGGTGCGGATGGCCCGACCCGATGTGCAGGAGAACGCTATGACCATCGCGAGATTCACCGTCCCGGCAATGGCTGTCGCTGCGGCGGCCACCGCCGCCCAGGCGCGCGACCAGATCCAGATCGCCGGCTCCTCGACCGTGCTGCCCTATGCCACCATCGTCGCCGAGGCCTTCGGCGAGAACTTCGACTTCCCGACCCCGGTGGTGGAGGGCGGCGGCTCGGGCGCGGGCCGCAAGAAGCTCTGCGAAGGCGTGGGCGAGGCCACCAGCGACAGGGCCAACTCGTCGAGCCGGATCAAGCAGTCCGACATCGACCTCTGCGCGGCGAACGGCGTGACCGGGATCATGGAGGTCCGCATTGGCTACGACGGAATCGTCTTCGCCTCCGACGTGAACGGGCCGGAGTTCGCCTTCACGCCCGCCGACTGGTACAACGCGCTGGCCGCCGAGGTCGTGAAGGACGGCGCGCTCGCGCCGAACACCGCGAAGACCTGGGCCGAGGTGAACCCGGCGCTGCCGGCGCAGGAGATCCTCGCCTTCATTCCCGGCACCAAGCACGGCACCCGCGAGGTCTTCGACGTGAAGGTGCTGGAGGCTGGCTGCAAGGCGTCGGGTGCCGAATCGGCGCTGATCGCCGCGAAGGGAGAAGAGGAGGGCAGGGCGGCGTGCCTCGCTCTCAGGACCGACGGCGCATCGGTCGACATCGACGGCGACTATACCGAGACTCTCGCCCGTCTCGACGCCAACGAGGGCGCGATCGGCGTCTTCGGACTGTCCTTCTACCAGAACAACACCGACAAGCTGCGGGTGGCCACGATGGACGGCGTGACGCCCTCGGTCGAGGCAATCGCGTCGGGCGACTATCCGGTCTCGCGCCCGCTCTACTTCTATGTGAAGACGGCGCATCTCGGCGTGATCCCCGGCCTGAAGGACTACATCGAGTTCTTCGTCTCCGACGACATGGCGGGCCCGGAGGGGCCGCTGGCGGACTACGGCCTCGTGTCCGACCCCGATCTTGCCGCCACGCAGGAGGCGGTCGCCGCCGAGACACCGATGGGGCCGCTCGAATGAACGACAAGGCCCGGAGGCGCCCGGAAGGGCGCCCCCGTCACCGGCGTCCGGGCGCCCGATCCGGTCAGGATGGGAAATGACGAACGGCAACCTGATCCTTCTCGTGCTGGCACTCGCCGCGCTTGCCTTCGTGCTTGCGCGCAGGCGCGCGGTGGCGAGCGTGGCGGGCGACACGAGGAAGCTGCATTCCCTTCCCGGCCATCACGGGCAGGCGGCCTTCCTTCTCGCCGCGGTGCCGGCCTTCGCGACGATGGCGCTGTGGCTTCTGCTCCAGCCCGTCCTCATCGACGCGCGCGTCCGCGGGATGATCGAGACCGCCGACGTTCCCGCGGGCTCTACGGCCGATCTGGTCATGGCCGACGTGCGCCGGATCGGCGAGGGCCTCGATCGCCTTGTCGCGACGGGGGCCAGCCATGAGGATGCGCTCGCCGCCCTGCGGGCGGACATCGGCGGTCTGCGCGCCCGGCTGGCCGGGGTGGGGGTCGCGCTCGGCGGCGATGCCGGGCCGCAGGTGTTCGACGCCGCGCTCGCCCGCCGCGACATGGCGCGCACCGGCCAACGGGCGATGACGGGGGCGGTTCTGGTGCTGGCCCTCGCCGGGCTGGCCTACGGCCTTTTCCGCGTTCGCCCCGAATTCCGTGCACGCAACGTCTCTGAGTCAATCATCCTCGGCCTCCTGATCGGGTCGTCGCTGATCGCAATCCTGACGACGGCGGGGATCGTGGCTTCGCTGCTGTTCGAGACGCTGCACTTCTTCCGGCTCTACCCGGCGTCGAAGTTCTTTCTCTCGACGGTGTGGAACCCGCAGTTCCGCGGCGGCTCGGACCTCGGCATCTGGCCGCTTCTCTGGGGGACGCTCTATGTCTCGCTCATCGCGCTTCTCGTGGCGGTGCCGGTCGGCCTGATGGCGGCGATCTACCTTTCCGAATACGCCTCGGCGCGGGCCCGGGCCTGGATCAAGCCCGCCATCGAGCTTCTCGCGGGCATCCCGACGATCGTCTACGGGCTTTTCGCGCTGGTCACGGTCGGCCCGCTCCTGCGCGACTGGTTCGCCCAGCCGCTCGGGATCGGAACCTCCTCGTCCTCGGTGATGACGGCCGGCCTCGTCATGGGCATCATGGTGATCCCGTTCGTCTCGTCGCTGAGCGACGACATCATGAACGCGGTGCCGCAGGCGCTCAGGGACGGCTCGCTCGGGCTCGGCGCCACGCAGTCTGAAACCGTGCGCAAGGTGGTGCTGCCCGCGGCGCTGCCGGGGATCGTCGGCGCGATCCTCCTTGCCGCCTCCCGCGCCATCGGCGAGACGATGATCGTGGTGATGGGGGCGGGGGCGGCGGCGAAGCTTTCCCTCAACCCGTTCGAGGCGATGACCACGGTGACGGTGAAGATCGTCAGCCAGCTGACCGGCGACACCGAATTCGCCAGCCCCGAGACGCTGGTCGCCTTCGCGCTCGGCCTCACGCTCTTCACGGTGACGCTCGCGCTCAATGTCCTCGCGCTCTGGATCGTGCGCCGCTATCGGGAGCAATACGAATGACCGACATCCCGGCCGGCCCCGCCCGGCGCCCCGGCGCCTCGCTCTTCGCACCCGATGCGGGCGTGAAGCGGCGCAACGCGGCCGAGGCGCGATTCCGCCTCTACGGCCTCGCGGCGGTGGGGATCGCGCTTCTCGCGCTCGCCTGGCTCCTTGTCTCGATCGTCTCGGCGGGGGCGCCGGCCTTCCGGCAGACCTTCGTCACGCTGCCGGTGACGCTCGACGCCGCCGTGCTCGACAAGAAGGGCAGCCGCGATCCGGCCGACCTCGCCAAGGTCACGACCGTGGGCTACGGCCGGCTTCTCGACGCCAGCATGGCCGCCGCCGTGGCGAAGGCCGGGATCGACGCCGACGGGCTCGACCCGAAGGAGATCGGCGGCCTCCTCTCCGAGGAATCGGCCGCGACGCTGAGGAACATGGTGCTGGCGGACCCGGGCCTGATCGGCCGCACGGTGGAGTTCACCGCGCTCGCCTCCGGCCGGATCGACGGCTACTACAAGGGCCGCGTGACGATGGAAAGTGCCGCGCTCGATTCCAGGGTGAAGCCGGCCCAGCTCGCGCTTGCCGACGCGCTGAAGGCAAGGGGGATGCTTCGCCAGTCCTTCAACCCCGGGTTCCTGACCATGCCCGACGCCTCGGACAAGCGGCCCGAGGCGGCTGGCCTCGGCGTCGCCGTCCTCGGCTCGCTCTACATGATGATCGTCGTGCTGGCGCTGTCGCTGCCGGTCGGTGTCGCGGCCTCGGTCTATCTTGAGGAGTTCGCGCCGCGAAACCGGCTTACCGACATTGTCGAGGTCAACATCGCCAATCTGGCCGCCGTGCCCTCGATCGTCTACGGCATCCTCGGGCTTGCCGTCTTCATCAATTTCGCCGGCCTGCCGCAGTCGGCACCCGTGGTCGGCGGGCTGGTGCTGACGCTGATGACGCTGCCCCGGATCATCATCCCCACGCGCGCAGCGCTCAAGGCGGTGCCGCCGTCGATCCGCGACGCGGCCCTCGGCGTCGGCGCCTCGAAACTGCAGACCGTCTTTCACCATGTCGTGCCGCTCGCCCTGCCGGGCATCCTCACCGGCACGATCATCGGGCTCGCCCAGGCGCTAGGCGAGACGGCACCGCTTCTGCTCATCGGCATGGTGGCCTTCGTGCGCGACATGCCCGGCGGCCTGCCCGGCGGGCTTTTCGACCCGGCGGCCGCGCTGCCGGTCCAGGTCTACAACTGGACCCAGCGCGGCGATCCGGGCTTTGTCGAACGCGCCTCGGGGGCGATCATCGTGCTTCTGGTCTTCCTTCTGGTCATGAACGCGCTGGCGATCTTCCTGCGCCGCAGGTTCGAACGGCGCTGGTAGGGGGCAAATCATGACAGGGACAGGATTCATGGACGACATGCGACCGGCTGACACCGCCGCTGCGGCCACCGAGGCGAAGATCGCGGCGCGGAACGTGCAGGTGTTCTACGGCGAGACACATGCGATCAGGGATGTGAGCATCGCCATCGGCGACCGCATGGTGACGGCCTTCATCGGCCCCTCGGGCTGCGGCAAGTCCACCTTCCTGCGCTGCCTCAACCGGATGAACGACACCATCCCCGGTGCAAGGGTGGAGGGCGTGATCACGCTCGACGGCGAGGACATCTACGACCGGCGGGTGGACCCGGTGCAACTGCGCGCCCGCGTCGGCATGGTGTTCCAGAAACCCAACCCCTTCCCGAAGTCGATCTACGACAATGTCGCCTACGGGCCGAGGATTCACGGCCTCGCGCGCAACCGGGGCGAGCTGGACGCGATCGTCGAGGCGTCGCTCAGGAAGGCCGCGCTCTGGGCCGAGGTGAAGGACCGGCTGGCCGCCCCCGGCACCGGGCTTTCCGGCGGCCAGCAGCAGCGGCTGTGCATCGCCCGTGCCATCGCCACCTCGCCCGAGGTGCTGCTGATGGACGAGCCCTGTTCGGCGCTCGACCCGATCGCCACGGCGCAGGTCGAGGAGCTGATCGACGAGATCCGGACGCAGTTCTCGGTGGTGATCGTCACCCATTCGATGCAGCAGGCCGCCCGCGTCAGCCAGCGCACCGCCTTCTTCCATCTCGGCCATCTTGTCGAATACGGCGAGACGTCGCAGATTTTCACCAATCCGCGCGACCCGCGGACCGAAAGCTACATCACCGGCCGGATCGGCTGAACGGGGGGACCGGACATGACCGAGCAACACATCCTGCGCGCCTTCGACCGCGATCTGGAGGCGATCCAGGAGATGGTCATGCGCATGGGCGGCATGGTGGAGTCGGCGATTCTCCAGGCGGCCGAGGCGCTTGAGGCGCGCGACGAGGATCTGGCGGGCAAGGTGCGGGCGGCCGACAAGGCGATCGACGCGCTCGAGGAGAAGATCAACGAGGAGGCGGCGCGGCTCATCGCGCTGCGCGCGCCGGCCGCGTCGGACCTGCGCACGGTGCTGACGGTGATGAAGATCGCGGCCAGCCTCGAGCGTGTCGGCGACTATGCCAAGAACATGGCCAAGCGCGCCAATGTTCTCGGTCAGATGAGCGCGATTCCCGGCGCCGGCGGGTCGCTTCGCCGGATGGCGAGGGCGGTGGTGCAGATGCTGTCGGACGCGCTCGACGCCTACAACAGCCGCGACGTCGCACTGGCCGAGGACGTGCGCAACCGCGACCGCGACATCGACCAGATGTACAACGCGCTCTTCCGCGAGTTCCTCACCCACATGATGGAGGACCCGCGCAACATCACCGCCTGCATGCACCTGCATTTCATCGCCAAGAACGTCGAACGCATGGGCGATCACGCCACCACCATCGCCGAGCAGGTGATCTATCTGGTGACCGGCGCGCTGCCGGAGGAAATGCGCCCCAAGGCCGACAGCGTCACCACCATCGGGATCGAGGGCAAGTGAGATGCAGACGCCCACCGTCCTGATCGTCGAGGACGAGGCTGCGCAGCGCGAGGTCCTCGCCTACAACCTCGAGGCCGAGGGCTATCGCGTGGCGCAGGCCGACAACGGCGAGGAGGCGCTCCTGATGGTCGCCGAGGACGCGCCGGACCTGATCGTGCTCGACTGGATGCTGCCCAATGTCTCGGGCATCGAGGTCTGCCGCCGGCTGAAGTCGCGGCCCGAGACCAGGGCGGTGCCGATCATCATGCTCTCCGCCCGGTCGGAGGAGGTGGACCTGGTGCGCGGGCTGGAAACCGGTGCGGACGACTACATGGTCAAGCCCTATTTCGGTGATGGAACTGATGGCGCGGGTGCGCACCCAGCTTCGCCGCTCGCGCCCCTCGGCGATGGGCGAGGTGCTGGAATACCAGGACATCACGCTCGACCCCGAGACGCACCGGGTCCACCGCGGCGGCAACGCGCTGAAACTCGGGCCGACCGAATTCCGGCTGCTGGCGACGCTGATGGAAAAGCCCGGCCGGGTCTGGAGCCGCGAGCAGCTTCTCGACCGCGTCTGGGGGCGCGACATCTATGTCGATACCCGGACGGTGGACGTCCATGTCGGGCGGCTGCGCAAGGCGCTTTGCACGCATGGCGGCGAGGATCCGGTGCGCACCGTGCGCGGCGCCGGCTACGCGCTGGGGTAGAGGCGGGGTCGCGAGGGGTCTAAGGGGAGACCTCAGTCGCCGTCGTCGGGGATCGCGTCGTCGTCGCCGAAACGGGCATCGTCGTCGTATTCGTCCTCGCCCTCGGGCACGAACTTGCTCGACAGCCGGATCGAATGGTCGTCGTGGCGCGGGTCCATCACCACGTCGGAGGGAAGCTCCCCCGCCAGCCATTCGCGGATCTCCTCGCGGGCGTCGGCGGGCTCCTGTTCCGTCAGCCCGGCGATATAGGCGACGAAGGCGCGCTGGTCGCCGTCGATCTCCTCGAGATCAGCCTCGTCGGCCTCGGGCCATTTGTCGAGGATCGCCTCGAAGAAGGCGGGCCAGTTCTGCTGGACATGGTGCCATTTCATGGGCAGTCCCTGCGGCTCGGGTGCGCGTCTGATTCAATGTGCACATGAAGGCGCGATCTTGAAAGGGGGCGGGGCGGAAAAACCGCGCCAGCGCGCGGCGACCGGCGCCGGCCCGGCGGTCTCAGAACCAGTTCTGGACGGTGCGCGCGCCGGCGGACACGTCATCACCCACGCCGGCCACCGTGTTGCAGGCGGCAAGGGCGGCAAGGGCCGCGATCAGGATCAGTTTCTTCATGCTCTCAGTCCTCGTACCACCAGACCTCCGGCTGGAAGCCCGGCCAGTCCCCGTATAGCGGAATCCTTTCGGGATAGTGAAGCCGGGCGGAATGGGCGATGCGCGCGACCTTCGGGAACCACACCGGGATCACGTAGCGCCCCGCCGTCAGCACACGGTCGAGCGCCTGGGTTGCGGCGATGAAATCGTCCTGGCTGCGGCTTTCGACCATCGCCGCCACCATCGCCTCGGCGGCGGGCGCATCCATCCCCATCCAGTTGCGCGATCCCGGCTCGGTCACCCCCCTCGCCCCCCAGTAGAGCAACTGTTCGTTGCCCGGGCTGAGCGACAGCGCGCGGGTATACCAGGCCATGTCGAAGGCATAGGTATTCGTCCGCTCCTTGTATTGCGCGCTGTCGACGACGGTGACGCGCGGGTTGATGCCGATCATGCGCAGCGCCTCGGTGTAAATGTCGACGATGGTCTGGGTTTCGGTCGCGCCTGCGGCCAGGACGATCTCGAAGCTGAAGGGTTTGCCTGCGGCGTCCTTCATCGCGCCATCCTGCACCGTCCAGCCCGCCTCCTCGAACAGTCTCAACGCCTTGCGCAGGTTGCCCCGATCGACGGCGCGGGCCGCGTCGCCCTCGGGCAGGGCATAGCCTTCCAGCGCGCCGGGCGGCAGATCGGCGGCGAAGGGGGCAAGAAGTTCCGCCACCTTCCCCGCCGCCGGCCCGTGGTCCATGCCGAGCACCGAGTTCGAGAAATAGGAGGTGATGCGCGGCTCAAGCCCGCCGTTCAGGGTCTGGTTGATGAACTCGAAGTTGAAGGCGAGGATCATCGCCTCGCGCACCCGCCAGTCGGCGAAGACCGGGTTGCGGGTGTTCATCACCAGCCCGGTGATGCCCGAGGGCCGCTGGTTCGGGATTTCCGACTTCACCACCTCGCCCGAGGCGACCGCGGCGAAGTCGTATTGCGACTGCCATTTCCGCGCGTTGGTCTCGCGCAAGCTGCTGGTCTCGCCGGCGGTGAAGGCCTGAAAGACCACGTCGCCGTCGCCGAAATAGTCGTAGCGGATCTCGTCGAAGTTGTTCTGGCCGCGGTTGAACGCGAGATTCCTGCCCCAGTAATCGGGGTTGCGGCGGAAGGTGATGAAGCGGCCGGGCTCGAAGCCATCGACCACATAGGGACCCGAGCCCACCGGCACCTCGAGCGTGCTCGCGGCGAAATCCTTGCCCTGCCACTGCGCCTTCTTCAGGATCGGCCGCATCCCCATCAGCAGGGCAAGCTCCCGGTCGGGCGTGTTGAAGGTGAAGCGGACCGACCGCTCGCCGGTCTGCTCCATCTTCGCCACCTTGGCCCAGGCGGTCTGGTAGCGCGGATGACCCTGGGTGCCCAGGGTCTCGTAGCTCCACATCACGTCCTCGATGGTGACGGGGCTGCCGTCGGAGAATCGCACCTCGGGCCTGAGGGTGAATTCGACCCAGGAGCGGGCATCGTCGGTCTCCACCGATTCGGCGAGAAGGCCGTAGAGCGTGAATGGCTCGTCGATCGACCGGCCCATCAGCGTCTCCACCGTGTGCAGGCCGAGGCCCCAGGGCGCGTTGCCCTTGAGGATCCAGGGGTTGAGCGAATCGAAGCCGCCCGGCTCGCCGAAGACGATCCTGCCGCCCTTGGGCGCATCGGGGTTGACATAGGGCAGCGACACAAAATCGGGTGGGAGCGCGGGGCGCCCATACATAGCTATGCCGTGCTGCGGCTCTGCCCCCGCCGGAGCGGCCGCGACAAGCCCGAGGATGAGGGCGAAGGTCTTCCCCGCCCGCTTGAAAAACTCCGGTCGCATTTGCGCAACAATCCCCGCTGCCGGTGCCTGCCGGCCGCGACGCTATCGCCGCTTCCCTGCCTTTTCAAACTTTTAGCTTGGCCGCCGGCGAAGGACCGCGTATAAAGTGGTCACTGCTCGATAGGTTTCTTGCCTGTATGAAACCTGCCTCAATGACTTAACGCCCGCCTCGTGCGGGCGTTTTTTTATGCCGCCGGACGCTGCCACCGGGCCGCCGATGCCGCGAATCGCGAGGCGGTCGCATCTCCCCCCCCACGATGGCGTGAAGGCGGTGGATTTTGCGCCTGCAGCGTCTATGTTTTCTGCATCGCAAAAACCACAGGAGGCGAACATGTCCCTTTCCGGCAAGACCGCCATCGTCACCGGCTCCAACTCCGGGATCGGCCTCGGCACGGCGCGCGAACTGGCCCGGGCAGGCGCGGATGTCATTCTCAACTCCTTCACCGACCGCGACGAGGACCACAAGCTTGCCGCCGATCTGGCCAGGGAATTCGGCGTGAAGGCGCGCTACATCAAGGCCGACATGTCGAAGGGCGAGGAATGCCGGGCGCTGGTGGCGCAAGCCGGCGGCTGCGACATTCTGGTGAACAACGCCGGCATCCAGTTCGTCGCACCGATCGAGGAGTTTCCGGTCGAGAAATGGAACGCGATCCTGGCGATCAACCTTTCGTCGGCGTTCCACACCACGGCCGCGGCGCTGCCGGGAATGCGCAAGAAGGGCTGGGGCCGGATCGTCAACATCGCCTCGGCGCACGGGCTCACCGCCTCGCCCTTCAAGTCGGCCTATGTCGCGGCCAAGCACGGGCTGGTCGGCCTGACCAAGACCGCCGCACTCGAGACTGCGGGCCAGGGGATCACGGTGAACGCGATCTGCCCGGGCTATGTGCTGACGCCGCTCGTCGAGGCGCAGATCCCCGACCAGATGAAGGTGCACGACATGGACCGCGAGACGGTGATCCGCGAGGTGATGCTGGACCGCCAGCCGTCCAAGCAGTTTGCGACGGTGGAGGAGATCGGCGGCACGGCGGTCTTTCTCTGTTCGGAGGCGGCCGTGCAGATCACCGGCACGACGATTTCCGTCGACGGCGGCTGGACCGCGCTCTGAGGGCGGGACGCGCGCGGGAAGAAGGGGCGCTGCCCCCCACCCGGGATGGTTTCGCCAGATCGAAGGGAGAGCCGGCGATGCGCAGGATCAACCTCGCGCTTCAGGGCGGGGGCGCGCACGGCGCCTTCACCTGGGGCGTGCTCGACCGGCTCCTGCGCGAGGAGGACATCGAGATCGCGGGAATATCCGGCACCTCGGCCGGGGCGCTGAACGGGGCGGCGGTGAAGTCCGGCCTTGCCCGAGGCGGGCGCGCGGCGGCGCGGGAAAGCCTCGACTGGCTCTGGGAGCAGGTCGGGGCGGTCGGCGACATGCGGCTTGGCGACTGGTTCCGCGCCTTCCTGCCGTTGGCCGGCATCTGGTCGGGCGTGACCGAGCGGCTCGCGCCGCTCTCGCCGGTGGATGTCGCCTCGCGCCTCTTCAGCCCCTATGATTTCGGGCCCTTCTACAGGAACCCCCTGGAGCGGGTCGCCCAGGCCTTCGAGTTCGAGCATGTCCGTGGCGCGCCGGGCCCGGACTTCTTCGTGGCGGCGACGAACGTGCGCACCGGCCGGATCCGGGTCTTCCCCTCGTGCGAGATCACACCGGAGGTGATCCTCGCCTCGGCCTGCCTGCCCACGATCTTCCAGGCGGTGGAGATCGAGGATCCGGCGACCGGGCGGGCAGAGGCCTACTGGGACGGCGGCTACACCGGCAACCCGGCGCTCTTTCCGCTCTACGCAAGGAGCCTGCCGCGCGACATCGTCGTCGTCAGCATCAATCCCCTGGTCCGCGACGCGGTGCCGCGGATCGCCGCCGAAATCCAGGACCGGATCAACGAGATCAGCTTCAACGCCTCGCTTCTGGCCGAGCTCCGTTCGATCAATTTCGTCAAGCGGCTGATCCGGTCGGGAGCGGTGAGCGGCGAGGCGATGAAGGACGTGCTGGTCCATGTCATCGCCGACGACGGGTTGATGGACGCGCTTTCCGCTTCAAGCAAGCTCACGCCGACGCCGGGCCTTCTGTTCGCGCTGAAGGAGGCGGGGATCGCCGCGACCGAAACGTTCCTGGCCGAACATGGCGACAAGCTCAACCGCGAAAGCTCGGTCGACCTGCCGCGGATGTTCGGCTGACGGGGGGCCTCAGCCGGGCGGCGGCGCGGGTTCGGGCCGGCGCGGCGCAGGCGGATAGACGAGGCCCGCCGAGATGATCAGTTTGGCCGCGTCCTCGACCGACATGTCGAGGAAGATCACGTCCCGCCTGGGCACGTAGAGCAGGAAGCCGGAGGTCGGGTTCGGCGTCGTGGCAAGGAACACCGTCAGCACCTCGTCCTCGGGGAGCTTCTCGAGGATCTCGCCCTTGGCCGAGGTCGAGACGAAGCCGATCCCCCACATTCCCAGCCGGGGATACTGGACGAGGCAGGCCTTGTCGAACTTGGCATCGGACTGGGTGAAGACGGTTTCGGCCACCTGTTTCACGCCGTTGTAGATCGAGCGGATGATCGGCATCCGGTCGACGAGGCTTTCGCCCCAGGCGATCAGCGAGCGGCCGATCAGACCCTTGGCGACCCAGCCGACGAAGACGGTGAAGATCAAAAAGAAGATGACGCCGACACCGCGCAGGTTGATCGCGGTGTCCTCGCCGAACACGTCCCTGATCAGCCGGTCGGGCTGGTAGGCGGCCGGCACGAAGGGCAGCACCCAGCCGTCGATCCAGCCGGCCACCGTCCAGATCAGCCAGAGCGTCAGCCCGATCGGCGCGATCACGACGAGACCGGTCAGGAAATTGGCGCGCGCCCGCGCGACGATCCCGCGACGTCGCGGCCCCTGGGCCGCAGGTCCCTGATCCGGGCCGTCCTGCCTGGCTGTCATCGCCCCCGATCCCCGTTGCGAGGGCGACTGTAGGCGGTCGCGCGCGGCCTCACAATGGGGTGGCGGCACGCTCTGTCACGATGGCGGCGGCGATCCTCGCGGCCATGCGGGCGTTGTTGAGGACAAGCGCGATGTTGGCAGGAAGCGAGCGGCCGTCGGTCAGTTCGAAGATGCGGGAAAGGAGGAAGGGCGTCACCTCCTTCGCGGCGATTCCCCGGGCGGCGGCCTCGGCAAGCGCCGCTTCGATCGCCGGCACGATCCGCTCGCGCGGGATCTCGTCCTCCGCCGGGATCGGGTTGGCGACGAGCTGGCCGCCCCCGATCCCCAGCCGCGCGCGCATCAGGTGGGCGCGCGCAATCTCCTCGGGCCGGTCCATCCTGAGCGGCGCGGGCAGGCCGGAGGACCGCGACCAGAAGGCGGGAAACTCGTCCTGACCCACCGCGATCACCGGCACGCCGAGCGTTTCCAGAACCTCGAGCGTCTTCGGCAGGTCGAGGATCGCCTTGGCGCCGGCGGCGACCACGGTGACCGGGGTGCGGGCCAGTTCGTGCAGGTCGGCCGAGACGTCGAAACTCGTCTCGGCGCCGCGGTGGACACCGCCGATGCCGCCGGTGGCGAAGACCGCGATCCCGGCCAGATGCGCCGCGATCATCGTCGCGGCGACGGTGGTGGCGCCGGTCCGTCCGCTGGCGAGGCAGGCGGCGAGGTCGGCCCGCGACAGCTTCATCACGCCCGTGGCGGAGGCGAAGCCTTCGAGTTCGGCCGGCTCGAGGCCGATGTGCAGCCGGCCGGCGATCGCCGCGATGGTCGCCGGGACGGCACCTGCGGCGCGCACCTCGGCCTCGACCCGCCGGGCGGTTTCGAGGTTCTGCGGGAAGGGCATCCCGTGGGTGATGATCGTCGATTCCAGCGCAACGATCGGCGCGCCCGTCTGGCGGGCCCGCGTGACTTCGGCGGAGAAGGCGAGGGGCGCGGTCATGGTCCGATATCTCCCGAAACGTGGTTGGCGGCGGCGGCGAGGGCCGCGTGAAGGGCCGCGGCGCGGTTCCCGCCGCGCCGTTCGGCGACGATGTGGGCGGCCATGAACGTGTCGCCCGCGCCGGTGATCCGGGTTACCGGCACCTCGGGCGGCTCGGCCGTCAGGATGCCCTCCGGCGCACCATCGGCGCTGACCCGCGCACCGTCGGTGACAAGGACGCGGGCGGCGCCGCGCGCGAGAAGCCCCTCGGCCGCCTCGGGCGCAGTGGCGAAGCGGCGTTGGCAGAGACGGCCGGCCTCCTCGAGGTTGACATAGAGCGTGGCGCGCCCGGCCGGCAGGAGCGGCAGGAGCCGTTCTGCCTTGCCGGGCGAGGCGGGCGCCACGCGCAGGTCGGCCGCGGCGAAGAGTGGCGAGGCGGCGATCTCGGCCAAAAGCCCCTGCGTGAGGTTGCCGTCGAGCGCGACGGGCCCTGCCCAGGGTGCCCGTGCCGAGCCGAGCCTGCCGTCGCCGAGGGGGCGCAGGATCCTGTCGCCGGCGGCCTCGAGCGAATGGGCGTCGCCGATGGCGGCGACAAGCCCGTTGCCGTCTTCGACCGCCATGTATCGGTCGGTCGGCAGGTCGTCGGAGCGATAGAGGTGGTCGGTCAGAAGCCCGAGGCGGCGGCAGGCTGCCACAAGCTCGTCGCCCTCGGCGTCCCGGCCGATCGCGCTGAGAAGCGCGGGGCAAAGCCCGAACCGCGCCAGCGTCACGGCGATGTTGAGCGCGACCCCGCCGGGCGCCCGGGTGATCCGCCCCGGCACGTCGGCGCCGACGGCCATGTGGGCGGGGGTGCGGCCGATGATGTCCCACAGGACCGAGCCGATGCAGAGGATGTCGGGGGGCGAGCGCATGCCGTTCCTTGCCGCGAAACCGCCGGGCAGGCAAGCGCCGGCCGCCTCAGCCGCGCAACCGGTAGCGGTCGGGTTCCTCGAAGACGTCCATGACGACGGTGCCGGCGGGAATGCGCGCCGAATGCACCGTGCCCGCGGCGATGTCGTAGGGCTCTCCCGGGCCGTAGCGCCGGGTCACGCCGTTGAGGGTCAGTTCGATCGCCCCCTCCAGCACCGTGCCCCACTGGCCCTTGTGGGAATGCGGCGGCAGATCGAAATCCTTCAGGAAGGTGAAGAACACCACCAACCCCGCATCCGACCGCACGGCATTGGTCCGGACGGCGTCGTCGGGAAAGGGCAGGTCGAGCGCGGGCAGGGCGCGGATGAAGGCGGGCAGCGGCATCGGTCGGTCCTTTCGACTGGCCGGCGCATCGTGCCCAGAGCCGGCCCCGGACACAAGCCGCCGCCACCTCCGACGCGGCCTCAGTTGGGCAGCGGCTGGAAGGTCTGCTTCACGAACTGCCGGAAGAGCAGGATCTGCCCGACGACCATCTGCGGCTCGCCCAGCGCCTTGCCCATGACGATCCCGCCCTCCACCACGGTCGAGACCATGTCGGCCAGCGCGTCGAGATCGACCTCATCGCGCGGCGGATAGAGGGCGGCGATCCCGTCGAAGACGCCCCTGAACCGCGCCCGCCAGCCGAGAACCGCCCGGCGGTTCAGCTCGCGCACCTCGGCGTCGAAAAGCCGGTCCTGATAGGCCGCGGTGGCGACGATGCAGCCGGGATGGCCGTTCGGAATGTCGGCCAGCATCTCGGCCATGAGCTTGAGGCCGATCAGCGCCGAATGCAGCGGATCGTCGCTCAGCTCGCCCGCGCGGGACCAGAGCCCGTCGAAAATCTCGTCCTCGACGGCGATGTGGCGTTCGATCAGCGCGCGGGCGAGCGCGCTCTTGTCGGGGAAGTGGTAGAAGAAGCCGCCCTTGGTGAGGTCGGCGGCGACGACGATCTCCTCGATCGAGGTGGCGTCGAATCCCTTCTGGAGGATCGCCGCCTGGGCAATGTCGAGGATGCGGGCCCGGGTTTCCGGGCCCTTGCAGGCGTTACGGGGCATCTTGCGCGTTTCTCCTGAAATGAACTGTACCGCCGGTAAGGTTTTACCTGTCCCGGCGTCCGGCGCGGGCCGGCGGCGGACTCGATACAACATTGGAACGCAAACGATTTTTCTGAAACGATCCTATCTATACCACGTTCCCGGTTTCGCGAAAAGCGACGATCCGCTAGGTCTTTCGGCCTGTTGTTTCGATGGAGAATTGAATGACTTCTTTGAGAACCCGCGCGCTTCGGGCGCGCATGGCCGAACGCATTTGGCTGACGGACGGCGGGCTCGAGACCACGCTGATCTTCCACGATGGTGTCGAGCTGCCGCATTTCGCCTCCTTCCCGCTTCTCGCGGACGCGGCGGGGCGGTCCCGGCTTCACGCCTACTTCCGGCGCTACCTGGCGCAGGCGCGGCGTCACGGCGCGGGCTTCGTGCTCGATACCGTGACCTGGCGCTCGGGCGCGGGCTGGGGCGGGATCATCGGCCTGTCGCCGGACGAGATCGACCGGGTGAACCGCGACGCCGTGGTCTTCGCGCGCGATCTGGCGACCTCCGCCGATGCGGCCCCGGCTGGGATCCTGGTGAACGGCGTGGTCGGGCCGCATGGCGATGCCTATGCGCCGGACCGCTTCCTGACCGTCGCCGAGGCCGAGGAGGCGCACGGGCGCCAGGTCCGCACCCTGGCCGCGGCCGGCGTCGACCTGGTGACCGCGACCACGATCGCCAGCGCCGCCGAAGGCATCGGCATCGCCCGCGCCGCGCTCATGGCCGATGTGCCGGTCGTGGTCTCGTTCACGGTCGAGACGGATGGCCGCCTCGTCACCGGCCAGCCGCTCGGCGAGGCGATTGCCGAGACCGAGGCCGCGACCGGCGGCTGGGTGGCCTGGTATGGCGTCAACTGCGCCCATCCCGACCACTTCCGTCCGGTACTGGCGGGCGACTGGACGGAACGCATCGGCATGGTCCGCGCCAATGCCTCGCGCAAGAGCCATGCCGAGCTTGACGCGGCGACCGAGCTTGACGCCGGCGATCCGGCCGAGCTTGCCGGCGACTACCGCGCGCTGATGGCGCTTCTGCCGGGGCTGCGGGTGCTGGGCGGCTGCTGCGGCACCGACCTGAGTCATGTCGGCGCCATCGGCCAGCGCTGCGTGCACGCGGCGGCCTGAACCGGACCGGACATCCGAAAGGAGTGAGAGATGATTCAACCGATACGCAAGGCATGGCAGGAATGGCAGGCGCAGCGCCGGTTCCGTCGCTGCACGGCCGACCTGCCGGACTACCTCCTGCGCGACCTCGGCCTTGAACGCGACCGGGTGGGGCGGGCGGTGATGCGCCATGTCCTGCCGCCGCGCCAGTAGGGGAGGCGGATCATGCGTCTTTCCCGACTGCGGCAGCGCATCCTGTCGGCGATGATGGGGCGGCTTGGCGTCATGCCGCCCCCCGATCCCGACGACCCCCGCGACGCCGGCTTCGTGCGCGACACGCGGGACATCTGCGAGACCGGCGAGAACGGGACCTCGGGCTGACACCGGCACCTCCCGGGCCGCACCCGTCGCGGCCCGGCGGCGCCGGACGGGGAAGGGGGGTTGCCTTTCTTCCCCGTTTGCCGTATGCGCCCCCCACTTCACAGGCGAAGCTTGGGCCTTTCGGGGAGAAATCCCGACAAGGTCCGCCGGTTGGGGGCGATCCCTGATGGCTTCGCCGAGGCGCAAACCGGAAAGGAAATGGACATGGCGCTCCCCGATTTCTCGATGCGTCAGCTTCTGGAAGCTGGCGTTCACTACGGTCACCAGACCCAGCGCTGGAACCCGCGGATGGCCGAATACATCTACGGCGACCGCAACGGCATCCACATCATCGACCTGACGCAGACCGTGCCGATGCTCGACGCGGCGCTGAACGTGATCCGCGAGACGGTGGCCAAGGGCGGCCGCATCCTCTTCGTCGGCACCAAGCGGCAGGCGCAGAAGCCGGTCGCCGAGGCGGCCGAGAAATGCGCGCAATACTACATGAACCACCGCTGGCTCGGCGGCACGCTGACCAACTGGAAGACCGTTTCCCAGTCGATCAGCCGGCTGAAGCAGATCGACGAGGTTCTGGGCGGCGGCGCCGCGGGCCTGACCAAGAAGGAACGGCTCGGCATGGAGCGCGAGCAGGCCAAGCTCCAGGCCGCGCTCGGCGGCATCCGCGAGATGGGCGGCCTGCCGGACCTGATCTTCGTCATCGACGTGAACAAGGAAGACCTCGCCATCCTCGAGGCGCAGAAGCTCGGCATTCCGGTCGTGGCGGTGGTCGACACCAACTGCTCGCCCAAGGGTGTCGACTACGTGATCCCCGGCAACGACGACGCTGCCCGCGCCATCGCGCTTTACTGCGACCTCGTCAGCCGTGCAGCGCTTGACGGCATGTCGGCGCAGATGGGTGCGGCCGGCATCGACCTCGGCGCGCTGGAAGAGGCGCCGGCGGAAGAGACCGTCGCCGAGGCCTGACAAGGCCGATACCCGACGGGCAGGGGGCCTGCGTGCCTCCGCTCTGCCGCTCACAGGGCGATGGCGCGTCCCCCGCCCGACCCACCTGAAGTTGCCCATCCGAAGTTGAAGGAGAGCCGGACATGGCGATCACCGCACAAATGGTGAAGGAACTGCGCGACACCACCGGCGCAGGCATGATGGATGCGAAGAAGGCCCTGACCGAGACCGACGGCGACATGGAAGCCGCGGTCGACTGGCTGCGCACCAAGGGCCTTGCCAAGGCAGCCAAGAAGTCGGGCCGGGTCGCGGCCGAGGGGCTCGTCGGCATCGCGGTCAGCGACGGCCGGGGTGTCGCCATCGAGATCAACTCGGAAACCGACTTCGTGGCCAAGAATGCCGACTTCCAGCAGATGGTCCGCGACATCACCGATCTGGCGCTGCAGACCGGGGAAAGCGTCGAGGTCCTGCGCGCCACCCATCTGAACGGCACCCCGGTCGAGGAGGTCGTCACCGAGGCGATCGCGCGGATCGGCGAGAACATGAACCTGCGACGGATGCATGTGCTGGAGGGCGACACCGTCGTTTCCTACGTCCACAACGCCGCCGCCGAGGGCATGGGCAAGATCGGCGTCCTGGTCGCGCTGAAGGGCCCGAAGGACAAGGCCGCGGCGATCGGCAAGCAGATCGCGATGCACGTCGCCGCGACCGCGCCCGCCTCGCTCAGCGAGGCAGACCTTCCCCCCGCGCTGATCGAGCGGGAAAAGGCGGTGCTGACCGAACAGGCGCGCGAGTCGGGCAAGCCCGAGGCGGTCATCGAGAAGATGATCGTCGGCCGGATGGCGAAGTTCTTCGAGGAAGTCACCCTGCTCGGCCAGAAGTTCGTGATCAACCCCGACATCACCGTGGCCCAGGCCGCCCGGGATGCCGGGGTCGAGGTCACCGGCTTTGCCCGCGTCGCCGTCGGCGAGGGCATCGAGAAGGAGAAGGAGGACTTCGCCGCCGAGGTCGCCAAGACCCGCGGCGCCTGAGCCCCGTCTCTGACCGGACCCGGCTTCTGTCGAGACCCCGAGGGGCCGCCATCGCGCGGCCCCTTTCTGCTGGCGATCCGCCCACCGGCGGAAAAAAGGCGGTGCGCATCCCGTCGGGGATACGCACCGCCCATGAAGCGCGCCAGCACCTGTTGGGGATGAGGACAGGGCGCGTCTGGTGCCGGGACTGCCGGATGGACAATACATCCGACAGGCCCAGCGTCCGGTTTCCCGGGCTGCCCTTTCCCCCGCAAATCGCAGGTTGGTCCGGGCCGCTGTTCCTGGCCAATGCCACCACTCACGGAACTATCGGAGTATTGCCAGCTTGCCCGGCATTCCGGAAGTCAGGGAATCCTTACCCTACGGAAATTCCATGCAAAGAACCGCGGTGTGCCGGCGGCCGTGCGTCATGCCGGCAGCACGAAAATCTGGTTCTGGAACGAGGCCTTGAGCACCGCCTGGGCGGTCGTCTCGACGTCGAGCGCCTCGCGGGCGAGCCGGAGGTGCTTTTCCACCGTGGCCGAGGTCAGGCCCATGATCGTGGCGATGTCCTGCGTGGTCTTGCCGTCGCCCACCCATTCCAGCGCCTCGCGCTGGCGCGGCGTCAGCGCCCGGCGGGAGGAGGCGAAGGGCATCGCGGTGATCCTGAGATGGGTCAGGTTGTTGATCACCGTGATCTCGCGGCCGTGTTCGCTCCAGATCGCATCGACCTCGTGCTGGCGCATGCCCGGCCGGGCGCAAAGGCCGATCGCGCCCTTGGCGCGGACCGAAACGTCGCGGAAGCTGATCGAATAGCCGGCGTGGACTCCGTGGCGCTCGTTCAGCTCGAGGATGCGCTTCTGCGCCGGGGTGAGCTGCCCGGAGGCCGCGACCTCGCCGATCAGCCGCCAGGAACAGGCGCCTTCATTGGCGGCGGCCCATTTCACCATCGGAGCCTGGGCATAGGCGCCGCTCTGGACGAAGGCGGCAAGGTATTCCTCCGGGTGGTTCGACAGCACCAGCACGTCCTCGGCGCTGCCGAAGGAATTCGTGGTGCGAAAGCGGGTGAAGC
The DNA here is from genome assembly GCA_030837825.1 of Albidovulum sp. Taxonomy (GTDB): domain Bacteria; phylum Pseudomonadota; class Alphaproteobacteria; order Rhodobacterales; family Rhodobacteraceae; genus Albidovulum. The sequence goes on from JAUQYB010000134.1 coordinate 22,330, forward strand.
CGTAGAGCAGCCGCGAGAAGCCGTATTCGTCCATCTTCGCCAGATGCAGCGACCAGATTTCCTCGATCGAACTCGCCTCGATCACGCGCTCGAGGTGTTCGACAAGTGCGTTGGCGGGGGCGGACATCATCGAGCCTCAATACGACCGGGGTCGCTCGGCCAGGCCGAAACGGTTCCTCCGCGCGGACGGACATGCCGACACGACAGCCTGTCCTGCCGTCAGCGAAAGCAAGGCCACAGCTACATCCCCGACCCCTAATTGCCATGTCCGCGGGATTCTGTCGAGAGTTGCCCTTTCCCTTTCCACCGGGCCTGTTACCTATGGGCGCGATCAGAAATCGGGGCAGAAGATGGACAGGACGCATTCGGATGTGGTGATCATCGGGGGTGCGGTGACCGGCGCGGCAACCGCCTGGTGGCTGATGAAGCTGTCGCCGGGCCTGAAGGTGACGGTGATCGAGAAGGACCCGACCTATGCGCAGTCCGCGACCGCGCTGTCGGTCGCCTCGGTCAGGCTCCAGTTCTCCAACCCGGTGAACGTAGAGATCTCGCGCTTCGGCGCCGCCTTCATCCGCGACTTCGCCGAACGGATCGGGCCGGAGGGCGGCGTGCCCACGCTCGGGCTGAAGGAGAACGGCTACCTGTTCCTCTCGGGCACCGAAGAGGGCGCCCGCACGCTCGAGGATCTGGCGGCGATGCAACGCGGGCTCGGCGCCACGACCGAGGTGCTTGGGCCCGACGCTCTCGCCCGCCGCTTTCCCTGGATGCGCTTCGACGACGTGACCGCCGGCAGCATCGGCTCGCGCGACGAAGGCTGGTTCGACAACATGGGGCTACTGCACGGGTTCCGCAACGCCGCCCGCGCGATGGGAGCGGTGTTCCTGACCGACCGCGTGACCGGGCTCGTTTGCGCCGGCGACCGGGTGCTGGCGGCGCTGACCGAGGGCGGACGGCGGATCGAGGGCGGCGCCTTCCTCTGCTCCGCCGGCACCGGATCGACCGCGATCTGCGCGATGGCGGGGATCGCGCTGCCGGTCGAGCCGCGCAAGCGCACCGTCTTCGTCGTCGACGCCCCGAACGCGCGCCACCCCGAGGCGCCGCTGATCATCGACCATTCCGGCATCTACCTGCGCCCCGAGCACGGGGCCTGGATCGCCGCCACCGTGCCCGACGACGACGGCCCCTGCGACCCCGGCGACTGGGAGCCCGATCACGAGCAGTTCGAGGAGCTGATCTGGCCGAAGCTCTACAACCGCGCCGAAGGCTTCGACGCTGCCAAGGTGCTCAGGCTCTGGGTCGGGCACTACGACTACAACACGCTCGACCAGAACGCGATCCTCGGCCGCTGGCCGGGCCACGCCAATTTCCATGTCGCGGCCGGCTTCTCGGGCCACGGGTTGCAGCAGTCGCCAGCGGTGGGGCGGGGGATGGCCGAACTGATCCTGCACGGCGGCTACCGGAGCCTCGACCTCTCGCCGCTCGGCCCCGAGCGGGTGCTGGAGGGCCGGCCGTTCCTGGAAAAGGCCATCGTCTGAACGTCGCTGTCAGAGCGTGTTGAGCGGCACCTTGAGATAGGTCCTGCCGTCGTCCTCGGCGGGCGGCATCTGGCCCGCACGCATGTTCACCTGCAAGGACGGGATGATCAGCCGCGGCATGGCGAGCGTCCTGTCGCGCGCCTCGCGCATCGCGACGAACTCCGCCTGCGACCGGCCGGCGCCGATGTGGACGTTGCGCGTCCTTTCCTCGACAACCGTCGTTTCCCAGGCGAAGGCGTCGCGGCCCGGCGCCTTGTAGTCGTGGCCGACGAAGAGGCGCGTCGCGTCGGGCAGGGCGAGGATCTTCTGGATCGAGTTGTAGAGCATCGCGGCCGAGCCGCCGGGGAAGTCGCAGCGCGCGGTGCCGAAGTCGGGCATGAAGAGCGTGTCGCCGACGAAGGCCGCATCGCCGATGACATAGGTCAGGCAGGCCGGCGTGTGGCCCGGCGTGTGCAGGACATGGCCGCTGAGCGCGCCGATCGTGAAGCCGTCGCCTTCGCGGAAGAGCCGGTCGAACTGGCTTCCGTCGCGCTGGAACTCGGTGCCTTCGTTGAAGATCTTGCCGAAGGTTTCCTGCACCACGGTGATGTTCGCGCCGATCCCGATCCTGCCGCCCAGACGCTCCTGGAGATAGGGCGCGGCCGACAGGTGGTCGGCATGGACATGGGTTTCCAGAATCCAGTCGACTGCCAGCCCCTCGGCCGTCACATGGGTGACGATCGCATCGGCCGAGCCGGTGCCGGTGCGCCCCGACGCATAGTCGAAATCCAGGACGGAATCGACGATCGCGCAGGCGGGGCTGCCGGGGTCCTTCACGACATAGGTGATCGTGTTCGTGGCCTCGTCGAAGAAACCCCTGACCTCGGGGGTCACAAGCGTGGTCATCTTCGCCTCCCACCCGGGCGTCGCGGCATCATACAGGCGATTGCGCCACATATCCACTTTTGCATGTGTTGACCGCCGCGGCAGCGCCGGTCACGCCGCCTTCCACTTGATCGAACATCCGATCGAAGGCACCTGATCTTCCGGCCCTTTGCCGGTTTCGGCGATCCGGATCATCGCCTCGTAAAGCTCGCGGCGCGCGTCAGGGAGGGCGGGCTGGCGGCCCGAGGCATCGAGCCGGCCGCGATACTGCAGTTCCAGACCGGCGTTGTAGCCGAAGAAGTCCGGCGTGCAGGACGCCACGTAAGCCTTTGCGGTGTCTTGGCTTTCGTCGTAAAGGTAGGGGAAGGTGAAGGCGTGCCTCCCGGCCTCGGCCGTCATGTTGGCGAAGCTGTCGGCCGGATATTCGGTCGCGTCATTGGCCGAAATCGCGACCACTCCGATGCCCTCGGCCTGCAACGCCCTGGCGTCGCGCACGATCCGGTCGATCACCGCCTGGACGTAGGGACAATGGTTGCAGATGAACATCACCAGCGTGCCCCGCGGCCCCCGGATGTCATCGAGCGACCAGGCGCGGCCATCGGTGCCGGGCAGGGTGAACGCCGGTGCCTTGCGGCCGAAATCGCAGACCGGCGGGGATACGGCCATGACGTCCTCCTAGCGCATCGCCGCCTCGGCGGCGGAACGGATCGCGCGGATATTGGCGCCGTAGGGCGCGGGGTCGGCGACCGACCCGCCGCTGAAGACGGCCGATCCGGCCACCAGCACGTCGGCGCCCGCGGCGGTGACAAGCGGCGCGGTTTCGGGGGTGATGCCGCCGTCGATCTCGATATGGACCGGCCGGTCACCGATCGCCTTGCGCAAGGAACGCACCTTATCTATCTGGGAATGAATGAATTTCTGCCCGCCGAAGCCGGGATTCACGGTCATCACGCAGATCAGGTCGCACAGGTCGAGAAGCGGCGCCGCGGACTCGGCCGGGGTTCCGGGATTGAGCGCAAGGCCGGCCTTTTTACCTGTCGAACGAATAGCTTGCAAGGTGCGGTGAATGTGCGGCCCGGCCTCCAGATGGGCGGTGATGATGTCGGCGCCGGCCTCGGCGAAGGCGTCGATGAAGGGGTCGACCGGCGCGATCATCAGATGCACGTCCATGACCGTGGCGATGTGCTTGCGGATCGCCTTGCAGAGCGGCGGCCCGAAAGTGAGGTTCGGCACGAAATGCCCGTCCATCACGTCGACATGGACCCAGTCGGCGCCGTGCGCCTCGATCGCAGCGATTTCGCGGCCGAAGTCGGCGAAATCGGCGGAAAGGATCGACGGGGCGATCTTGATCGCTCGGCTGAAGGTCATGCACGCGCTCCGGCTTTGGTGCGACAGGTTTAGAAGCAACAGGGGGCAAGGTCCAGCATCGGCTTGTTCGGGGTATCAGTTTAGATGACATAATACCGATTATCGGATAATCCTATCCGCCCGCGCCGAGCACCGTCATACGCTCCCCTCCGCGCCAGACCGCGGCCAGGGAAAGGTCTGGCTGAAGATGCACGAAATCGGCCGCCCGCCCCGGCGCGAGCGTGCCGTGGCGGTCGCCGCGCCCCAGGACACGCGCCGGGATCGACGTCGCCATCGCAAGCGCACGGTCGAGCGCCACGCCGACATCGCGCGTCAGCACCGCCAGCGCGCGCGCCATCTCGAGATCGGCCCCGGCAAGCGTGCCTTCGGCAAGCGTCAGCCGGCCGCCCTCGCGCCGGATCTCGCGGCCGTTAAGCCGGAATGCCGCCATGTCGGTGCCGGCGGGCGCCATCGCGTCGGTGACGAGGAAGAGGCCCCCCGGCCCGGCCTTGGCCGCCAGCGCCGCGCGGATCGTCGCGGCATGGACATGAATGCCATCGGCAATCAGCCCGGCGGAAACCGCGCCCGTCGCCAGCGCCGCGCCCACCAGCCCCGGCTCGCGGTTGCCGAGCTGGCTCATCGCGTTGAAAAGATGCGTGACCACCCGTGCGCCCGCCGCGAACCCCGCGCGGCAGGTGTCAAAGCCCCCGTCGGTATGGCCGAGCGAGACCATGATCCCGGCCTTCGCCATTGCGGAAATCTGTTCTGCGGCAACGCTTTCCGGGGCGATCGTGACAAGAAGCCGGGGCAGCTTCCGGGCCGCTTCGAGCAGAAAGCTCAGGTCATCCCCGGTCATCGGCCGGATCAGCGCGGGATCATGCGCGCCCTTGCGCGCGAGGCTCAGATGCGGCCCTTCCAGATGCAGCCCGGCGATGCCCGGAATGCCCTCTGCCACCGCCCGCGCCACCGCATCCACCGCGGCGCGGGTGATCTCGGGCGTGTCGGTGATGAGCGTCGGCAGAAACGCCAGCGTGCCGAGCCCGGCATGGGCCTCGGCCATGCGGGCCAGCGTCGCCACCCCGGGAGCGTCGTTGAACATCACCCCGCCGCCGCCGTTCACCTGAAGATCGACGAACCCCGGCGCCAGCGTTCCGCCGTCAAGCTCGACGAGCCTCGCCCCCGGAACGGCGGTATCGGGGGGAAGGATCGCCGAAATCCGCCCCGCCTCCACCAGCAGCGATCCCGGCCCCAGCCGGTCGCCATCGAAGATGTCCGCACCGCGGAAAAGCGTTCCGGCCATCAGAGCGTCTCCGTCACCTTGCTGAGGTGGCGCGGCCGGTCCGGGTCGATGCCGCGGGCGCGGGCCACCGCCTCCACCATCGCATAGAACGACACGATGAGCGCGAGGGGATCGGTCAGCGGGTGGTCGGTGCGCACAACCGGCAGCGGCCGGGCCCGGCGCACCCGGTCCGAGGTGGCGAAGACCTCGGCGCCCTTTCCGGCCAGCGCGTCGGCCACCGCGACGACGCTTTCCTCGGCCGCGTCGGCGGCGGCGAAGGCCAGGACCGGGAACCCCTGCCCGACGATGCTGACCGGCCCGTGCAGCACCTCGGCCGAGGAATAGGTCTCGGCATGGATGCGGCAGGTTTCCTTGAGCTTCAGCGCCGCCTCGCCCGACATGGCAAATCCCGGGCCACGGCCGAGG